>JBDZUZ010000007.1:0-57599 GCA_040255445.1 Planctomycetaceae bacterium | reverse complement strand
ACGCACGGTGGTGTGGGAGGGGAGGAGCCGCAAGGCTCCCCCCTATCCCGATCGATACTCGTTCTGCCCGCATACCGGCGCGGATCGCGCTACTCGGCCCGCTTCCGCCAGACCTCCGCTTCATCGGGGCGCCCGGTCGCATCCATCACCAGCGCCATGTTTGCCGCGACACGCTTGGTGTGGTTGTGGGCGGGGCCGAGCGCGGAATTGAGTGTCTCGTAGGCCGTCGCGAGTTGTGCCTCCGCCCGCGCGTGCTCGCCGAGCTCGTTGAGGCAGTGCGCGTGCGTGCCCAGGAAGACCGCGTGGATCCAGTGTCCCTCGGGGAGCACACCGCTCTCTGGCGATGATAGTTCGACCGCCTTGCGGAACTGCGTCTCGGCCTCTTCGGGCTTGCCCGCGATCTGCAGGGTCCGGCCGTAGTTGTTGAAGGAAATGATGGTGTCGAGGTTCTTCTCGCCCAGCGTGCGGACTCGGATGTCGAGCACGTTCTTGGTCATCGCGGCGGACTCATCCTGCCGGCCTAGTTCGGCCAGCAGCACCGCGTAGTTCGCCATGACCAGCGCGGTGTCGCGGTGATCGGGCCCGAGCACACGGGTACGGCCCTCGACGCACTCGGCAAAGAGCGTTTGAGCCTCATCAAGCTTCTTGAGATCCTGCTTGAGCTTCGCGAGATTGTTCAGCAGCGTCAGCGTGACGGGGTCGTCGCTGCCCCGCGCCCGGCGGGCGGATGCAACGGTCTCCTCGAGGATCGGCTCGGCTTCGGCGAGCTTGCCCTGATCGAGATACAGCATCCCCAGGTTGTTCCGCGCGATCATCGTTTCGGAGTGATCCGGGCCGTGGAGCGCGATCCGCGCGGGCACGACCTGCAGATAGATCTCCTCCGCGGCGGCGAAGTCGCCGTTCTCCTGCAGCGCGGACCCGAGGTTGCCGCGCAGGCCCAGCCCGATCGCGTCCTCGCGCTGCTCGGCATCGAGCAGCGCGAGCCCCTCCCGGTAGAGCGCGATCGCCTCATCGGGCCGGCTCTGCTGCCGCAGCGCAACACCGAGGGTCGAAAGCGTGATCGCGAGAGCCTTGGGATCCGGGTCGCCGCGCTCACGCCAGCGTGCGATCACATCCTTCAGGTGCTTCTCCGCTTTGGCGGCATCGCCCTGGCGGATATAGACCGTCCCCAAATCCGCCTCGGTCTCGAACATGCCGTCGGTGCGCTCGCCCTCGGGCATGAGCGCGATCGCGGCGTTGAAGTGGCGTTCCGCCTCTTCGTAGAGCGCCAGTGAGTTGTACGACTGCCCGAGCGTCCTGTGCAGCTGCCGCGCCGTCGCCGGATCGTCCGCGTAGGCCGTATCCACGCCGCCGGCGAACTTCGTCAGCACATCCACCAGCCGCACTTCGCGGCCGCCGCCGGGGTTGTCGGGGTCCGCCGCGGCGATCGTGGAGGTCACATACTCCAGCGTCGCCTGCGCCCGCCGCGCTTCGGCCTGCGCCCGTTCCGATTCGGTCTGCGCGAGGTCCCGCTGGAGTTCGGCCCGCCCCAGGGCGCCGGTCACGGCGATCAGCGATCCAGCGAGCGCGATGATGACGACCGCGGAAGCACCGATCACCACGCGATTCCGACGCGCGGCCTTCGTGAGCACGTACCACGCGCTGTCCTGCCGAGCGAGGATCGGCTCGCCCGCCAGGTACCGGCGCAGGTCCGCCGCGAGATCGCCCGCAGACTGGTACCGCCGCTCGGGCTCCTTCGAGAGCGCCTTGCGGACGATCGTGTCCAGGTCCGCCGCGGCGTTGCCGTCGACCGTGGTCAGCCGCGTCGGCTCCGCGTTGAGGATGTTCCCGATCGCCGAAGACAGCCCGCCCGACACGTCGTAGGGGAAGCGGCCGGCGATCAACTGGTAGAGGATCACACCGATGGCATAGACATCAGTGCGGGCATCGATCGCGTGGCCGTCGCCGCGGGCCTGTTCCGGGCTCGCCCACGGGAGCGACCCGGCGAACTCGCCCGAGACACTGAAGACCGTGGGCGCTGCCTCGCCCAGCTCGCCGGATCCCGCCTCCGGCGCCAGCTTCGCCAGCCCGAAGTCCAGGATGTGCGGGTTCCCGTGCGCATCCACGAGGATGTTCGAGGGCTTGAGATCGCGATGGATGACGCCGCGGAGATGCGCGTGGTGCACCGCCTCGGCGATGCCGGCGACCATCGCGACCCATCGGTGCGGAGAGCGGTCACCGGAGCGAGCGGCGAACCGGTCGAGGGGCGTCCCCTCGACGAACTCCATGACCAGGTACAGGTCGCCGGTGTCGGTTGCGCCGCTGTCGTAGATCGTGACGATCCCGGGATGGCGCAGAGCGGCGACGGCGTCGATCTCGCGTTCGAAACGCCGCCTGGCCCGCTGGCTCGCGTAGGCCCCGTCCTTGAGCAGCTTGATCGCGACTCTGCGGCGTGTTGATCGCTGCACCGCGCTGAACACGACGCCCTGGCCGCCGCGGTCGATCTCGCGGAGCTCCTCGTACCCGGCGATCTGCGGGGACCGTGCCTCGGTCCTGGCAAACCGCTTGAGCTCGATCTCGAGCGACTCCGTGTTGCTGTACCAGGTCTCACTGCTCATGAATCCCCGCGGCTGTCGATGTCGTTCAGGCGACGTTTCCGTGTGGCGGTGGCGCCGGTCTTACCCCTCCTCGGCGACCTGGGCATCGATCACCGCGGTCAACCGCTTGAGGATCCGCGACTTGGCCTGATACACCTGATCCGTCGACAGTCCGAGCGTGGCCGCCGCCTCCGCCGCGGGCTGCCCCTGCATCACGTAGTGCTCGAAGGCCGCGACATCGTCATCGTTGAACTCGGCGCGGATCGTCCGCAGAGCGCGACGCATGTGGTGCTGCCTCCACTGCTCTTCCCACGATTCCTCGATCTTGGGGTCGGACATCGCCGCCGCGGCGAGCCGCTCCGCCTCCTCTGGCCGGCCGGCAGCGCGGTTCTGACGCATTCTGCGAAAAACCGCGTGGAGTGTCACCGTCTTGAGATAGGAGCGGAAGCGACCCTTCTCCGGGTCGTACTCGAACTTCCCCAGATCGCGTGTGAGCGAGAGGAGCACATCCTGCAGAACGTCGTCGCAGTCCGCGGGCTGGACGCCCTGCCGGTTCGCGAATCCGCGGATGAGCTGGGCATAGCGGTCGTGGAATTCATGCCACGCCGCGGGGTCCACCGACTGGGATCCCGTCCGGAGCCGCGCAAGCAGGCTGGCGTGTGTGGTCTGACTGAACACCTTCCCAGATTATCACAGCGGGACAAAAAGGGTACCCGACGCGGAATTTCTCGTTGTAGCCGGTGCGTTCATTCGGTAGGAAAGAGCTATCGGGCCCGGTGGGCGGGTCCGGTGCGTGCCGCGGCCAGGGAGGGGGATCTCCGGCAGCCGCGGCAGGCCTTTAACGCGGACGCTGTGAAACTAGGCAGCTTTGTCCCCGCCGTGGTCGGGAGCCCGATCAATTTTGACCACGGGCCGGCCCGCGTCCGTGCCGGCGTAGACCGGAAAGGAAGAACACCCTCCCGATTTTGTCAGATGCCCGTGCCCGCACGCCCAGTGTCTGTGGAAGCGTCCCGGGATCCGTGAGCAACGGCGACGACGCGGGTTCAACCCACAGGAGACAGTGATGTTCAGCACGCACAACCGCAGATTCATCCGCACGCTCGCCGGCGGTGCGATCGTCGCCGCCGCGGGCACCGCCTCGGCGATCGATTTCACCTTCTCGCCGAACTGCAGCAATCTCTGGGGCGGGACCTGCTCCACCAGCTGCCCGGGGGGCGGCTTCGGCACGCTGAACAACTGGGGGTACAACAGCTGCGTCGCCCCGATCCAGTTCCCCGGGCCCGCCGATAACGTGCTGCTGGGCGGCAACGCGGTCACCATCAACACCTCCGTCGACATCATGTCGATGAGCCACACCGCGGCCAGCATCGTCACCTGGGACAGCGGCACGCTGAACATCGCGAACGGCTTCACCAACGTCGGCCAGTTCCGCATCACCGGCGGCAACAAGACGCTCTCCACGTCGATCGTGAACAACGGGCTCATGACCGATAGCGACGGCTGGACGCGGACGTTCTCCAACGCCATCCTCACCAGCAACGGCACGCTGGGGTGGACCTATGTGAACTGGACCCGCGCGGGCGGTGACACGACGTCGCGGGCTGTCAACAACGGGACCCTTGACAAGACGACGGCCAGCCCTGCGAACATCTCCATCCCGTTCGAGCAGAATGGCGACTTCAACGCCGCGGGTGGGCTCTCGACGTTCGGCGTCTCGGTCACCTCCGCGCCCGGCGCGACCTGGAACCTGACGGGCGGTTCCGTTCGTTTCCAGGGTTGCGTGTTGTCGGGAACCTTCAGCGGGTCCTCCGACGCGACCATGGACATCAACGGCGGCGCTGTGATCCCATCGAACACCACCTTCGCGATCATGAACGCCGGCATGATCTGGGAGGGTGGCACGCTCAGTATTGATCCCGCGGCCACGCTCACGATCGCACCCAACAGCCTCTTCCGCATCCGCGGCGGCAACAAGACGCTCGCGGGCCGCATCGTCAACAACGGCACGCTGACCGATGAGGCCGGCTGGACGCGCACCTTCAGCGACGCCGTGATCGAAAGCAATGGCTCGGTCGCGTGGAGCTACGTCAACTGGACAACCGCCGATGCCAACAGCGGCTTCATCAACCGCGGCGCTCTGACCAAGGACACCACCAGCCCGGCGAATATCACGATGCCGGTGGAGAACTCCGGCCCGTGGACGCTCAACGGCGGCCTCGTCAACCTGCAGGTTGCTCTCGATTCTCAGCCCGGCTCGGCCTACACGATCGCGACCGGGAGCGAACTCCGCTTCACCGGCACCACGCTCGGCGGCACGCTCGTCGGCGTGAACGACGGGTCGTGCCGGATCTTCGGCGGCGCCACCCTCTCCGACGATCTGCTCATCAGCCTCGCCGGCAACGGAGTCGCGTGGGAGAGCGGCACGCTCACCGCGCCGTCGGACGAGGTGATCACCGTCGACAGCGATTCGGTCTTCCGCATCGAGGGCGGCAACAAGACGCTCGCCGCCGACATCGTCAACCACGGCACGATGTCCGACTTCACCGGTTGGACGCGGACCTTTGACAACGCGACGATCACAACCGATGGCCAGATCGACTGGACGTACGTCAATTGGACGGGCACGGGCACTCTGAACAACACCGGCAACATCACCAAGACCAGCCCGAGCCCGGCCAACCTGAACATCGCCTTGAACCACAACGGCACCCTGGATCACCAGAACGGGCTGATCTCGATCGATCAGTCGCTGGTGTCGGGCCCCGCGGCGACCTACACCGTCGCCAACGGCGCTACCTTCCGCATGGCGACCTGCTCGGCTTCGGGTCGCCTGGCCGGCACGAACGACGGCGTGGTCGAGTTCCGCGGCTCGACGACCACGATCCCCGATGACCTGCTCTACACCATGACCGGTAACCCGCTGGTGTGGGAGGGCGGAACGCTCGACATCGATCCCAGCGCCGAGATCACGATCGCCGCGGGCTCATCCATGCTCTTCAGCGGCGGCAATAAGACGCTGAACGGCCGGATCGTCAACAACGGCACCCTGCACGACAACAACGGCTGGACCCGTTCGATGCACGACGGCGGTGTCGTCAACAACGGCACGATCGAGTTCGCTTACGTCACATGGAGGCAGCCCGATGCGGCTCGTCCCGCGCCGCTCATGAACAACGGCGCACTCCGCAAGAGCAGCCCATCGCCCGCCAACCTGACCAACCCGGTTACCAATAACGGGCTGATCAACATCGAACAGGGCGAGCTCCAGCTCAACGGCGGGTTCTCGCAGGGAGCCGGCGGCGAGGTGCACCTGAATGGCGGCAATATCCGCGTCAACCAGCCGATGGTCTTCGCCGATGGCGAACTGAACGGCGCGGGCTCGATCTTCGGCGATGTCGAGAACGCCGGCGCCGAGTTCAACCCCGGCGATTCGCCCGGCCGCATCACGATCTCCGGTGACTACACCCAGGGCGCCGGCGGTGTGCTGAACATCGAACTGGGCGGCAGCGAAGCCGGCACCGGCTACGACCAGATCGCCGTCGGCGACGATGTCTTCCTCGCCGGCACCCTCAACCTCACCTTCATCGACGGCTACGACCCCGCGCCCGGCCAGCTCTACACCATCATCTCCTGCGATGTCCGCAACGGACAGTTCACCACCTTCAACCAGCCCATCCCGCTCGGCCCCGGCCGCGTGCAGATCCTCTACGAGACCAACGCCGTCAAGATCCTCGCCCTCTGCCCGGCCGACTGGGACGCCTCCGGCGGCGTCGACGGCGACGACATCGGCGCGTTCTTCGCCGACTGGCAGCAGGGCAACGGCGACTTCGACCGCTCCGGCGGCACCGATGGCGACGACATCGTCGGCTTCTTCAACGCCTGGCAGACCGGCTGCTGACGCGGCCGACAATCAGACCTTGGGGGGCTCCGGGGGGAGTGCTCCCTGGGAGGGCCCGTCGCACCGCGGCGGGCCTTTTCCTTGCGCGAGTTCCGCCCTACGCCCCGCCCGGCGCTGCGCAGACGAGACCGTGAGTGCGCAGTTCGACGGTTTTCAGACGCTCGCGGTCGTGAGAACACCCGGCGTCGCCGCAGAGGTCGCGGGCCTGTTCTGAGCGAAACTCAACGGGAAACAAGCGGTGGAACGCGATTTCCATCCTCCGTTCTGAGGCGGCTCGCGCTCGGCCTTTCTTGCCGAGTTTGACACCTCCCCTGTTCTCAGGCTCCGAATTGATTGCTCTGAGAGCGACGGCCAAATTACGCCCACAGAACGAGCGAGCGGGACCCACAGGAGGGGACCCGCTCCGGAGGGCCGCCCGACGTGATGCGCATCCACCGCTGATGCGCCGGCGGCCCCGAGCACCACTTGCTGAAAGGACACGAAGATGATGAACCGCACCGGTTCGAACTGGTTCGCCTGCGCGCTCGCCGCCGCGGCCGGCGCTCTCGTCGGCGTCGCCGCCCCCGCGATCGCCCAGACCTGCGACCCCGCGTGGAGCCGAGAGTTCCCGACCGCCGAGGTCAACCAGGTCGTCCGCACCTCCGTCATGGCCCGCGGCCAGGACGGCCAGCACACCGTTTACATCGGCGGTTCGTTCGACACGGCCAGCGGGAACACCGCGAGCCGATTCGCCCGCTGGACCCCGCAGGGCTGGCAGGAGGTCGGCGGCGGTGTCAACAGCACGCTGAACGAACTGCTCGCCCGCGACGAGAACGGACACGAGATCATCTATGCGGCCGGCGCCTTCAGCTCCGCCGGCGGCGTGGCCGTCAACCGCGTCGCCCGCTGGGACGGCGTGTCCTGGTCGCCCATGGCGACAGGGTTCAACAACACCGTCAACGCCCTCTGCGAGTTCGATACCGGCAACGGCCCCGAGATGTACGCCGCGGGCGCCTTCACGCAGAGCGGCACGCGGCCGGTCTCGCGCATCGCCCGCTGGGACGGCTCGCAGTGGCAGCCGCTCGGCGCCGGTTTGAACGGCACCGTCACCGACATGTTCATCTACAACGACGGGGTCAGCGACAAGCTGTACGTCACCGGCTCCTTCACGACCGCCGGCGGCGTCGCCGCGGCGAACATCGCCGCGTGGGACGGACAGGAGTGGTCGGCCCTCGGGTCCGGCCTGAACAACCAGGGCGACAAGCTCTGGATGTGGAACGGCGAACTCTTCGTCACAGGACGCTTCACCCTGGCCGGCGGGGTCTCGGCCAACCGCATCGCCCGCTGGGACGGCGAGACGTGGCGTGACTGCGGCGCCGGGCTGAGCGGGAACGGCACGCTGCTGACGACGGTCGAGGTCGAGGGACAGGATCTCCTCCTCGCCGGCGGCGATTTCACCATCGCGGGTATCGGCGCGGCCAACCGCCTCGCCCTCTGGAACGGCGTCGACTGGGCCCCGCTCGGCGCTGGCGTAAACTCCACCCCGCATACCACACAGCAGATGTTTGTCGATGGCCTCTCGACGCTCTTTATCGCCGGCGCGATGACACAGGGCGGCGGGCTCAGCGTCGACCGCAACATCCTCTACCGCGACGGCATGTACGCCTCACTCGCCAAGGGGAGCGAGGGCATCGTCCGCGCCTTCGCACAGTACGAAGATGAAACGCGTGCTGGCGTCGTCGTTGCCGGCGATTTCCAGCAGATCGGCTCGGGCTTGATCGACCGCGTCGCGCTCTATACCGGCGAGGGGTATGCCCCGCTCGGTGATGGCCTCAACGGCGCGGTCAACGCTGTCGCGGTGCACGACGGCGTGCTCTACGCCACCGGGTCTTTCACTGAATCCGGCGACAACGACGATGTCGACCGCTTCGCGGCCTTCATCGATGGCGCGTGGGTCGAGGTCGCGGGCGGCCTCAACTCAACCGGCCGCGCGATGACGGTCCACAACGGCGAGCTCGTCGTGGGCGGCGGCTTCACCGTCCCGGCCGGCCGCATCGCCACGCTCGGCGAGAACGCATGGTCGACCTTTGGGTCGGGCATGAACAACACCATCTACAGCCTCGTTTCCTTCGGCGGTGATCTCTACGCCGCGGGCAGCTTCACGACCGCCGGCGGCGCTGCCGCCAACCGCGTCGCCCGCTGGGACGGCACGCAGTGGCACGCACTTGCTGAAGGCTGCAACAACGAGGTGAAGGCCCTCGCTGTGTACAACGGCGAGCTCTACGCAGCAGGCAGCTTCACCACCGCGGGAACGGTCTCGGCCAACCGCATCGCCCGCTGGGACGGAACCCGCTGGTGGGACGTCGCGGGCGGCATCGGCGGCACGGTCGAGAGCCTGGAGGTCATCGACCTGGGTGCGGGACCGGTCCTGGTCGCGACCGGCAGTTTCACCACGGTCGCCGGACAACCCGTCAACCGCATCGCGAAGTTCGATGGTGTGTCCTGGTCCGACATGGGCTCCGGCCTCAACAACACCGCCTTCACGCTCCAGGCGATTGACCCCGACGGCGACGGCCCGCAGACCGAGTCACTCTGGGTCGGCGGCCAGTTCACCCGGGCGAGCGGTGTCTCCGCCGAGCGGATCGCCCGCTTCGGGCGGCCCGCCCTCTCGATCGTGCTCCACCCGGCCATCACCGAGCCGGTGATGGAGGGTGACCGGATCGTTCTTCTGGTCGAGACGGTCGGCGATGGCACGATCTCGTATCAGTGGGAGAAGAACGGTCAGCCGCTCGAGAACAGCGATCGCATCTCCGGCGCGCAGAGCCCGCAGCTCGTCATCACCGAAGCGCAGCAGGGCGACTCCGGGAACTACGTCTGCATCATCACCGGCCAGTGCGAGACACTGCAGACCGACGGTGCGCAGGTCGACGTTATCGGCGTCGGCTGCCCCGCCGACTGGGACGGCTCGGGCGGCGTCGACGGCGACGACATCGGCGCCTTCTTCACCGACTGGCAGATGGGGAACGCGGATATCGACCAGTCCGGCGGCACCGATGGCGACGACATCACCTACTTCTTCGCCCGCTGGGAGACCGGCTGCTGAACGCCGGTCTGACAGCTGCAGCAAAGTAACTGGAGTCGGACTGCCGATTCCAACACATTAATAAAGCGACACCCTATCAGCCGCGGCCGGGAACGAGAGTTTCCTTGGCCGCGGCTGTTTTCGTTTGGACACCTAGGTACTGTGGCATAACTACCCGGGAGTCGCATCGGGTTACCTGCAAACCTTCCTGAACCCGGCGGTTCATAGGTTCGAACGAGGCCACGGTATCGTGCGCTGATCGCACGGCCGGCGCCCCGTTGCGCCTTCGTTTGACCCATAGCCCCGGAGAGTCTTCATGAAATACAGCCAGTCTGTGTCTGCTTTCGCTGCGCTCGCCATGTCCGCTGTTACCGTCCTCGCCCAAACGACGCCCGATTACAGCATCCCACCTGACCTCGCTGAGCTGCTGGTCCGCGGCGACGCCCGGGTTATTGTCGTCGGCGACAGCATCTCGACGAACACCGGTGGCGACTACCTCGAACGAAACCACTCGCCCTGGATTGTCGGCATCCATCGCCGCTGGCGGCCCGATGCATGGCGCGGCATTTATGTACCGGTCGGCTCAGGAGTGCCGAGCGGGTACACGAATCTCCGTGGCGTGGGTGGCTCCTTCTATGACCGTCCCGATGCGACCGAATCCTCTCAGCAAATGCAGGTTGATCAAGCCTGGCCCGGTGCATACGACGGTTTCGCGACCGAGCCCTCGGCTCTCATCACCTTTGATAACCCCTCCGCCTTCCAAGCCAATCTTCCTCGCTTTGAGTTCCGCCTGTACCCTGCCTCGAGCCCCGGCGGGAGCCTTGCTTCCGCAGCGGTTCTGGCCCGCGATCAACTTGTCGTTCGTCACCTCGTGTTCGCTCCCCCCGGGGTCCTGACCGTTCCGTCGATCGACCTCGAGATCCGTCGTGACCAGGGATCGCTGCTGCGACTCGCCCCTACTCAAATGTTGCCGACCTCCCAATCCGGATGGGCGACGCTTGATTTTGACGCCTCGAACCTTCGACAGTTGGGCTTCGATGCGCTGACGCAGACGCTGGCCATCCGACCCCGCGTTGCCGGAACTCCCGCCGCGGGCGCGGTCTACGGCTCTGACGGTGTGCTCTTCCTTGATCCCGATCAGCCGGGCATGCTCGTCGCCTCGATCGCGCAGGGCGGCTGGACCAACGACGATCACCTCCGGACGACCGGCTCGGGCCGCGGCTACAGCGATGACGGTCTCCGCGCAAAACTCCTGGCCCTCGGCTGCGCTGATCCGGGGTCGACGCCTGTCATCGTGATCGCAACCGGCACGAATGTCGGGGCGCGCGAGTCCGCCGGCGGCCTGACCACCACGGTGTACCGCGACAACGTCGCCGCCATCCTCGCCCGAGTCCGGGCCGAGCTTGCGGCGATCAACGCGGGCGAGCCCTACACGCTTCTGGTCGCCATGTACTCGTGGGGCTTCCCGCCGAACGAGTTCGTCACGAGCCGCGCTGACCGCCTCTGGGAACTGGCCCAGGCCGATCCGCGAGCAGGCTTTGTCAATCTGCCCGCTCTCACCGGATTCCGCGGCGGCACTTTCGAGTCGACGTGGTACTTCCGCCAGCCCGAGGCATTTACCACGGCAGTCCCCGCCGCGGGCGCGATCCCCGTGGACGATGCATCGGACTTCCCCGCCAGCGGCCAGTTCTGGGCAACCGACGGCGCCGGCCGGTGGTACGGCTCGTACGCTTCCCGCACCGCAAGCGAGCTCTCTGGTGTCGTCGGCATGCCCGCGAGCCTGCCCGTCGGCGCGAAGATTCTCGCGACCACCAACGCCGACCTGCACCTCTCTCGGGTAGGGGCGGAGGTTGTGGCTCAAGCGGTCTGGGACGCGGTGACCGACTCGCTGCCGCCCTGCATCGCCGACTGGGACGGGTCCGGCGGCGTGGACGGCGACGACATCCCGGCCTTCTTTACGGACTGGCAGCGCGGCGAGGCCGACCCCGATGGATCTGGCGGGGTCGATGGCGACGACATTGTCTTCTTCTTCACCCGGTGGCAGGCCGGCTGCTGACCGGTCCGGGGGTCCGACCGCCGGCCCGCCGGTCCGAAAACACGAAGAACTCGGCGCGATCCCAGTGAACCGGTGGTGCGAACCATCGGTGTGTGGCAGGGTGTGGGCGGCAGCGCATGGTTGTCGCTGCGCCCGCCCCGGCCCGGAGATCGCGCTTCCAATGCTCAACGCCCCCGGCCGCACCCGCCGGTCCTTCATCATCGCCGCCGTGACCGCCGCCGGCTGCCTGGCGGGCGTTGCCGCCGCGCAGCCCGAGCCCTACCGCATCCCGCCCGAACTCGCCACGCTGCTCTCCGAGGGCGATGCCCGGGTGGTCGTCATCGGCGACAGCATCTCCACGAACTTCGGCGGCGAGGTCAACGGCGCCAATCACACCCCATGGACCGTCGGCATCCACCGCCGCTGGCGGCCTCGGGCCTGGCGAGGCATCTACGCGCCCGTCGGGATCGGTGTTCCCAGCGGCTACACCACCATGCGCGGCGTCGGCGCTTCGTTCTATGGCAACCCAGATGCCGCGGAACGAGTCGTCCCGATGCGGATCGAGGAAGCGTGGCCCGATGGTCACCGCGGCTTCGCCACCGAGCCCGCCGCGATGATCACCTTCGACAATCTCGCGATCTTCAGCACGCAGACGCCGCGCTTCGAGTTCCGGATCTATCCGGATGGCCTGATCGCGGGGAGCGCGGCATCGGGCGCGGTGCTCGCATCCGACAGCCTCATCGCGCGGCACATCGTCTATTCACCCGCGTACGAGACCGACCTCAACATCGATCTCGAACTCGTCCGCATCGGCGGGTCACGTCTCTTCATCGCCGATGCGGTCCGCGTGCCGATCGGACACGCCGGCTGGACCACGGTCGACTTCGATCTCGCGCCGCTCCGCGCGGCGGGTTTCGATCCCGCCACCCAGGCCCTCGCGGCCAGGCCCCGCGTCGCCACCGAGCCAACGAACGACACGCTCTACTACTCGGATGGGATGCTCTTTCTCGCATCCGACCAGCCCGGCATGCTCGTTGCCTCCATCGCCGAGGGCGGCTGGCGAAACGACGATCACCTCCGCCGCCTCGGCACCGGCCGCGGCTATTCCAACGAAGGGCTCGCCTCGAAGTTGCGGGCGCTTGGTTTCGCCGACCCCGGTTCGACGCCGGTGATCGTCATCGCAACCGGTACGAACATCGGGCTGAACGAGGGCAACGGCCCGCAGACCACCATCGTCTACCGCCAGAACGTTGAGGCGATCGCCGCCCGCGTCCGCGCTGCGATCGATGAGATCGGCGGAGCCGAGCCGTACCTGCTGCTCGTCGGCATGTACTCGTGGGGCTTCGCGCCCGACAACTTCGTCGCCACCCGCGCCGGCCATCTCGCGGATATCGCCGCCGCGGACCCGCGCGCCGGCTTCGTCAGCCTCCCCGCGCTGCTCGGCGACCGCGGCGGCACATTCGACTCCGACTGGTACTTCCGCCAGCCCGAGGCGATCGGTATCACCCCGCTCGTCAACGGCGTCATTACGCTCGATGATGCCAGCGACTTCCCATCCTCCGGCCAGATCTGGATCACCGACGGCGTGAATCAGTGGTACGCGTCCTACGGCCTGCGCATCGGCAATGAACTCCGCTCGGTGGTCGGCTCTCCCCCCACACTCCCCGCCGGAGTGCGGATCCTCTCCAATCTCGTGCCGGACCTCCACCTCTCCCTCGCCGGCGCCGACGCCGCGGCCCAGGCCGTCTGGGATGCGATCGAGGCCTCTCTCCCCGTCTGCATCGCCGACTGGGACGCATCCGGCGGGGTCGACGGCGACGACATCGGCGCCTTCTTCGCCGACTGGCAGCGCGGCGAGGCCGATGCCGACAGCTCCGGCGGCACCGATGGCGACGACATCGCCTTCTTCTTCGAGCGGTGGCAGGCGGGCTGCTGAACGGCGCTGCGGAACCGGCCGGCCGCCCACGCGTCTGCCCTTCCAACGCCGCAGGGATCTCGCGCTGCATCCCCCGGTTTCCGCGGGTGGTCTTAAACTTCGATGCAGATGACGGATGGACCCGTCGGATGCGTCTGGTAGACTGGCATGAGTCTGAGATCGGTCCCTGCGCCGCGGGCCGCGGCCGCCTCCCGCATCAATTCCCAAAGGAGCACGCCTTGAAACCCATCTTCGTCGCCGCCATCGCGGCCGCCGCGTTCGCCGCACCCGCCCTGGCCGACGGCCCCGGCGGCTCCGCCAAGCTCGCCATGAGGCCCACCATGTTCGATCCCCAGGGCAGCCGCGAGAACGGCATGATGTACATGCCCGGCGGCTCGGCCCTCACCACCGAGCGGCCGGCCTGGGTCCACACCGAGCCGGGCTATTCAGGTTCGCCCCGCTACATCACCTTCACGCTCGGAGTCGGCGGCAAGCACCCGTACGCCGCCGCCTTCGACACCAGCGGCGAAACCCCCCGCGCCTGGTTCGATCTCAACAACGACGGCGACCTCACCAACGACGGCGAGAACGGCTGGCAGAAGGTCGAGGCCGGGCAGGACGGCGGCAAGAACATGCAGGCGACGCATGTGTTCGACGTCGTCTGGGCGCCCGAGGGCGGCGAAACCACCAAGGGCAAGTACGGCCTCAACTTCTACACCGCCCTCGACCGCGAACAGGTCAACTACTACCGCGCCGCCGCCCGCACCGGCGAGATCACGCTCGACGGCAAGCAGTACAAAGTCACGCTCCTCGAGAACGACAACGATGCGCGGTACGACAAGCTCAACAACCCCGATGCCCCCGTCACCACCGAGACACCGATCCCCAAGCCGCTCTGGCTCATGCTCGACGGCAACCGCTTCGACATCCGCGGCACCTTCAGCTTCGCCGGCATGAACTGGCTCGCCAAGGCGCCGGTCGACGGTTCCTCGATCACGATCGAGCCCACCTTCAAGTCGGTCCCGCTGCCGCGCCCGGTCGAGCGTCCGCAGGTCCGCGCCGTCGGCACGCAGGTCCCCGACTTCGACGTCGTCGACACCAGCGGCAAGACGATCAACTTCACCGAGTACCGCAAGGGCAAGGTGATCGTGCTCGACCTGTGGGCGACCTGGTGCGGCCCCTGCCGCGCTGCTATGCCCCACGTCGACAAGATCGCCCGCAGCGCCAAGGGCGATGTCGAGTTCATCGCATTCAATGTCTACGACGAGGAGGCCGCGTACCAGCGCTGGCTCGACAAGGAGAAGTCCAACTACTCCCTGACCTTCCTGCGTGACCCCGCCGGCCGCGAGTCCGATGCCAGCATCGCCAAGCGCCACTTCAACGTGTCCGCGATCCCCACGATGTTCGTGATCGACAAGGACGGCAAAATCGCGGAGGTAGTGGTGGGGTACAACCCCGAGGCCAAGACGCTCGAGAACGCGTTGCGGAAGCTCGGTATCGAGATCCCCGAGTAACGCCCGCGACCGCACAGTCAGCGCAGAAAAAAGCCCCCGCGGCGAACCGCGGGGGCTTTTTCTCGGTGCCGCCGGAGGGGAGAAGGCGCGGACACCGAGCGTTTGCTCGTCGCCGCCGATGGTCAGCGGCGGCGGCGGCCCCCCAAGGCCGCGAGACCGAGCGCCAGCGCCGCGGTCGCGCCCGGCGCGGGCACCTCGGAGAACTCGACGCCCGTCAGGTTCACGTTGTAATTCGCGTTGAACGGCTGGAAGCCGCCGCTCTGCGTCCGCCACGACTCGAGGGTCGTGCCCGGCGTGGTCGGGCCGTACTCCATGCGGCGGTCGGTGTTCGCATCACCGTTGGCGGGGGGCGGCGCCGTGAACGGGAAGATCTCGTTCCCGTTGCTGTCGAGCGCGGCGGCCTGGAAGGTCCCGCCGAAGCCCAGATCGTTCCGCGCCACCGCGAGGTAGTAGATCCCCGCGCCGAAGCCGCCGTTGGTCAGCGTCGCGTTCGTGAGCGTCGAGAGCGTCGAGGTCGCCGACTCGGTCCGGTTGTCGTTCCAACCCACCGCGACGCCCGTCTCCGTGAAGAGCGCCAGGATCGTGTCGCCCGAGCTCGTGTTCCCGGGAGGGCCGAAGGTCGACGCCGAGAAGGTGGCCGCATCGGTGATGCGGATCCGGTACAGGTCAACGTCATCGCGGAAGGTCAGGATGCCGGTGATCTGCGTCAGCGTCTGATCGCCGGGCTGGCCCGAAGCGGTGACATTCGCGGTTCCAAACAGCGGGCCGGCATCGGTCGCCCCGTTGGTGCCACCGCTGTTCTCTTCGATCCACCGAGTCCCGTTCGGCTCCGCGGCGGCGATGGAAGCGCCGGCCGCGACCGCGAGAATGGTCGCCCAAGTCACATGCGTCATGTCTTTCTCTCCTCGGACCGGAACCCACTGACGCCGGGGCGGAAACCGGCGTGACCCGCGGTCCGATGCGGGTCGCGACCGGAAGCACACCCCGCACACGGAGGCGGCTACCGGCCACGGGGACCAGTCTGGCATGAGTCTGAGATCACTGCAAGCCTCTTTCGCTGCCTGCGTGCGAATTCCCGCCGATGCAGGGGGCCGTCCACAAAAAACCGCCCCGCCGAATTCGCCTCGGTGATCCAAGGGCATTGGCCACCAAGTGAAAACGCCGGGCTTTTTTTCTGTTCAGTCGGCGTGTCGGATTGACTTGGCAATGATCTCAGACTCGTGCTAGACTCGCGCAGGTCGGAGGTTCGCGCTCAGCCGCGGCCTGTCCGTTCCGCCTAGTTCGCACGAAGGAGGCTGCTCATGCGGCCCGACTCTTCTCCGCACGATCGAGTTGCTCCAGCCCGGCGCACGGCGTTCAGCCGGCGCGCTGCGTTCACGCTCATCGAGCTCCTCGTCGTTATCGCGATCATCGCGCTGCTCATCGGCATCCTGCTCCCCGCGCTGGGCAAAGCCCGCGAGGCCGGCCGGCAGGTCAAGTGCCTGTCCAACATGAAGCAGACCCTTGTCGCCGCGGGCATGTACGCCAACGACAACAAGGACCGCATCTGGGGCGCCAAGGGCTGGGGCAAGTACGGCCGCCCGATCGCCAGCGGACCCAACTCGCTCGTGGTCTACGAGATCGGGCTGATGTTCCAGTACTGCCAGAACGTCGAGGAAGTCGCCGAGTGCCCGAGCAACAAGCGCGGCCGCACCGACGGCCAGCAGCCTTCGACCGATGACCCGCTCTTCAACATGCAGCGCGCCCTCAACTGGGACTACACCATGGTCCACCGCGTCGAGGGCGCGTACATGTGGACCGGCACCCGCGCTGCGTATCTCCGCACCCCCGGCCAGTTCCCGGCCCAGTCCGATCCGCCCAACAACATTCCTGACAGCGAACTGGTCTCGTTCACGGGCCTCCCGCTCTTCATGGAAGAGGACACCCTCTTCAACAACCAGCTCCGCGGCGAGGACGACCCCGATTCCGACAACGCCTGGTTCGGCCTCTGGGGCGGATCGCGCGGCGGTGTCGGCGGCGATCAGGTGACGACACGCCACAACGGCGTCGGCAACATCGGCTTCCTGCAGGGCCATGCCGAGGTGTTCAAGCACCCGTCCGGGAACGACCCCCGCGCGGTCGAAGCCGGCGACTTCACCGCCGACGATGTGTACGTGACCAGCCGCCGCTCGGGCTGGCTGCGCCTGGAACGCCGTAAGGACGTGTGGGGCGCTTTCGGAACGCCGTTCAGCTACGGCTGGATCAACAACCCGATCTGATCGGCCGTCCCGACCGGCCGTTAGTGCCCGACCCGCCGGGCGTGGTGGTTCAGCCTTCGTAGATGGACGAACGCTCGATCGGTCAGGCCGATCCGGTGCAAGCGCTCCCTCGCATCAGATCACCGATCTTCGAGCTTGATCCACTGCGTCACCGACACCATCGGCACCGGGTACTGAATCCGGCAGCGGTACGCCCGGAAGCGGGTCGGGTCCCATCCCAGACGGTCGAACGCGCTCGCGATGAGCGCGGTGTACTGCGGCATCTCGCGGATCCGTAGGTCGTACCCGCCCACGCCCAGGAACTCCATCGGCGTCGAGAGATCGAGCTGGTCGAGCTTGAAGCTCTTCTCGTCGGGCTGGTTCGGAAACTTCGCCAGGCCGTACAGCCGAGGCGAGGCGAACGGCTGCGAGCCCGGGTAACAGTCGTCCCGCAGCAGCATGTCGGTGATCAGCACCTTGCTGGGGATCCGCGGCACGACCGACTCCCAGCCATAGCGGTCCGTCGCGTTCGAGTACCGCGGGAAGCCGTCGCGCACCAGAAAGCCGCTCGTCAGCGTGACGGGCATGTTCACCGGCGGCTGGTTCTCGCCCAGCGTGTACAGAAAGACCTCGCGCTGCTGGAGCACATCGAGTTGCGGGATCGGGTCCGAGCAGAACTCGGGCAGCAGGCACGGCTCATCGGGCCGCGGCCGGCGATCCCCCTCGAAGTTCCAGAGCACCGGCCCGCGCTCGCCCCCGTCGCCGTGCAGCGTCCGGCCGAACGCAGTGATCGGCACGGTCGCGCGGATCCGCCGCAGGTCACGCTTCACCATGACATGCGCCGAGTCGCACATCTGTCCATCGTCGGATGGCTGGACGATCACAGTCGAGATCGTCGCCTCTGCGTGATACCCCAGCAGGTTCGACATCGACTTGAACACCGCCTGTTTGGCGGCCCGCTCGGTGCGGTCGCGGACCTCGGGGGCTACATCGCCGATCGCCGCGGTGAACGCCGAGCGGCCGCCGGGGAACTCGTCGATCATCGCTTCGAACGCGGCGATGGTCCGTTCCGCCTCGCGGAGCAGCGTCTCGGGCGTGCCGGCGTTGCGGGCGGCGTCGATGAAGATCCGCAGCCCGTTGGGAGCCGGGATCTCCTGGAGCACGAGCAGGTCGTCATCGGCGCGGACCGAGCGGATGATTCGGGCCGCCAGCGTGCGGTCGATCTCGAACCGGCGTGAGAGCGTCACCGGTCGCGGCGAGGCCCCGACCGCCGAGCGGACGATGGGCGCGAACGTCCGCTTGATGCTCTGCGCGAGCGAGGCGCCGCGCTGCGCCAGGGTCCCGTTCGAGGATTCTGCCGCGGCGATCGGGTTGAGATTGGGTCCGCTGAAAGTCATGCAACTCTGGCTCCGCGAGGCCGTTCTCGGTCGCCGCAGATACGTGAATGCGAGTCTTATCGGCCGGCGGCCGGCGTGATCGTCGCGAAGTGGCGTAGCAGGAGGATAGTTCGGGGCCGGGATCGACGCGGTTTTTGGGCTTGACCTAGTCTCAGACTCGTGCCAGACTAGCGCGGCGGCGGGGGCGACGCAAGGAATTTCGGCCGCGCCGCCGTCCCGCCGGCCCCGCAGAGGGGGTCGGTGACCATTCGCCCAGCCGCCGCGGCGGCCTGATCGCCGCGCCAGTGCACTCATTGACCCGCCAG
This sequence comes from Planctomycetaceae bacterium, assembly GCA_040255445.1. Classification (GTDB taxonomy): domain Bacteria; phylum Planctomycetota; class Phycisphaerae; order Phycisphaerales; family UBA1924; genus JBDZUZ01. The sequence continues at coordinate 38,661 of JBDZUZ010000007.1, read as the reverse complement.
CCACCATCACGAGGAAACCAGGCGATGCGCACCCCTGTTCAGAGCATCCTGCCAGCCGCCGCCGCGCTCATGCTCGCCGCCGGCCACGCCCACGCGACCGAACCCGTTGCCGTCACCTCCGTTGTGCAGAGCCGCCTGCTGGTCGAGGACTACGGCCAGGTCAACAGCGGCTTCATCACCACGCCCTCTGGACAGGGCGGGCGGGGCATCTGGGGTGTCGCCGTCGCGCCTGATGCGTCGTGGCTCGTGCGGGTGGACACGCCCAACGTCAACCGCGACCGCGATGAGGCGATGCTCTGGAGCGCGATCCCGGTCGAGTTCGGGTTCGTCACCGCGTACATCGGCGAGGGCCGCACGGGGTTCCTGTCCGCGCCCTCCTTCGCGCATGTCGTGCGGTCGTTCGGCGCGATGGACCTCAACGCCGCGGGCCTCAAGGTGCAGGCGCTCGACCTGCTGCCGTTCGAGGGCGCCGATCCCGCCACCGCGGTGGGTGTCGTCATGGCGAATACGAACCGGGTGCTCCTGACCGAAGGAACGCCCGCGAGCGGGCTGGGGTTGCCGGTCGGCGCGACATGGTCGTCGTTCGATCTGGGCTCGACCTGGCTCGAACTCAACGCCAACAACGAGCTGCTGTTGACCACGAAGGTCGATGTCGGCGGGCAGCTGCGCACGGTCGTCGCCGTGCTGCAGCTCGACGGCTCGGGCCAGGAAGTCTCGCGGCGTCTGGTCGCCGCGGAGCAGGGGAGCGCAGGCCCGCTCGGGCTGTACTCCCAGATCAGCACGAACGCGCACACATCGGCGCTCAACGACAACGGCTCGGTGATCTACACCGCCCGCACCACAAGCGGGCCCTCGGGCGTGTTCCGCGATGGTTCGCTCATCCTGGCGTCCGGAGCGAACAGCCCGGTCAGCGGCAAGAACTGGGGCGATCTGTACGCCGCGCCCGTCGATCACAACAACAACGGTGATTACGCCGTCCGCGGGCTCGCGGCCGAGGGCGACGGTATCTGGAACGAAACCGCGCCCGATGCCGGCGAAGAGTACGAGGGGCAGAACGGCGTCAACACCATCGGGCCCGATCAGACCGCCGGCAACGGCCCGATCATCCGCATCATCGGCTCGCTGAGCAACGATGCGGATGTCGACATGTACCGCATCCGCATCACCGACTTTGCCAACTTCCGCGCCACGACCGTTCCCAACCCGGGCGCGGGCTTCCCCGGCGCGGCTTTCGACACCGCGCTCTATCTCATCCGCACGCCCGGCCGCGGCACCCGCGGCATCGTCCGCAACGACGATGCGCTCGCCGGCGTGCCGCAATCCACGATCACCTCGCTGATGCTCCCGCCCGAGGCGACCAGCCTGAGCGACAACGAGTACTACCTCGTTGTGGCGACGCCCAAGTCGACGCCCTGGAGCACCTCGCTCAACTTCGCGACGCAGACCAACCAGGTCCTGCCGATGTGGGCGCCCGACCCGACCGCGATGCGGGTCGTGGGCGGCACCGTGTACTGGGCCGACCCCAGCGCCGGGCAGATCGGCCGCGTGACCTCGGCCGGCTCCGTGCTCTCGCCGCTGCAGGTCGCCGAGCCGCCGCGGCCGACGCAGAACTACAACGTTGGCGAGCCCAACCCCAACCCGCTCGAACTCGTGCCGCCGTTCGCCGTCACCGGCGGCGCGACGCCCAAGGTCTACTGGATCGACCGGCAGTGGGGCGATTCCAAGGTCCGCCGCGCCAATATCGACGGCACCGGTGTCGAGACGATCATCCAAGGTCAGCAGTTCATCCCGGCCTTCGGGGCCTCGGCGATCGCCGCGGATGCCACGGTCGGCAAGATCTTCTGGGCCCGCCCCAAGTACGGCGAGATCTACCGCGCCAACCTCGACGGCTCCAACCCCGACCTGATGATCAAGATCCCCGAGGAGATCACCGTCGGGGTGATCGGTAGCTTCGCGCCTACCCGCATCGTGATCGACCCGGTCGGCAACCGCGTCTACTGGAACAACCCAGTCGGGAACACGATCCAGAGCGCGAGCGTGAACACGCCGACCTTCTCCGGCCCCAGCGCGGTGACGACGATCATCACCAGCGCGAACGCCACGGATATCGCGGTCGACGGCGCCGCCGGCAAGGTCTACTGGACCGACTCCGAGGGCAACGCGATCCGTCGCGCCAACCTCAACGGCACCGGGCAGGAAGTCTTCCTCGCGACGCCGCGACCGCACGCGGTCAGCGTCGATGCATCAACCGGGCGTCTGTATTGGTCCAACGTCGAGGACCGCGAGATCCGCTGGACCACGATCGCCGCTCCCGGCGCCGGCACGGTTGTGCACGATCTCGGCCCCGACACCTCCGAAGTCCGCGCCGACGGCATCGGCTTCGATGCGGGTCTCTGGGAGTGGAGGCGGTCGAGCCCGGGCGCCGGCGGCGCACTTCCCTACCAGGTCTCGATCACCGGCGCGACCTTCCGCTATGAGGATGCGATCATCGCGCGGAACAACACCACCAAGATCGCGACCTTCGGCGATATCCCGGCGGAGATTCCCGATGCGCAGCTCGTGCGCATCGGCTCCTCGACGGGCCCGATCAAGATCGATGACGGCGGCCGCGTGCTCTGGCACGGGCTCTTCACCGAGCCCACCAACTACATCAACATCCTCTCGAGCGCCATGTGGCTCAACGACGAGGTTCTGCTCCGGGACGACGAGATCCCCGCCGGCTTCTCCGACAAGCTGATCTTCTTCTGGGGCACCGGTCCGATGGACTTTGATCTCACCCGCGACGGCCGGTACGCGATGATCAGCGCCAACACCCAGGAGCCGCCCTTCAACTTCACCTTCCAGAGCGACCGGGCGATCCTCGTCGAGCTGCCCCTCCCGGAGCCCCCGGGCTGCCCGGCCGACTGGGACGGCTCGGGCGGCATCGACGGCGACGACATCGGCGCCTTCTTCGCCGACTGGCAGATCGGCGAGGCCGACATCGACCAGTCGGGCGGCACCGACGGCGACGACATCACCTACTTCTTCGAACGCTGGCAGGCAGGCTGCTGAGCCCGCGAGGAGGCCGCCCCCGACAGCACAGGGGCCCGATCCGGTCCGGATCGGGCCCTTTTTGTTCTCAGGCCCCTCCGGCTATCCCGCGGCACAGTTTTTCCGTACCATCTCCCGCTCCATGAAGCTTCCCGCCGACAAGGTCGCCAAGCTCCGCGCCTTCTACGAAGGCCGCACGGTCTGCGTGACCGGCGGCGCCGGGTTCATCGGCGGTCACATCGTCGACACGCTCGTCGCCCTGGGCGCCACCATCAGCGTCATCGACGATCTCTCCAACTCGAACCTCGAGCACCTGTCGACCCTGATCGACATGGAGCCCGACCGCGTGCGGTTCTTCCAGGGCTCCATCCTCGATGATGACGCCATGGCCGCGGCGACCGAGGGGTGCTCTGTAATCCTGCACCTCGCGGCGATGGGCTCTGTGCCCGCCTCGGTCGAGAACCCGCAGCGGTACTGGTCGGTCAACGCCACCGGCACCGTCCGTGTGCTCGAGGCGGCGCGGGCGGCGGGGGCCCAGCGTGTGGTGCTGGCATCATCGTCGTCGGTGTACGGCGATCAGCCCGAACTGCCCAAGCGCGAATCGCACCGCACCGATCCGCTCTCGCCATACGCGGTGAGCAAGCTCGCCGGCGAGCACCTGCTCGCCACCTGGGCCCGGTGCTACGGGCTCTCCACCGTTTCGCTTCGGTATTTCAACATCTTCGGCCCGCGTCAGGCCGCCGATTCCGCGTACGCCGCGGTCGTCGCCGCCTTCGCCAAGCGGCTCCTCAACGGTGAACGCCCCAGGATCAACGGCACCGGCGAGTTCACCCGCGACTTCACCTTCGTCAGCAACGCCGTGCTCGCGACGCTGCTGGGCGGTTCGGCGCCGGGCAATCTCGCCGGGCCGGTCATGAATGTGGGCACCGGCAAGAGCGTGAGCATCAACCAGCTCGCCAAGGCCATGGCGGTCGCCGCCGGGCACCCCGACTTCGAGCCCACCTACGGCCCCGAGCGGGCGGGCGATGTGCCGCACTCGCTCGCCGACATCTCCGAGGCCCGCCGCATCATCGGCTACGAGCCGGTGGCCACGCTCGAGGAGGGGCTCGAGGAGACGATGGAGTGGTACCGGCGGACACTGGCCGGGGCCTGACCCTCGTACGCTGACACCATGCGGATCGGCGAGACCATCGGCGGGCTCTACCAACTGGCCAGGCTGGCGGTCGTGACGCGTTTCCGCTTCAAGGGCGCGTACTGGACCTGGCGGATGCAGACCGCCTTCGGCCGCGGCTACCCGCCCCGGGGAGAGCTCATCCGCTCGATCCTCGATTACGGGCGGTGGATGCACCGTATGAAGAAGCTCTGACCGCTCCCGGATTCGAGTGGCCCCGAGCCGCCCAAGGTCCGAAAATGACTGAAAGGGCAGGAGTGGGCCCCCCCAACGACCGATAGTGCTCCGCCGGCGGCTCCGAAAGCCGCACGGCGTGAGGAAGGCGGAAACACGATGTCGGATGCGCAGATCAACAACTCGTTCATGAAGGCGTTCGTCCCCGGCCTCGTCGTCGGTGTGATCGTCGGCGGACTGGCGACTGCGGTGCTGGTCCCGTTCATTACCGAGCGAACCTCGACGGTCGATGCAGCCGAGATCCCCGTCTCGAACCAGGCGCCCGACCGGTACCGCGTCGCGCCCGAAGAAGCGGCCCCGGAAACCCCAGCTACGCCCGATGCCGCGGTCAATCCGGACCCGGCAGCACCGGAAACGACCGACACGCCGCAGCCGGGCGAGGGCGAGCCCGCAACCCCGGCGCAGCCCACCGGCGGCGGCCGCTGAGAATCGTTCCGCCCGCGTTCTTCTCCCACCGCCGACTGTCGCTTGCGGCCCGCCCCCAGCGGTGGCCTGTACACTCGACGCATGATCGATGATCGTGCGCAGCGGGTGGTTCGGCAGCACGCCATGACGGCGAAGCTGCTCGGTGTCGATTTCGTGCCTGCATACCGCAGGGGGGAGAGCGTCGCGACATCGGACATCGCCGTTGCGCCCGCCCCGGCCGCGCCCTCGCCCCGCCCTTCGCTCAAACCTTCGGCCCCGCCCACGCCCACGCCCGCAGTTGCAGCGACTTCCCGGCCCGCCGCGACGCCCGAACCAGCGTTGATCGACATGAAGCCCGCCCCGAAACCCGCGGGCGCCAAGCCCGCGGACCGCGCTGCATCACAAGCCGCGCTCGATGCGCTGCTCGACCGCTACAACCGCGAGGCCCCGCATCAACACTTCGTCACCGCGCACACCAACATCGTCTTTGGCGATGGCGACCCCTGTGCGCGGCTGATGTTCGTCGGTGAAGCGCCCGGCGAGGAGGAGGACAAGACCGGCAAGCCCTTCGTCGGCAAGGCCGGTCAACTGCTCAACAAGATGATCACCGCGATGGGGCTCCGCCGCGAGGATGTCTACATCGCCAACGTGCTCAAGACCCGCCCGCCCAACAACGCCACGCCCACATCGCGCGAGGCCGAACTCTGCGCCCCGTATTTGTGGGAGCAGATCCGCATCGTGGCCCCTGAAGCGATCGTGACGCTGGGCCTCCCCGCGACCCGCCTGCTCCTCTCGACCGATGCCACCATGGCCCGTCTCCGGGGCGCGTGGGCATCGCTGGCGGCGCCGGGGCTCGAGCACGTCCCGGTGATGCCGACCTACCACCCGGCGTACATCCTCCGCGCGTACACAGCGGAGAACCGCGCCAAAGTCTGGTCGGATCTGCAGCAAGTGCTTGTGAAACTTGGGCTTCCGGTGCCGGCCGGCCGCGAGGGCGGGGCCTGACACGCCACGCTGGGCGGCCGGGGATCGTTCCCGCCCCATCGCAAATTTTGCGTCGGCCTCGGAACCACGCCGCGGGCGGCGGCGAACACATCTGCGAACGCCGGTCCCGAGTCGTGCCTGTGTTCAACCGAACAACCCAGACCCCCACGAGACCCGGCGCTCGGGTATTTGTTCCGAGTGCCGGGTACTTTTTTTGCCCCGCTCAGCCGCCGGTCTCGGCCGGCCTGGGTGTGGTCGCGGGCGCGGCGTCGGGCTGGGGCGAGGCCGCGTCATCCTCGGGATCGCGCAACTCGGACAGATCGAGCGTGATATCCGGCGGCAGCTTTGTGATCCGCGTCACATAGCTCAGCGGCCCCTCGTTCCAGCGCACCTCGAAGGTGAATTCGACCTTGTCGCCGGGCTGAAACTGCGCCAGGTTCACGGCCGGGTCGACGCCCTCAAAGTCCATCACCATCTCACGCATGCCGACGATCGCCCCATCGCTGTCGACGAACTCGGGGATGCGCTCGTGGTGGATCCGCAGGTATTGGCCGGCCCGCGGCCCGGGCAGCGCATCGATCACGCCGCTCGTGGTGTAGATCTGATCGGGCGGCGGCAGCTTCTGTGCCTCCGGCTCGCGCGAGCACGCGGCCAGCACGAGCAGGCACGCCGAAATCACCAAGAAAAAAGGCCTGGACATGGTCCAAGCCTAGAAGCGATCGATTGAATTGTCCGTGCCGCGGCCGATGGTCCGCGCTTACTTCGCGGCCTTGACCTCGATGAACTCGCCGACGGAGTTCATGTCCGCGGCGATGTCGGGCGTGAAGGGCATCGTCCACGTCGCGCCCTGCTTGACGATCACGACCTTCGCGGCCGGCTCGCGGCTGACCCAGTCGCGGTTGCCGCGGTTGTAGACGTTGAGCCGCTGCTGACGCATGCGGTGAGCGCGGTCGAGGGCCCGCTTGTTCTCCGGGTCGCGACGCATCAGGCGGGCGATGGTGCCCTCCTGGTTCTCGGTGCGGGGCAGCTTGCTGACCGTGCAGGTGACCTGCTGGCCGGGCTTGAACGAGTTGACTTCGACCTGAGCCATAATCCACCTCCGCCGCAGCGGATTGAGAGTGCCACCCGAACGCCGAGAGGACGCCGATGCGTCTTTCGGCCACCGAACCCCGGCGCAGCGACACACGGCCGCTCCGCGTCGGGCGGGAAGTGTAGCGGTCACCCCCCGCGAGTCCACAGAATCTGAATCCCGCCCTCCGGGGCGGTCCCTAGACTCGCCGTATGACTACAGAAGATCCGTCACGCGGCGGCCAGCCCGAGCAGCCCCCTCAGCCCAAGTTCGACCCGACCGCGGCCCACACACAGAAGCCGGTCCTCCGCCCGGTCCGGGGATTCCCCGCCCAGTTCCAGAACCAGCAGGTGCTCGGCCTGGCCGATGCCCGCCAGATCTCCGACAAGGTGGTCTTCACCTCGCCGGCCGCGCAGTTCGTCCTGCCCCTGATGGACGGCTCCCGCTCCCTCGATGAGATCGTGACCGCCGTGGGTCGCGGCCTGTCCCGCCCGATCCTCGAGCAGCTCGTCGCCCAGCTCGATGACGCCGGCCTGCTCTTCGGGCCGCGCTTCGATGCGCTGCTCGCCAAGATGCGTTCCGACTTCGACAGCGCCCCCAACCTCCCCCCGGCCTCGACCGCGGCCTTCGCCGACGCCCTCGCCCAGGACACCGTGGGCAAGGAGTCCGAGGGCGCAAAGGCGACCGACGAACAGAAGGCCGAGATCGGTCCCAAGCGTCTCCGCGAGATCTTCGACCAGTGGATCGACGCCGCGCTCAAGAACGCCGAGAAGCCCAGCTTCGATGAGCTCCCCAAGGCCATTGTCGCCCCGCACCTTGACTATCCCCGTGGCTGGCTCAACTACGCCTCCGTGTACGGCCGCCTCCGCGTCGTTGACCGCCCGGATCGGGTGATCATTCTCGGCGCCAACCACTTCGGCATGGCCACCGGCGTCTGCGGGTGCGACAAGGGCTACGAGACGCCCCTGGGCCTCTGCGAGGCCGACAAAGACTTCATCAAGACGCTCCGCGAGAAGCTCGGGGCCGAGCAAAGCGAGAAGCTCTTCCAGAACCGCTATGACCATGAGCGCGAGCACTCGATCGAGCTGCACATCCCCTGGCTCCAGCACTGCCTGGGCCAGGACGAGGCCGGTAACTTCTGCAAGGTCTTCGGCGTTCTGATCCACGACCCGACCGTGAACAACGGCGAGTCGTACGACGGCAAGGGCCTCGCCCTCGACCCGTTCATCGATGCCCTCAAGGCCACGATCGCGGCGATGCCCGGGAAGACGCTGGTCGTCAGCTCGGCCGACCTGAGCCACGTCGGCCCCGCTTTCGGGGATCAGCAGCCGCTCGCCGGCGATGAAGAAGCCCCAACCGAGTTCCGCAACAAGGTCTTCCAGCACGACAAGGAGATGCTCGACCTGGTGGTCAACATCAAGCCCGATGAGCTCATCGCGGCGATGTCGTGGCAGCAGAACCCCACCCGCTGGTGCTCGATCGGCAACCTCGTCGCCACGCTCAAGGTCACGCAGCCCACCTCCGTCGGCCTGCTGAACTACTCCGCGGCGATGGACGAGCAGGGCCACACGATGGTGAGCAACGCCGGCCTGGTGATGTTCTGATCGCAATGGTGTTCTGATCGCTGACCGGGTGATCACGCTGTGATGTCCATTCCGCTGCTCATGCCCCTGGCGACGGTCGCGCCCCAGATGCGGGCGATCGATCCAGCGCCCGCCGCGTCCAACTCGGGGTGGCTGGCGATGGCGATCCTGGGGGCGGTGCTCGGAGGCGGGATCCTTGCCGCGGGCCTATGGGTGCTCTGGGGCGGGCGGGTGCACGATCGGTCCGAGGCCGCGGCCGCAGAACCCAGCGCCCAAGGGTCGTGGCCGGTGCGGTGGCGGGCATCGATGACGCCGGCGACGCGTTCCGTGGTCGGGCTTTGTCTGTTGATCCTGGGCTACCACGCCGCGGCGTACCTGACGCCAAGGGGGTGGTTCGGGCTGATGGTCCCCCCCGAGCGGTGGTGGCTCCTGATCGGGGCGATCGCGATCGCGGTGGGGGGGAGCATCCTCGTCGACCGCATGGTCGAACGCGGCGATGCGGATGCGGGGTGAGCACCGCCTCATGCCGCCGCCGTTACGGAAGCGTGACACGCATTCGGGAACAGTTGGGGAACGCGTCCCGTATGCTGGCGGAGCCGCGTGCGAGCGCGCGAATGGCCGCGTTCGTGTAGGATCCGCGACCCCGCGGGCCGGCGTATGCCGGGCGTTGGGTGTGGATCATTGAATCAGGCCGCCGGGCCGGTCCCCGGTCAGGGCCCGTGTCGACTGCTTTGGGAGCGGACATGGCTTCATCGACAGTGAGTTGGGGTATCGAGATCGGCGCTGCGTCGATCAAGGCCCTCAAGATTGAGCTGGTCGGCGACGACCAGGTGAAGGTCCGCGATTTCGCGGTCATCCAGCACCCCAAGGTGCTCTCGACGCCGGGCGTCGACCCGAGCGAGGTGCTCCGCGTCTCGCTGGGCACGCTGGTCGCGAACCACGACCTGAGCAAGGCGTCGATCGCGATCTCGGTGCCGGGGCACTCCTCGTTCGCGAGGTTCGCCAAGCTGCCGCCGGTCGAGCCCAAGAAGGTGCCCGACATCGTCAAGTTCGAGGCGATCCAGCAGATCCCCTTCCAGCTTGAAGAGGTCGAGTGGGACTACCAGACCTTCCAGGCGCCCGACTCGCCCGATGTCGAGGTGGGCATCTTCGCGGTGAAGCGCGACCGGATCATGGAGCAGCTCGACATGCTCCAGGAACTGGGCATCACGCCCAACCACGTCGTGCTCAGCCCGATCGCGGTGTACAACGCGCTGGCGTACGACTTGTCATTCTCGACCGACACGCCGGGCACGATCCTGGTCGACGTCGGCACGACCTCGACGGATCTCATCGTCGCGACACCCGGCCGCGTCTGGGTGCGGACGTTCCCCATCGGCGGGCACCAGTTCACCGAGGCGCTCGTCAACCAGTTCCAGCTCACCTACGCCAAGGCCGAGAAGCTCAAGCGCGAGGCCGACAACACCAAGCACGCGCGCCAGGTCTTCCAGGCGATGCGGCCGGTCTTCGCCGACCTGGCGCAGGACGTGCAGCGGTCGGTCGGTTTCTACGAGCAGATCAACCGCGATGCCGAGCTCAGCCGCCTGATCGGTGTGGGCTCGACCTTCCAGCTGCCCGGCCTGCGCAAGTACCTCAAGCAGCAGCTCTCGCTCGATGTCTACCGCATCGAGCAGTTCAAGCGGCTCGAGATGGACGGCGAGCGCAACGCCGAACTGCAGGCCAACGCGCTCACGCTCGTCACGGCCTACGGCCTGGCGCTGCAGGGCGTCGGGCTGCAGACGGTGCAGGGCAACCTGATGCCCGTCAACGTCATCCGCGAGTCGATGTGGCGCGAGAAGACCAAGTGGTTCGTGGGCGCTGCCGCGGTCGGCGTCGCCGCGGCGGGCTTCATGTTCATCCGCCCGACCATCGATCACTTCTCGGTCGTCGACAACCCCAAGCCCGCGACGATCCAGCAGGTCGTCAGCCGCGCGAACACGCTGAAGAGTGAAGCGCAGGAAGCGGGTGTGGTCGGCGCCGGCGAGCCCGATTACCGCGCTGCCAACCTGCTCTCGCTGCTGGAGCGCCGCGGCGTGTTCCTGCGGATCTCCGCGGATGTGAAGCAGATGTTCGCCCGCGCCGACAGCCGCGCGGCGACATGGGCGACCGACATCCGCGCCGCTGCGACACCGAGCGGGCCGCCGCTGTCGATCCTTGCGCTGCAGACGCAGTACATGCCGCCCGCCGCGGCAGAGGGCGATCCGTTCGGCGGCGGGATGACCGATCCCAACGCGCCGCCCGCGCAGAACAAGCTCGGCGAGGACTTCCCGCGGATCAAGTGCGTGCTCATGGTCGAGACCAACCAGCCCGAGCCGCGCCGCTTCATCAAGGAAACGATCGAGTCGTGGCTCATCGAGAACAAGATGCGTGACAGCGTCGAGTTCGAACTGGCCTTCGAAGATCCGCCATTCAGCGTGCAAGCGGCCCAGGCCGCCGCGACGCCGGGCGGTGTCGGCGAGGTCACGCCTCCGACCGGCGGTGGCCGCGGCCAGCCCGACTTTGGCCCGGGCAGTCGTGGGCCCGGCGGACGCGGCTTCCCTGACTTCGAGCCTCCCCGCCCCGCGGGCGGCATCGAGGTCGGCGGCTCCGGCCCCGCGCCCTCCGCCGAGGAGCAGGCCGCGAAACAGTCCGCCGCCGCCGCTCTCCAGACGCTCACGCAGCTCGCCCCCGTCGAGCCGCCCGACGGCGCTGGATACACGCCGACCGGTACCGCCACCGTCACGTGGTATGTCGTCTTCAAGCCCAAGCAGCCCGCCGAGGGCGATCCCGCGATGGGGGGTGGTCAGTGAAGCCCGTGCTCAACTGGATCAAGGCGAATCTCGTCGCTGTGATCTGCGTCGTCGTTGTTCTCATCGCGCTCCCGGTCGCGTGGTTCTTTTCCAGCCGCTGGAACACGGAGATCAAGACGGAGCGCGAAGCCGAGGTCGGCCGCGAGATGCAGGCGATCACGCAGGCCCGCGTCGACTACACCATCCCGTCGTACGAGCCCGGCGGCGAGCCCGTCTCGCTCGCGACCGAGCCCAACGATGCGCTCACCCGCTGGTTCAAAGCCCAGCGTGAGCAGGTCAAGGGTCAGGCCGATGCGCTCGTGGAGCGCGTCATCGCTTTCAACAAGGGCGAGGGCGCTGATGCACAGGCTGTCGGCCGCCGCCCGCACACACCGCTCATCGAGCGACTCTTCCCCGCGCCGCAGGGCGATCCGACCGAGCGGTTCTATGAGATGGAAGATGCGCTGCTGGGCAAGCGCGGCCGGACCAATCCGTACGATGCGCTCCTGAAGCGCATCAATGCCGGCGGCCCGCCCGATGCGGTCCGCGTCGCCGAGGCGGTCGAGAATGTCCGCGCCCGCGAACTCGAGAAGTTCAGCGCGACCCGTCAGCCCACGCCCGAGGAGCAGGCCGAGATCCAGAAGAAGCTGATCGAGCGTCGCATCGCCGAGTATCAGTCGCGGGCCCGCGACCTCTCGGTGTACGCGACGACCGCGGTCTTCGAGAGCGATCAGAAGAAGGGCGCTGCGATTCCGACCGAGCAGCTCGTCGGCCTCTACTCGCGCGAGCCCGCGCGTCTGCGGCCGATGCGGTTCTTCCTGTGGCAGTGGGACCTGTGGACCTACACCGACCTGCTCGAGGCTGTCCGCGTGGCGAACACCGGCACGGGCAACCGTCCGCTGAACATCGTGCAGGCGCCGGTGAAGCGGATCGAATCCGTCTCGGCCCGCGAGGTCGAGGGCGTCTTCGCCGACCCCGCCGCGCCCGACCCGATGGCCGGCATGGGCATGGGCGCGGCCGCCGCGCCCACCCCCGCTGTCCCCGGCGGTCTCGTCACCGATCCCACCGTCAGCATCACGGGCCGCACCCGCGGCGACTGGAACACGCTGTACGACGTCCGTCGCGCCGACATGCGTCTGATCGTCGACTCCAAGCGCGTCGATGAGGTGATCCGCGCGTTCTCCGCGACCAACCTCATGACCGTGCTCGACATGGACATCGAGCAGGTCGATGTGTGGGAGCACCTGCGCGAGGGGTACTACTACGGCCCCGACCACGTCGTCCGCCTCAACCTCACGATCGAGACGCTCTGGCTGCGTCCGTGGACCTCGAAGCTGATGCCCGAGATCCTGCGCAACGCCCTGGGCGTCCCGAGCGAAACCGATCCCAACGCAGATCCAAACGCCGCCAACCCGGGCTGATACCCGCCCGCGGCCGACGACACACTGACACACCACGGGGCCTCCGCCCGTTCCCGTTCGAAGGACCGTCGCCATGAAACTCAAAGGCATCAGCTGGTTCGAGCAGCACGCCGAGAAGATCGTGTTCGCAACCGTCGCCGTCATCGCGCTGGCGGTGCTCGCGATCCAGTTCCTCACCCAGCCCAACATGGTGAAAGTCGGCACCACCGAAGTGGCGCCCGCTCAGGCGTACACGCCCGTGCAGCGCGCGGCGGAATCGCTCCGCGGCCGGCTCGAATCAACCGAGCCACAGTTCCCGGAGGTCAAGCCCTTCACGCTCGCCCAGAAGCTCGAGAACGGGTTCGCCCCCGAGGTGCCCGACACCGCGCGTGTCACGCTCGGCCCGGCCCCGAGCTTCGGCGGCATCGAGTCGGTCCAGCAGGTGACCACCGCCGAGATCGCCACCGTGACGATCCCGGCCCCGGCCTCGCCGGTCGCCGCGTCCTACCGCGCGACCATCAGCCCGATCGAGCGCATCCGCAACGAAGAACTCGCGCCCTTCCTCCCGGCCGTGCAGCCGTTCGATAAGGCGTGGGTCAGTGTCGAAGCGACGGTCGACGGCACCAAGATCCGTCAGGCACTGCAGGCCGACCCCGAAGGCCCCGCCGAGCCGCTGCCCCTGAGCTGGTGGCGCAGCCCGAGCGGATCGGGCCGCGACCTTTTGGAAGTCGTCGCGGTCGAGATCGAGCGTGAGACGATCGCCCTCCCCGATGGCAGCACCCCGCCCGAAGCCAGAACGATCATCAAGAACCTCCCCGGCCGCCCCGACTACACCAAGCTCTGGAGCGAGCAGGTCACCGTCCGCGGCGATGTCGACCCCATGCTCAACATGGTCGCCGACGCCTCGCCCGACATCCTCCGCCCCGACTTCTACCCGACGATCGCCGGGCCCGAGTGGATCCCGCCCGCCGAGGCCGTCAAGGCCGCGGCCGGTGAGGCCGTCGATCCCGAAATCGCGCGGCTCCGCCGGCAGCTCGCCGCGATCCGCACCCGCATGGACCGGATCACCGCCCAGATGGACAGCGCCGGTGGCCAGCCCGACCGCGAGGCCCCGCGCAACCGGGACTCGGGCGGTGGGGGCGGCGGCAAGGGCGGCGGCCGTTCCGGCGGCGGTGCGAGCCCCGGCTCGGAGCGCCCGCAGCAGGACGACCAGAACACCTCGCAGTTGCAGCGGGCTCTCGATCAGGTCCGCGCCGAGGAAACCCGAGTCATCGAGCGGCTCACGCAGCTCGGTGACACGAGCGTCGCCCCGGCAGCGACCCCCGAGGCCGGCCAGCAACCCGCCGCGGCCCAGTACATTCTCGACAACCCCGCCGCGAAGGTGTGGGTCCATGATGTCACCGCGGTCCCGGGCGCGACCTACCGCTACCGCGTCCGCCTCGTGACCAATAACCCGTACTTCGGCCGCAGCCTCCTCGAAAGCCAGCAGGCGCTCGCGGCGGACTCGCTGATGCGGGGCGACTGGTCCGAGTGGACCGCCCCGATCGAGGTCGCCCGCGACAGCTACTACTTCATCACCAGCGCCGAGGAGCAGACCGCCCTCTCGCCGCGGCCGCGGGCCACGGCCGAGCTCTACACCTTCTACTACGGGTTCTACCGCCAGGCCCGCGTCAGCCTCGAGCCGGGCGACCCGGTCGTGGCCGAGGCGACCCTCCCGGACCTCAAGCTGGCCGACATGGACCGTCTGCGTCAGATGATCCAGTCCGAGCAGCCGCTGGACATGGGCGAGCAGCCCCCCGGCATGCTGCCCCCCGATGGCGACCCTCGTGGCCGCACCCCCGACCCCCGCAGTCGCATGCCGGGCCAGGGAATGCCGCCCCCGGGCGCGACCCCCGAACTCGCCGGCGGGCCCGATGGCGGGACGCCCGACTGGATGAACGTTGACGGGCCCAAGTCACGCGTGATGGGCGCCGATGCGACGCTCCTGGATGTGGCCCCGGCTATCGCCGATGCGACCGACCCGCTCGCGGTGAACCGGCAGACCTTCAAGGTCATGCTGCGGGACGGCGGCGGGCGGATCGTGGTCCGCCTGCCCGAGTCGGACCGCAGCCAGGACGTGTACAAGGTGGTCGAGGCCTCGGCGAAGGCGGGCGAGACGCAGGGCAAGCCTGTGATCAAGCCCGAGGAGCCGACCCGTCCGTTCGTTCCGCCACAGCGTGAGCGGGGGCCCCGCGAGAGCCGTCCCCCGGGCGGTGGGGGCGGCGGCGGCAGCGGCGGCGGTTAAGGGTCGGTGAAAACGGGGTTTACGGTTTTCGCGATTCAAAACCAGATCCCGGCGGCTTGACTGTCCGGGGCGTCCGACTAAAGTCTCCTCCCTCGCGGCGAGAGCCGACGAGAACAACCGACGGGGTCGCAACGACCTCGGCGGGCCGACAGCCGGAAGCTCTGGCTGCTTGGCGTGCCTCTTTGACATCCGGATAGGGAAGTGTGCACTCCTGATGAAGGAGGCCGGTGTCCGCCCGCGAGGGTGGGGATTGGTCATCCGACACGGGCAGGGGTGCACGAGTGGAAGCTGCAAGTTGAAGTGCAGCGCCAAGGCGATTGTAGAGTCGGCCGAATCGGGGTGTTCAGCCCTGAGGAGGCCGAAAGACGGCCCGGGAACAAGAACCGGGTCGTGGTAGACCAGCTGGTGGCGTGGCCGAGAGGCCGCGGCGTCCGGTTGGTATGACCAAGTGCAAGGGCATGTGGCGGATGTCTTGGTGTCGAGAGGCGATGAAGGACGCGCGAACCTGCGATAAGCCCAGAGGAGTTGGTAACGGAACTGTGATTCTGGGATTTCCGAATGGGGCAACCCACCCTTAGGGGTATCCTGCACTGAATGTATAGGTGCAGGAAGCGAACGCAGAGAACTGAAACATCTCAGTACCTGCAGGAAAAGAAAGCAATAGCGATTCCGTAAGTAGCGGCGAGCGAAAACGGATCAACCAGTGGAACAGCGAAGCGTTTGAATGACGCACCGAAGAAGGTGAAAGTCCTGTAGCGGGAAACTGGTGAGCCCATAGAGTAGGCTCGGGCTCGGGAAACCCGGGTTGAAGATGGGGGGTCCACCCTCCAAGGCTAAATACTCCTCGACGACCGATAGTGGACCAGTAAGGCGACTGAACGATGACAAGCACCGCGATGAGCGGGGTGAAAGAGTACCTGAAACCACGTGCCTACAAGCGGTCGGAGCTCGCAAGAGTGACGGCGTGCTTTTTGCATAATGAGCCGGCGAGTTAGTCTGTGCGGCGAGCCTAAGGCCTATCGGGCCGGAGGCGGAGCGAAAGCGAGTCTGAAAATGGCGCCCAGTCGCACGGGCTAGACGCGAAACCTTGTGATCTACCGTTGGCCAGGGTGAAGGGCGGGTAAAACCGCCTGGAGGCCCGAACCGGTGACCGTTGAAAAGGTCTCGGATGAGCTGACGGGAGGACTCAAAGTGTAATCAAACTGGGAGATAGCTCGTTCTCTCCGAAATAACTCTAGGGTTAGCCTCAGGGAGCAAGCGTTGGGGGTAGAGCTACTGAATGGATGTGGGGGGCTACCCGCCTACCCCGTCCAATCAAACTCCGAATACCGACGCCCAAGCCCTGGGAGATAGACGGCGAGTGACAATATCCGTCGTCAAAAGGAGAAAAATCCAGATCGCCAGCTAAGGCCCCAAATCTCTGCTGAGTTCGAAAGGAAGTCAGATTGCTAAGACATCCAGGATGTTGGCTTAGAAGCAGCCATCATTTAAAGAGTGCGTAACAGCTCACTGGACGAGGAATCTGGCGCCGATAATGATCGGGAATAAGCAGAGAGCCGAAGCTGCGGGCATCGAAAGATGCGGTAGGAGAGCGTTCCTGGCAGCGGCGAAGCCGTTCCGAAAGGATTGGTGGAGCGCTAGGAAGTGAATATGCCGGCTTGAGTAACGATTAAACAGGTGAGAATCCTGTTCGCCGAATACCCAAGGTTTCCTGGGGAAGGTAAATCCGCCCAGGGTTAGCCGGGACCTAAGGTGAGGCCGAAAGGCGTAGCCGATGGATATGGGGTTAATAATCCCCAGCACGCGTGGAGATCAAACCAGAGTGCGGATCGTGAAGCTTGACGGGACTGTTAGATGTCCAGGCCCTTGAGGCCGATGTCAGGTGGATCGGTTCCTAGAAAAGCTCTGGGGGCAAGACGCGTCTCGTACCAAAACTGACACAGGTGGGTGTGGCGATAAGCCTAAGGCGCTCGAGAGAACGGTCGTGAAGGAACTAGGCAAATTAACCCCGTAACTTCGGGATAAGGGGGCCCTCACCCTTCGGGGAAGGGCGCAGAGAATAGGCTCTGGGAACTGTTTATCAAAAACACAGCTCTGTGCCAACACGCAAGTGGATGTATACAGAGTGACGCTTGCCCGATACCGGAATGTCAAGGGAGTGGCTCAGCGCAAGCGAAGGTCACAACCGAAGCACCGGTGAATGGCGGCCGTAACTATGACGGTCCTAAGGTAGCGAAATTCCTTGTCGGGTAAGTTCCGACGCGCATGAATAGCGTAATCACTGGAGCACTGTCTCCACGACCGACTCGGTGAAATAGTAGTGGCGGTGAAGATGCCGCCTACCCGCAGCAAGACGGAAAGACCCCGTGGACCTTTACTATAGGCTCCTATTGGCCACGAGCATATACTGCGTAGCATAGGTGGGAGGCTTTGATGCCTGGGTTCCGGCCCAGGAGTAGCCTAAGGTGAAATACCACCCTGTGTAAGTTTGTGGCCTAACCTCGATTCCCGTGAATCCGGGCGAGGGACAGTTGGTGTCGGGTAGTTTGACTGGGGCGGTCTCCTCCAAAAAGGTAACGGAGGAGCACAAAGGTCGGCTCAGCACGGATGGAAACCGTGTGTCGAGTG
This sequence comes from Planctomycetaceae bacterium, assembly GCA_040255445.1. Lineage (GTDB taxonomy): Bacteria > Planctomycetota > Phycisphaerae > Phycisphaerales > UBA1924 > JBDZUZ01. Next base: position 21,066 of record JBDZUZ010000007.1, on the reverse strand, counting down.
TAAGAGCACAAGCCGGCTTTACTGCGAGACCGACGGGTCGAGCAGTTAGGAAACTAGGTTCTAGTGATCCTGCGATCCCGTGTGGAAGGGTCGTAGCTCAACGGATAAAAGGTACCCCGGGGATAACAGGCTGATCGCTCCCGAGCGTCCATAGCGGCGGAGCGGTTTGGCACCTCGATGTCGGCTCATCACATCCTGGGGCTGAAGTGGTACGCGAGCTGGGTTCAGACCGGCGTGAGCCAGGTCGGTCCCTATCTGCTGTGGGCGTTGCAAGCTTGAGAGGAGTCAACCTTAGTACGAGAGGACTGGGTTGGACGTACCCCTGGTGATCCAGTTGCACTGCTAAGTGCATCGCTGGGTAGCTACGTACGGCAGGGATAACCGCTGAAAGCATCTAAGCGGGAAGCCCCCCTCGAGATGAGGCTTGCTTGTCGAAAGACGTGAGACCCCTGGAAGACCACCAGGTTGATAGGCCGCGCGTGTACGCACAGAAATGTGTTCAGCGGAGCGGTACTAACGGTCGAACACTTGGTCATACCAACCAGCCGCCGCGGGGCAAAGCCCCGCCGGGCTGCACTTCAGTCAGCTTCCACAGCTTCCCATCCGGTCCACCCCACGCCGACACTATCGGCGGCGTGGGCGAGACTGGCTGGATCGCCGAAAGGTGATCACGCCGGTTTGTCGGTGACCACAGGCGGAGGGAAACACCTGTTCCCATCCCGAACACAGCAGTTAAGCCTCCGCCGCCGATGATACTGCACTGCGGGAAAGTAGGTCATCGCCGACGCTTGACCCCACTGAGGTAAACCTCAGTGGGGTCTTTTCATTTTTGCCCCATGCATCGCGCATCACAAGCGCTTGCCGCCCGCCTTGGCACGCTCGCGATATCCAGGCGCATTATCGATACCAGTTCTCGCAGCATTTCCGCCGCGAACTGGTACGCTCTCCGGCCGCAACCCCGGAGTTCCCAATGCGCAGCCTGCTCGCAACCCTTCTCACAGTCCTCCCGGTCGCCGCCGGATCGCAGTCCGGCAGTCAGACCGCACCACAGCCGGCTCCGCAGGGCGCTGCACCCGCCGCGGCACAACCGGTCCGCGATCCCGCCCGCGCCGTCGCGATCACCCGCGGCCTCGAACCGTCGGGGCCCGATGCCGCAGACCCCGCCGCGCAAGATAGCTGGACCACCCTCGCCGCCGGCGTGCAGATCGAGCCGGGGCTTTGGCTCACCCCGCTCCCGCTCCGCTCGACGATCCGCGGCGTCCAGATGGAACCGGTCTGCTGCGGCGCGCCCGAGACGCTCCAGATCGCTTCGCTCCCCGGCCCCGTTCGGCTGTCGCTCGTTCGGACCACCATTGACGACCAACTGGCCTCGCTCCCCGTTGCCGCGGCGAAGCCCGCGGAGGATGAGGATGTGCGAGTCTGCATCGCGGTGAAGGGCACCGGCGTCATGGGCGCGACCATCGCGCTGGGCGTTGTGTCCGAGTGGCCGGGCCTGGGGCTGTGCGGGGAGATCGATGTGCCGATGAGCGGCATCGTCCGCACGGTGCCGGTGCTGAACGCTGAACAGGAGGTCTGCGGGTTCGTGGTCGGGTCCGCCGGGACCCAGCGGTCGCTGATCATGCTGGTCGACCAGAACGACATCGCGCCGATCCGCGCTGCGGCGTTCCAGAGAGTCGATGATGCGTGGAGCTTGGAGCCGTCCGCCGCGGAGCGAACGCGGTACGAGGCGGATGCTGCCGAGAACCGTCGCGATCACAAGGCGGCCGCAGCGATCCGCAAGGCCGCGGGCGTCGGTGAGCAGTCGGACTTCCGCTCGCTCTGGCGCCTGGCGGTGAACCTCGACCTGTCCGGGAAGGGCGCCGAGGCCGAAGCGGTCGCGACGAAGGTCACGCAGATCGCGCCCCGCTTCAGCGAGGCCTGGCACAGTCTCGGTTTGATCCGCTTCCGCAGCAATGATTTCGTCGGCGCGGCTGAAGCGCTCGCCAAGGCGGTTGAGGTCGAGCCGAAGTACTACGCCGCGGCAGGGACGCGCGCGGTTGCCCTCGCCCAGCTCGGCCGCGTCGATGAAGCCATCGAGATCCTCGATGATCTCGCCGACAAGGACCTCGAGAACCCGAGCTTCCTGAACAACTCGGTGCTCCTCATGGATCGCACGGGCAAACAAAGGGAAGCGACCGAGCGCTGCAGGCGCTTCACCGCCGACCACCCCGACGCCCTGCACGGTTGGGAGCTGCTCGCAAAGCGGCTCGATGACGCGGAGCAGCACGCCGCGGAATCGATCATCGTCCGCACGCACATCAAGCGGCTGAACCCCGACGATCTCGGGTCCCGCCTCATGCTCGGACTATTGCTCGGCCGGATCGGTAACGCGGATGCCTCCCGCCGCGAACTGAACGAGGTGCTGGCGATCGATCCGGAGAATCAAATGGCGGTGCGCATCCTCCGGCTGCTGGACCAGGAGGAGGCGAAGCGGAAGTAGTACACGTGTTCAGGCCGCCTCGAAGACCATCCCGACCACGTCGTAGGTCCCGCGGTGCGATTCGCGGTCGGTCGGCGGCGTGAAGTCCGTCTCACCCCGGAGGCGCAGGCCGGCCTCCGCGGCGAGCTCGAGCAGCCGCGTGTAGTGCGTGGTCAAAGTGCGGTGGGCACCGTCGACATCCGTGGTGATCAGCACGCGCCCGCCGGGCGCGAGCAGCCGGCGCATCTCGCGGAGCGTCGCGATCGCGACATCTTCGCCGACATGCTCGAGCACGCTGATGCAGATCACCCGGTCGAACGATGCATCGGGCAGGCCTGTGTCCGCCATGCTCGCGATGACCCAGTCCGCCTCGGGCACGACTTCCGACGGATCGTGCGGGAAGCCGCGGAGTGTCTGGCCTTCGCTGCTCGAGAGATTCAGATCGACACCTGTGGCCTTGCAGCCCACGCGCCACGCGAAGTAGGGGATCAGCGGCGAGCCGCCGCAGCCCAGGTCCACGATGCGCATGCCCGGCTCGGCTTCGCAGTTGAGCACCGCCCAGGGGTACTCCCACTCGCGGCTCCAGTGCGTGACGATGGTCTCGGGGAACCGCGCGTGTGTCGGGTGCGGCTTGCCGCCCATTTCGTCGCGGTAGAGAGTGTTGAACTCTTCGCGGAGCGCGGTGTAGCGAGGATCGTTCCAGTCCGCGGCGGTGAGGAAGCGGTTGGGAACCGTGTCGGCGGTGAGTTCGACGGTGGGGGAGGTGTTGGGCACGTTGGCTCCTTGTGGTCGGTGTCAGGCGGCGCCGACGGTGATCGGTCGGGCGGTGCGCTGCGCGGTTTGCGCCGCGGCGGCGGGCCGCGACGGCCGCGGCAGGTACACGCCCAGCGTCGGGCCGTAGCCGGGGATCGCGTCGTGCCCCTTGAGGAACGGCCGCCAGGTGTGCATGGTGATCTCCTGCCCCGGCGCGGGGAGGCAGGCATCGTCGAGCCGCTCAAAGGCGCGGCGGTACTGCTCATCGTCGGTGTGGAAGGCGCGGAATGGGTATCCGGCCACCGCGGCTCGCTGCGGGGTGTCGATCCGCATGTCGTGCACGAACGCCGCAGCGACATCGGGCGAGAGCGCGAAGGCCTTGTGCACGAGATTGAGCGCCTCGATGCCCTTGGGGCCGTCGATCAAGAGCGCGATGCGGCGGCCGGCGAAGCGTTCGATCAGCTCGGGCAGCACGCGCCCGCTGTCGCCGAACAGCAGCTCGACGTTCGCAAAGGATGCGAGCCTGGCCTCGGCGAAATCGGCGTTCTCATCGCGCTCGAGTTCGACGCTGACGATCTCGCAGTCTGACCGCTCGAAGTACCGGGCGAGCACCAGCGTGCTCTGCCCGCGGCAGCGGCCCGACTCGATGATGACATCGACATCAAGGGCCTCGCACACGCCGCACACCGCCAGCATCTCGCTGTGCAGGATGCCGCGCTCCTCGTACCCGCCGGCGATCGGCGCGAAGCGATCTGCCGCGGCGGCCGCGGCGGAGCGGGTGAGCTCCGCGGCGACCAGATCCCCCGCCCGCTGCTCGAGCTCGCGCCAGTAGCCGAACATCTCGGCGCAGGCGAGCTCGGGGCGATTCACAGTGAAGTTCGCGCCGTTCAGCAGGATCGGGTGCCAGCCGGTCTTGTAATGGATGATGCGGAGATTGCGGGTGATGGGCCGGCAGTTGGTCTCGTTGAGCACGCTGCACGGTTCGCCGCGGAAGGTGATCGGGCGGGTCACGCCGTTGGCTTCGACCTCGCGGGTGATTGTGCGGTCGTAGTTGCAGAAGCCGATGATCTCGCGGAGGGCGTGCTGGTCGGCGGCGCCGCTGGAGCCAACGGCGGTCGCGAGCTGCTCGCGGCTCGTGACCATCCGCTCGATGCGGGGGAGCATCGCGGCGAAGACGTGCGCGGCGAGATCGCCGCGTCGGGCGAGCATGACGCCGGTGTTGATCGGGAAGAGCTCGTCCTTCCAGGTGAAGGTGATGTCCCAGGACTGGTCGGCGAAGTAGTCATCGATGGGCGCGACGAGGATCGCATCGCAGTCAAGGAAGGCGACGGGCCGGTCGCCGGCGAGCTGCGCGCCGCGGGCCCAGGCGTGGATCTTGCGGGGGATGGCGTGCGCGGAGTCGTCGCTCTCGGGAAGCGCGGTCTCTTCGAAGTTGAACTCGGGGAACACGGCGGCGAGCACGGCGATCTCGCGCGGTTCGATATGCTGCCACAGCACATGACCAAGGACCTGGCCGGCGGGGCGATCGGGGTACGCCGCGCGGAGCGCGGTCAGGTGCGGACCGAGGAACGCGGCGTACTTCTGGCCGTACACGGCGACCACGAAGACAGGGGATTGCGGTGCGGCGTTGGGCACGGTCGATCACTCCCGGGGAAGCTGCCTCCGACTTATCGGCCCGGGCGGAGGGGGGGCTTTGGTTCGGGTGGGGAGGCGGGGACAAATCCGGGGCATGATTTCCGGACGGGGTTCCCGGATGGGCGAAATTCGTTAGTGCATGCAAACTTTGGCCGCGGCCTCCGTACAAGCCTCTATGCCACACGTCGCACTCGTCGCCATGGCCGGGTTCCGCGTCCGCGAGCGGGAGATGATCGCGCTGGGGATGCAGCTCCCCGGGCTCGCTTCGCGGGCCGGAGCGGTGGGGGCGTTGCCGGCCTTGGGGTTGCTCACGCTCGCCGCGCTCACACCGCCGGACTGGTCGGTGTCGTACCACGAGGCCGCGGCGGTGGATGATGGGTTGGTCGCGGCGATCCTGGCCGAGCGGCCGACGCTGGTGGCGATCTCGGCGCTCACGGCTTCGATCAACGAGGTGTACGCGCTGGCTCGGGCGGTGCGCGCGGCGGGGTGCAAGGTTGTGATCGGCGGGCTGCACGCGACGGCGTGTCCGGACGAGGTGCTGGAGCACGCCGATGCGGTGGCGGTGGGGGAGGGCGAACTGATCTGGCCGGTGATCCTGGAGGACGCCGCGGCGGGCCGGCTGGCGGGGCGGTACCAGGCGACGCGGCAGTTTGACTTGAGCGAAGCGCCGACGCCGCGGTTTGATTTATTGGGGAGCAAAGCACGGCCGCGGTTCACGCTGCAGACAGCGCGGGGGTGCCCGTTCGCGTGCGAGTTCTGCGGCGCGAGCCGGCTGCTGGGGAAGTTCCGCGAGAAGCCATCAGCGCTCATCGAGCGTGAGCTGGGCGCGATCCGCGCGATGGACCGCCGCGCGACGATCGAGCTGGCGGACGACAACACCTTCGCGGGCGGGCGCGATGCGTTCGAGCTCCTGGGTGTGCTCGAGCGGTCGGGCGTGCGGTACTTCACGGAGGCGGACTGGCGGATCGGCGAGCGGCCGGAAGTCGTTGAGCGGCTGGCGGGCTCGGGGTGCGTGCAGGTGCTGGTGGGCATGGAGTCGCTGGCGGTGCGCTACCGCGGCATGGGTGCGAAGGCCGCGGAGATCGACCGGATGGTCGAGGCGTGCACGCGGCTGCAGGATGCGGGCGTGGCGGTGATCGCGTGCTTCATCGTGGGCGGGGACGGCGAGGACGAGGAGTCGATGGCGCGACTGGGCGAGTTCCTGATGGAGGCGCCCTTCGCGGATGTGCAGCTCACGCTGCAGACGCCGTTCCCGGGCACGGCTTTGCGGGCGCGGCTGGAGCGTGAAGGGCGGCTGCTGCCGGATCGCGGGTGGGAGGCCTGCACGCTGTTCGATGTGACGTACCGGCCGGACCGGATGTCGGTCGATGCGCTGGAACGGGGGTTCCGGAACCTGGTGCGGATGACGTTCGCGGCGGAGCCGACAGCGCGGCGGCTGGCGGTGCGGCAGCGGGTGTGGGGTAAGCGGGCGGGCAGCGGTGTGCGTACGGCGGAGAACGAGTCATGCGGCTGAGTGATGCGGCCTTATTGCTGGTTGGGAGTCGGCGGGCGATCCTGGCGGTGTGGCGGGATCGGTGGGCGCTGGTGGTGGGTGCGCTGCTGGTGCTGTCGGCATCGCTCGCGCGGAACTACGACGGGCATGATCTGGTTCGTGAGTGGACGGTGTTCACTCACGGGTTCGCGGCATCCATCGTGAATGCGTTCCTGATGTACGCGCTTATGGCATTCGTTCCAGTGCCGCAACGGGAGGGTCGGCGCAGCCCCTTCTGGTCGGGATTTCTCTCCTTCCTCGGTGTGTTCTGGATGACGGCCCCGATGGCGTGGCTGTACGGCATCCCGTGGGAGTACATGCTTCCCGCCGAGTCCGCGGTGCTGGCGAATATCTGGACGCTGGTGCTCGTCGCGATCTGGCGGCTCTGGCTCATCGTTCGTGTATTCAGCGTGATGTTCAATGTGGGATGGGTCCGACCACTGATCTTCGTGCTGTTCGTGAGCAACGCGGTTGCGATCGTCGCGATGTACACGCTACCGATGCCGCTCATCGACATCATGGGCGGCCTTCGGCACCCGCCTGAACAGCTTGTGCTTACCAGGTTCTACACATTTGGTGTGATGCACACATTCCTGGCCATCCCGTTCACGTTGGTTGCGATGCTCATCGCGCTCGGCACGTTCAAGCCCCCGGATGTTGAGTGGCCGCCGACGGCGCGGGCGTCCGCTCCGGTCGGCGTACTCACGATCGCGTGCCTTGCCATCGCCGGGTGGCTCATCGCGGCCCTCTGGGCACAGCCGCCTGTCCGCCGGAAGATGGAGGTCGAGTGGGCCGTGGCGGAGCAGCGGTACGACGATGCGGCCGGCTTCCTCCTGGCGCACCCGCCACGGGAGTTCCCGCCTGTCTGGGATCTGCCGCCGCGGCGGAAGGGCTACATCGACAACGCGGAGACTCGTGCGCCGGTGTTTGCGATCCTCGCGGCGATCGAGGCGCGAGGCGAGATCCCTGATTGGATCGCCTACGCGTACGGACGAAAGCTGCTTTACTCGTCCAGCCACTCGCTCGACATCATCGCCGCGAACATCCGCGAAGGGGATGAAGAACGGATCCGTTGGGTTATGACTCTGGAACAACTGGCCACAATGTGCCGGGTCCTCGAACCGGTCGCGGCGAGGCTGGACGGCCGAGAGAGCGGCTGGTACCTCGAAGCCCGGAAGAATCTGGACGATCTGCTCGCGGAGGGGTTCGGTGGCCAGAGTACAACTGAGACCGCGCCCCCACCGGGGTGATCTCAGCGGGGGAACTGTTGATCCACAAGCGGTTGGCTTGATCTCCGGGGGTGAAGATGCGGCTGAGAGATGCGGCGTTGCTGCTGGTGGGGAATCGGCGGGCGATCCTGGCGCTGTGGAGGGATCGGTGGGCGCTGGTGGTGGGCGCGCTGCTGGTGCTGTCGGCGTCGCTGGCACGGAACTACGACGGGCACGATCTGGTGCGCGAGTGGACGGTCTTCACACACGGATTTGCAGCTTCGATCGTCAACGCGTTCCTGATGTATGGCATGATGTACGCCGTCGCGATGCGGAAGGAGACGCCGGAGCGCGGGCGGTTCTGGTCGGGATATCTGTCGTTCCTGGGTGTCTTCTGGATGACCGCGCCGATGGCGTGGCTGTATGGGATTCCGTGGGAGTACATGCTCGCGCCCGAGGCGGCGGTTACCGCGAATATGTGGACGCTCGCGCTGGTCTCGGTGTGGCGGGTGGCGCTGACGATCCGTGTGCTCGCCATCGCCTTCGATACGCCGGTCTGGAAGCCCGCGCCGGTGATTCTGTTCGTGTCCAGCGCGATCGCGGCGACGGCGCTGCTGCTGTCGCCGCGGCCGGTGATCGATTTCATGGGCGGGCTGAGGCATCCGCCGGAGTTTGAAGCGCTCACGCAGGCGCACTTCGCGGCGATGGTGTATTCGGTGCTCCTGCTCCCCGTGACGCTGCTCATCCTGCTCATCACCTTCCGATGGATCCGCGCGGGGCAGAGCGCGATGGATCGTGCGTTGCGCAAGCCGGCGCCCGTGCCGGTGTTCGCCGTGTGCGCGGCGGCGATCGCCGGATGGATCGGCGCGGCGGTGTGGGCCCAGCCGCCGGTGCAGCGCAAGCTTGATGTGGAGCGAGCGGTCGCGGAGCGGCGCTACGGCGATGCCGCGGCGGTCTTGCTGTCGTACGATGAATCGCAGTTCCCGCCGGTCTGGGATCTCCCGCCGCGGCGGGATTCGATGGATCCGCGGGGTGTGCGGGTGTCGGTGTTCGCGACGATCGATGCGGTCGAGGCGCGAGGGCCTGTACCGGAGTGGATCGCGTACCGCTATGGCCGGAAGCTGCTGTACACGGTGGACTCGGAGGTGCAGGACACTGGTGAATTGTGGCGTGAGCCTGAGTCCTACCGGGACTGGGTGCTGCAGGGCATGTCTCTCGACGAACTGGATCGGACGCTTGCGCTGCTCGGGCCGGTACGGTCGCGGTTGAGCGAGCGCGAGCGGCGCGGCGTCAATGCGCTCGCCGGTATTGGGCGGTTGCTGCGGAGCCTTCCGGAGGAGCCGGCGGAGCAGGAGAGCGGCGATGCGGCCGTTGAGGGCGCTGGTGATGGGGCCGGAGACAGTTCCGGTGATGGGGCCGGCGCTGCGGATGGAGCGGGGTGAATCGCCGCGGTTCCTGTCGGTAGCTCTCTGCAGCGAGGAACCGCGTTGCGGGGCCGATGGTAGAGTTCCAACAGGAGGAGGTACACCATGGCCGCTCGGGTTGTTCTGGCTGTTTCCGCTCTGCTGGTCCTGTGCCTGGCCGCGCCCGCGGCGTTCGCCGACGGCAAGGTCTTCAGCCAGATCGCCGCAGCGCCGACCCAGATCCCGGATCAGTCGGCGATCATCTGCTGGGAGCCGGGCGAGAAGGGCGGGCCGGGCACACAGACGCTGGTGATCGAGACGAGTTTCGAGGGCGAGGGCACGGAGTTCGGCTGGGTGGTGCCGCTGCCGGGACAGCCGCTGGTGCGGCCGGCGACGACGGGGACGATCCCGTCGCTGCGGGGCGTGTTTCTGCCGAAGATCGAGCGGCCGCTCGAACTGTTCGTGCCGCTCCTCTTTCTGGGGCTCGCTTTCGCGGCGATGCTGCTGCGGACTGCAATCGGCCGGATTGTTGGGGTCACGAGCGCGCTTGTGCTCGGAGGCCTGGTGTTCATGCCTGCGCTGGGAACAGCGCGATCATCCGTCGGCGGGCGTGCGCCCGGGATCGAGGTGCTCTCACGGGAAGTGGTTGGGAACTACGACGTCACGGTGGTGTCGGCTCCGAACGCTGACGCTCTGGACTCGTGGTTGAGCGATAACGGGTTCGCGCCGATTGATGACGCCGCGCCGGTCATCCGGGACTATGTGCAGGGCGGCTGGGTATTCGCGTGTACGCGTCTTACCCGCGAGACGGAGTCGGGTGTGAACGCGCCACATCCCCTGGTGTTTACCTTCGAGTCGCCGCGGCCGATCTATCCGATGCGGCTGACCGGCGTCGGGCAGAAGCGAGCGATCGATCTCGAACTGTTCGTGTTCGGCAGCGGAACCGCGGCCGCAACTGGACTAACGGTGGTCTCATCCGGCGCGGTGGAACGGCTCGATTCGACGCGGTCCCACCGGCCGATCGGTCGGCGAGAGGTCGCGATCAGCCATCCGGCACTTGCTGAGATCATCCCGACTGACGCCGCGTGGGGAACAAAGCTCGCAGGCCAGATTGCGCCCGCCCAGATGGATCGGGACATGGCGATCGACTTCGGCGAACCGCTGGAGATTCGGCGGACGGCGATCTCTAAAGAGGGCGCGGCAACCATCGGCATCAACTCGGGAGCAACCATCTTCGTGCTGGGGTTTCTCGTCGCGGCGGTCGCCCTCGCCGCGAAGGTGGTGACGCGTCAGGCCGCAGTTCGAATCGGTGCGCTCGGTATAGCGTTGTCGATTATCGTCGGGATCGCTGTGGCAGCGTTTCTTCCGAGTGTCGCGGTTGCCGGCCGTAATGCGTGGCTGGACCCATTTCATCACGTCGACAAGGTACACACGGCGGTGCTGGAGGCACCGGATCCGGTAACGCTCGCCAAAGCTCAGGAGATTGCTCTCGCGCTTGCTGATGCCAACGGCTTCCGCATCGGAGACGGACCCGGCGAGATCACGCTGGAGCGGGTTGACGGCCAGCTCGTGTTCCATTGGATCGATGAACTCGGGCAGCGGCACTCGTATGCAACGCAGCTGGCCATCGAGCCGTGATCCGTCACACCCGCCGCGTGGCCTTGGATTCTGAACCGGCCTTCATCCGGGCGGCTGTGGAGCACTTCCGGTCAACGATACAGCCCGCGATCCGGGCGGCTTCGTGGTAGACTGCCCGATAGAGCGGCCGTCGTCCGCGGCCGCGGGAGGACCTATGACCGCAAAGACCGACCAGACGACGGACGAAGTCCGCCTCTACGACGACGAGGGCGAGCGCCTTCTTTCCAGCGACATGTTCCCCGAGCGGGTCAGCCTGCTGCCGGGTCAGTTCGTGCGGCCGGGGATCGGTGCGGCGGACAGCATCCGGATCCTGTGGGGGCAGGACCTGCTGCGCGACTTGATCGCGGGCCGCTACCGCACCGTGATCTGCGGTGTGAACGAAGAGGACAACAGCCGCGGCATCATCTCGCAGCTGTGCACGCTGGTGCCTACAAGCCAGTGGACGCCGCGGAGCGTGACCAGCTACGCGAGGATGTTCCAGGCCTCGGTGGGGGATCACGCGGCGAACGACAAGGAGCCGTATGTCCTCAAGTTCGATCTGGACAACATCCTGATCCTCGGGCTGCTCCGGCCGCGGGGGAAGGACCACTTCTCGCTCGACGATCTCAAGCGCGGCTTCCAGACGATCAACAAGATGCTCAGCGGTCGGCGCGACCGGCTGCCGGCCGCGGCCGTCTCATTCCTTTCGGCGAAGGCCAACCGGCTGATTGGGCCTGACGGGCGCGAGCCGAGCTTCGAGCGCGTCGTCAAGACGATGCACGAGGGCGGGTTCCGCGGCGATGTCTTCCCCGCGCCGTCGATGTGGCGGTTCGGACACGTCGGTGTGTTCCCGAGCTACCCCTTCCCGGAGAACCTGGACCGGATGCGGGCGGGGAGCAGCTGAGAAGGACTGAGTGCTGAGGACTGAGCACTGAGTGGGGGCGTCGTGCTATGAACGCAGCGGCGTTGATCGATCGGTTGGAGGCTTTCGGCTCCGCGCTGCCGCGGGTTGTCGCGGCGGTGCACCCGGCCGATGCGCGGTGGAAGCCGCCCAGCGGGGCGTGGTCCATCCTCGAGATCGTTCGGCATCTGGGCGATGAGGAGGTCGAGGACTTCCGGACGCGGCTGCGGCTGACGCTCGAGGACCCCACCCAGGCGTGGCCCCCGATCAACCCCGAGGGCGTGGCGGTCGAGCGGAAGTACAACGAAGGAGATATCGGGCCCGCAGCGCTTCGCTTTTCGGAGGAACGCGCACGGTCCATCACCTGGCTGCGCGGCCTGCGCGATGTCGACTGGTCGGTGGCGAAGGAGCATCCGAAGCTGGGGAGGATGACCGCGGCGGAGTTGCTCGGGGCGTGGGCCGCGCACGATGCGCTGCACCTGCGTCAGATCGCCAAGCGGATGTACGAGCTGGCGGCGCGCGACTGCGGCGAGCCGGTGGGGTATGCGGGGCCGTGGGGGCCGTGAACTGGAACGGAGCCGCGGCCTTGGCGGCTGGTTCGTGGGACGGGCGTGTGCTCTCCGCTCCGGAATGAAAGGGGCATCCTGATGGGACGGGTACTTCTCGCGACGATCGTCGGCGCGATCATCGTGTTCGCGTGGGGCGCGGTATCTTGGACGGTGCTGGACTGGCACTGGAATGTGATCCGCACGGCGCCCAAGGGCGACCAGATCGCGGAGCGATTGAAGGAGGATCTGCCGCGGAGTGGTGTCTATTTCCTGCCGATGCCGCCGCACGACCCGGCGAACCCGGGCGGCAAGGTGAGCGAGGCGGATCAGGAAGCGTGGGCCGCGCGGCACCGCGCCGGGCCGGTGGCGATGATCTTGATCCAGCGCGACGGCATGGAGCCGATGGACCCGATGGTGTTCGCACGGGGCCTGGGGATCGCCGCGGCGGGCGCGTTCTTCATGGCGTGCATCGCAAGGATCTGCAGTTCGGCGAAGCTGGGGCTGCTCTCGCGGTGGGCGGTGACGGTGTTCCTGCCGCTGTTCGCGAGCGCTGCGGTGATCGCGACGCACTGGAACTACTTCTACCAGCCGACGGACTGGGCGATCCACAGGGCGGCTGATGTGACGGTCGGCTGGTCGCTGGCGGGCTTCGCGATCGCGGCGATCACGGGGCCGAAGAAGAAGCCGTGAGGCCTGGCGCGGCGATTGAAGTTGCGAGGCGTGTGTCGCGCTGTCCGCGCTGCAAACACCGCTACTCCGGCGCGAGGTGCTTCTCAATCCGGGCACGCAGGTCGTCGGTGCGCCACTGCTCGGGGCACTGGTCCAGCCACTGCAGGTGACGTCGGCTCGCGACACCCATGCCGAGCGCCTTTTGACCGATGCCGAGCGGCGCTTCGCACCCGGGCATCGCCGCGAAAAGGTCCTCCGCAACGCGTACGGCCTCATCCTCGCGGCGGGCGAGCAGCAGCGACGCGTGCAGCTCGGCGAGTTCGTTGATCACATTGGTGCGGTACTGCTGCTCCATCTGGCGCCGGTGCTCGGCGGGCACCTCATCGCGTGCCGGGGATGCAACGACGGCCTTCCAGATATGGAGGCGTTGCCGCGCCTCGGAGACTGGTGAGGGGATGAGCAGCCCGTAGTCGGCGAATCGTTTCTCCTGCCGGAGAAGCCGGTCGATCCGGGTCCACACGCGGCGGATCGTCGCCCTGTTCCCCGGCCGGACCTTGATGCGGTCGATCCATTCGAGCGTGCTGGCTTTGTCGCCGAGGGCTTCGTTGAGAATCAGCCAGCGGTCGAGCGTCTGGAACGAGCCGCGGCCGGCGGCGAGGGTTTCGCCCATCGTGTCGCGGAGGTGGCGGAAACGATCCGCGGCGGGCGGGTGGTTCTCGAAGAGGCTCTTGAGATCCCTCACCATCGGGACCAGGCGGGCCTCGACGTGCTCTGGCTCGTGGAACTGCATGTTGTCCCACAGCCAGCGGTACTCGTCGGATGCGGCGTCCCAGGCTTCGGCATCGAGCAGTTCGCGGGCGATCTGGTAGCGGAACTGGACGTCGACATTGCCATCGTGGTCCGCGCGGGGCCCCGCGCGGTCGCGCACGACCTGTTCGAATGTGCGGCCATTCTCGACACCCTCGAGCCAGTCGATCATCATGAGCGGTTCGGGGTAGCCGGTCTTGCGGTCGAACTCCTTGCCGTCCTTCAGGATGATCACGGTGGGCAGCGCTCGGATGTTGTAGGTCATCGCCACATCCGGCTGCCGCTCGACGTCGACACGCACCGCGACCGCGTGGTCGTTGATCCACGCGACGATGGCGGGGTCGCGCCAGATGATCGTGTCCATCCGCCCGTCCGCATCGCACCAAGGCGCGGTGCCATCGATGATGACGAACCGGCCGTCGACAGCGGCTTTGGTCTTTGCCTCGGGGATCGACGCAGCGCTGAAGACCGGCGGGGTCAACGCCTGCGCCCCGGCCACCGCGGGCGACAGCAGCGCGCTAAGACAGATCAGGACGCGTGCGACTGCGCGCGTGCACTGCCGGGTGTGAGAGTGCCGATCAATCCGCACAGCGTCCTCTCCTTGTTCTGGCAGAGTCCGGCCGCGGAGGCGCGATGGCCGGACGCGGAGTGTGTGCCGCGGCTCAGCGGCCGCCCTTCTTCTGCTCCATCAGGCGCTTCTCGATCCGGTCGCGGAGTTCGTTGATGTCCTGCTTCGCGGGGCACTCATCGAGCCAGGCCAGATGCCGCTTGGTCACGACGCCCAGGTCCATCGCCTTGTTGGCGAGGGCGATGCGGGCATCGCAGCCGGGGAGCTTGGCGAAGAGTTCATCGGCGACCTCGGTGGCTTCCTGCTCGCGGTTCGCAAGCAGAAGCGATGCATGCAGCGTGGCGATCTCGTCGGTCGCACGCTGGTTCTGCATCTCCGTGAACTGGCGCCGCTGGTCCTCGTCCATGCTCGGCGGGAGGAAACGGTCGTTGAGCATGGCCAGGTCGCGACGGGCTGTGCGGACCGGATCGGGGACGATCGTGCCGTACAGCTCGTATCGCTTCGCATCCACCAGCAGGTTGTCGATGCGGAACCAGGTACGCTTGAATGTCTTGTGCGCATCCGGCCGGTCCTTGATGCGGTCGATCCAGGCGAGCGTCGCATCGGAATCGCCGATGACCTCGTTGAGGACAATCCAGTCGTCGAGCGCCTCGAATCCGCCATCGCCGGAGCGCAGCTTCGCGGCGAGGTCGTCGCGGAGCTGCGTGAACTTCTGCTTCGCGGGCGCGTGCGAGGCGGCGAGCCGCTCCATATCTCCGGCCATGAAGCTGCCGCGGACACCGCCCATGGCCGGCTCAAACTCGACCATGTTGTCCCAGAGCCACAGGTACTCGTCGAGCGCTTCCTCGTAGGCGTTGGCGTTGAGGAACTCGCCGGCCATGTCGTAGCGTTCGCGGACATCGACGTTACCGTCCTCGTCCATGCGGTTGCCCGCCTTCTCGCGAAGGACATCGAGCGAGCTCTTGCCGGCCTTGACCTGGTCGAGCCAGTCGATGAGCTTGGGGCCGTCCATGTATCCGACCTTGCGGTCGAACTCCTTGCCGTCCTTGAGCACGATCACGGTCGGCATGGCGCGGATCTGGAAACGCTTCGCGGTATCTTCTTCGTGATCGACGTCGAACTGCACGGCGATGGCGTTGGCGTTGATCCACTCGACGACCTTGTCATCGACCCAGGTTGTCCGGTCCATCATCTTGCACGGCCCGCACCACTCGGCCGTGGCGTCGACGAGCACCAGCCGGTTCTCCTGCTGCGCCTTCTTCGCGGCCTGATCGACGGTGAGGTCGACGAAGATCGCGGGCGGTTCGGCCATGGCCGCCGCGGCGGCGAGGGCGAGCGGGGCGATGATGGCGATGGACTGGGTGATGAACGTGGACAGCATGGGAGGCCTCCTCTGGAAGGAGTCTACATCCGAGGGGCGGAATTGTTCCATGAAACCGGGGGGGCGGGCCCGGGGCCGATCGTCGCGGTTCTGCCGGGTTCGTGCGCCCAACGCACGGCTGCTCGCTCGCGCTCGGAGCCGTGGCACAGATGCCGTGGGACGTAGAGCCGTGGCCCTTCGGGCCGTTCAGGGTTTCCAGCGCTGGGCGATCGGCCAGCGGCGGCCCGAGCCGAAGGCGACCGAAGTGACCTTGAGGCCAATGGCTGCCTGCTTGCGCTTGTACTCGGAAAGGTCGATCAGGCGGAGGATGCGGCGGACGGTCTCTTCATCGAACCCCGCTCGGCCCTCGCCGGCCTTGAGGATCGCCGCGGCGGACTGCCGGCCCTCGACATACCGCTCGATGATCTCGTCGAGGATGTCGTAAGGCGGGAGCGAATCCTGATCGGTCTGGTCGGGGCGGAGCTCGGCGCTGGGCGGCTTGGTGATCGAGCCCTCGGGGATCGGCGGGCGATCGAAGCCGCACGCGGCGTGGTGCTCGTTCACCCAGCGGGAGACCCGGTAGACCATCTGCTTGGTGACATCGCTGAGGACGGCGAGGCCGCCGTTCATATCGCCGTAGAGCGTGCAGTAACCGACGGCGAGTTCGCTCTTGTTGCCGGTGGTGAGCACGATCGCGCCGGTGCGGTTCGAGATCGCCATCAGGATCGTGCCGCGGGCGCGGGACTGGAGGTTCTCTTCGGTGAGGTCGGGGAGGAGTTCGCCGAGCGTGGAGAGACCGGCGCGGGCGAAGGCGGGGTCGAGTACAGCGCGGAAGCCGTCGACGGGCATCGCGATCGGGATCGAATCGCAGGAAATGCCTAGGCGTTCGGCGAGGTCGAACGCATCGGACTTGGAGTGTTCGGAGGAGTACGCGCTGGGCATCGAGATACCGCGGACATTGTCCTTCCCCAGCGCGGCGACGGCGACGACGGCGGTCAGGGCTGAGTCGATGCCGCCCGAGAGGCCGATGATGGCGTTCTTGAATCCGGTCTTGCGGAGATAGTCGCGGACGCCGAGCGTGAGAGCGCGGAAGACGAGTTGCTCGGCGCTGGCATCGATGCGCGGGTCTTCGACCGCGGCCGTCTTCTTCGCCGCGGGCTTCCCATCGCCGCCGATCGGCAGGTCGACGACCAGCAGCGATTCCTCGAACCCAGGCCCCGCGCCCAGCAGCGAGCCATCGGGCGCGAAGACCGCGGCGTGGCCATCGAAGATGAGTTCATCGTTGCCGCCGACCTGATTCACGCTGGCGACGAAGAGGCCGTGCCGCTTCGCGTGCGAGATGAGGATGTCGCGGTGGCGGCGGCCCTTGCCGACCACGAAAGGGCTCGCAGAAGGCGCGAGCAGGACCCTGGCCTTCTCCGCGGCGAGCGCGGCGATGGGATCCGCGGCGTCCTGGTAGTGCGAACTGAAACCGGCATCCTCGCCCTTCCAGAGGTCTTCGCAGATGGCGAGGCCGACACGGACCGTGCCGCCGTGGTCCTCGCGCTGCGGGACATCGATGACGACCGCGCGGTCGCCGGGGCGGAAGTAGCGGTCCTCGTCAAACACGTCGTAGGTGGGGAGCAGGCGCTTGTCGTAGTAATCGATGTACGCGTTGTCGCGGTAGACGACCAGCGCGTTGGCGATGCCGCGGGCGGGGTTCTCGCCGTCGATGGGCAGTGGCAGGCCGAAAACGGCGGTGAGGCCGGCGGTGTGGGTTTCGCCGATGCGTTTCGCCGCGGCCATGCAGGCGCGGACGAACCCTTCCTGGAGCACGAGGTCCTTGGGCGGGTAGCCGCAGAGGCAGAGCTCGGGGAAGGCGACCAAGTCGGCGCCGGCATCGCGGGCGCGGCCGAGGTACTCGGCGATCTTCGCGGCGTTGGCGTCGATATCGCCGACGGTGGGGTTGATCTGCGCGAGTGCGATCCGCATGTGGCGGGATGGTACGCGGTCAGGCCGATCGGTCAGGCGGACGATCGGTCAGGCTGATCGCTCAGGCGGCGGGGTTGGAGCGGTGTTCGCGGCGGGGGCGGGCTGCGTGCCGCGTGATCCGCCCCGCAGCAGGCGGTCGGGCCGGAGCCAGGCGATGCTCGCCGCGGCGGCGACGAGGTTGATGACCAGCTCGGCGCCGGTGACGACGAGCGTGGCGAGGACGAAGGCGTCGCTGGTGAGCGCGGGGATGGTGAGCAGCGCTGCGACGCCGGCGGTGCCGGTCTCGCGGGCGCCCAGCACGCCGGCCGGGCTGAGGATGCCGATCATGAAGTAGGCCGAAGCAGCGAGGAGGGCCTGGTCCCAGCCCAGCTCGCCGCCGACTGCGCGGGCGGCGAGTTCGAAGCGAGCCGCCTGCACCAGCAGATCGGCGACACGCAGCACGAGGAGCACCGCGAGCACACCCGGGCTCGAGAGCATCGCAAAGCCCGTGTGCAGCTGCGCGAAGGCACGCGACTTCAGAAGCCGGTGCAGGAGCGACACGGGCACTATGCCGCCGATCGACTGCACGCGCTGCAGGCCGCTCTCGCCGGCGAAGAGCCGCGCGGCGAGCGTGACGCCGGCGAACATGACGATGAGCCCGCCGACAACGATCGCGACCCAGACGCCATCGACCTGCGGGTGCACGATGCTCGCCGCGACGGGCGGCGCGAGCCCCGCGAGGACGACCACCGCGAACGCGGCGAGCCACGCGCCGATCTGCAGGAGCGGCATGGCATCGCGGCGGTTGTGGATCAGAAAGCGCGAGACGAGGCTGAGCTTGAAGGGAAGGTAGTTGAGGAAGACAGCGATCGAATTGGCCGCGAGCGTGTCGGTGAGCTTCAGCCGTCGAACGGGCGTAAGCGTGAGCCAGAGCGTCGAGCCGTTGATGAGCAGGCTGAGCGCTGAAAGGCCGATCACGCCGAGAATGAGCGAGCGCGGCGCGGACTGCAGGTGTTCGAGGGCCTCGCGGTTGTCGCCGGAGAAGGCGGTCGAGACCGCCCAGCCGAGCAGGGCCATGCAGGCGAGAAAGGCGATGAGTTGCAGGGCGATCCGGCGGCGGGAACGCGTCGGCGCGAGCGGGGTTGCCGGCTCATCATCGCTGCCTGCGGTCGTGGGGTTCACCGGTTGGGCTCCGCGCGAGGGGGCCGCTCCTCCCCGTTCCCGTTCTGCGAGCTCTGGTCTTGCGGGTTCCGGTCCTCCTCGTTGCGGGCCGCCGGATCAACCGGCGCGAGGAGATAGATGCCCGCCTCGGGCCACGACTTGATCAGCAGCGCGTGCCGCGTCATCCACGCTTCGATGTTGGCGACCGAGAGCGCGGGATCGAGGAAGCCCGACTCTTCGAGTCGCGTGAGGTCCGCGAGATCGATGAGGATCAGGTCGTAGCCGGCGGCGCGGAGCGCGGGGGTCCATTGCGCGGGCTGATCGGGCGATTCGCGGATGATGGTGGCGAGCGGCGAGGTATCCCACACGCGGGCGTACTCGGCATCGCGGACGAGGTAGAGCTCGGGCGAGCCGCCGACGAGCAGCAGCTCGAGGTGCGGCGGCGCTACCAGATTCAGGAAGGCCTGCACGCTGAGCTGGTCGATCCGCTCGCGCTGCTCGGCGGGCGGGAGCGCTGCGTACTCCTCGCGGAGCGGGAGGCCGGTGATGAAGCCGGCGCCGAAGGCGAGCATCGCGTTGGGCGAGCCGTTGTTCTGCGCGGCGTAGCCGCGGACCGAGGCCATCAGCTGTACCGCGGCGATGATCACCGCCGCGATCACGCCCACGCCCGGCGGCCGCACGCTCGCCGCGGCGATGCCGATGAGCACAGCGCCGGGAGCGATGCAGGGGAGCAGGAACCGGCTTTGGATGTGCGTGAGAAAGAGCCACGCGGCGATCTGGACGACTAGCCCGCCACTCACCAGCAGCGCGGGCTTTCGCCCAACCGATCGCGCGATCGAGAGCGCGGCCGCGACGAGCACGACCGGGAAGAAGATGACCCACTGCGGGTGCATCAGGCCGCGGTGGCGGAAGATCTCGGCGCCGCCATTGGATGCGTCGGATGACTCGGCAACGAACATCAGCCGCAGGCGGTCCGCGAGGCCGCCCTGGAAATGATGGTTCGCGAGGTAGCGTTCGATCTGCTCGGGCGACCAGTGTCCGCCGTCGAAGAGCGACGTCGCGTGCGGGAAGACGGGGTTGCCGCTGGCGATGCCGTTGCGGATGAGCCACGGCCCGATCATCGCGAGGCCGGCGATGCAGCCGCCGCCGATGGCGGCGACCCATTGCCGCGGCGCGAGCCCGCCAAGCAGCAGAAGGCCGGCAACGGGCGCGGCCATGAAGATCGCGGTCGGTTTCGCGCCGCAGGCAGCGCCGATCAGCAGCCCGGTGAGCAGGCCGCGGTACCACGCCGGGAGATCGCGTTCCCACGCGGCGATCATCGCCGCGGCGAGCAGGGCGACGACGGCCATCTCGTTGTACGCGAGCGAGCCGACGACGAGTGTCCAGGGCGTCGCGAGCACGAGCAGGCCGGCGACCGCGGCGGCGATGCGGCGGCGGCCGGTTGTGTTGCCGTCCTCGCGGGTGGCGGTGATCCGTGCGGCAGCGCGTCCAACGAGCCACGCGGCGAGGATGGTGATCCCGGCGTGAAGGTAATTGAAACTCAGGAGCCGCCAGCCGTCGCCGGCGATGATGCCCGGCGCGGTCTCGCCGGATGCGGCGGGCGCTGCGAAGGTCATGCCCAGCAGGTGCAGGAACCCGGCCTCGACGTAGGACGGCAGGTACGAGTAGACGTTGTGATCGAGCGGCCAGAGCCCGCCCGCGAGCCATTCACGCGGCAGCTGCGCGTGATAGCTGAGGACGTCGTAGCCCCGGGCCTCGCTGGCCCAGAGCGTGCCCGGCGGGTTGCCCGCGGCGACGAGCAGCAGCGCGATGGGCGCTGCGGCCGCGAGCCAGAGCGGATGCGGGGCCGCAAGCTTCGGCGCAGCTCGGGACGCTCCGCCGGCCTGCGCGGCGAGCATGAGGCAGCCGATCGCGACCGGCGCCAGCGCTGCCCACGGCCCCAGCGGGCCGGCGAACACGCCCATCACGCCCAGCAGGTGCGAGATCCAGAGCATGATCCCGAGGCCAAAGCCCGCCTGCAGCGGCAATTTCTCCGCCGCGTTGTGCCAGAACGCCGCGCCGAGCCGGCCCAGGCCGATCGCGCCGAGCAGGTAGAGCGCGGCGGGGAGGCCGGAGGTCGTGATGCGGACCACCGCCGCTGCGATGCGTTCCCGGGGTTCGAGCAGCCCGCCGAACGATGCGAAGACCGCGATGAACACGAGGACCAGGACACCGAAGACGAGGGAGAACCGCTTCCACGACAGTGCCGTCGGGGCGTTGTCGGTCTCGGGCTGGATCGAGGGCATGGGACGCACGGGCGTAGGATAGTGCGATGCCGCTCCAGCCGAATCCGCCGCGGGGCCAGAGCAACGGATCCGCGGGTTCCAGCCCCAGATCCGAGCTTGCCGAACTCGAGATCATCGAGCCGCTGTGCGCGGTCTTCCGCCGCGCCCTGAAGGCCGAGGGGCTCAAGTACACCCCCGAACGGGCGCAGGTGCTCGATACCATCATCCGGTTC
>JBDZUZ010000120.1:0-12256 GCA_040255445.1 Planctomycetaceae bacterium | reverse complement strand
GGCTCCCCCTTGCCGGAACGGCGGAAGGCAGCCCGCGGACACAGACTCTCTACTCCTTTGCGACGCGGCCCCGGCGAAAGCCGGGGCCGCGTCGTTGTGCGCGAGTCGTGGCCGCGCGTGAATCAATTGTAATGTGATACATATGTCATTGAAGAATAATAACTTAGGAAACTACTCGATGGCCGGTTGACCATCGCGCCCGCCGTGCTAGGTTCGGGGTACCCACCCGCCGGAACCGTTCCGCCGGAGCAGGGAGAGAAACCAGGGCCGCCACGAACGCTGTCCGCCACCACAAGGAGAGATCCTGATGAACACCCGTCTCCTCGCGTGCGCCGCGATCGCGGCCGCCTCGCCGGCCATGGCCGACAACGTCGCCGTGTCCTTCACCTACGACGACCTGATGGGCGCCTATTCCGTCGCCACCAACACCTTCACCGCCAACGCGACCGACGTTGTCGGATTCCGGAGCTCCGGCGACGTATCCCGTCTCATCGGCACCGGAGCACAGGTCGGCAACGCCGCGTTTCAGCCCGGGTTCGTCTCCGACACCGGCGATGGCGACTTCCGCCTGTCCATCTCCGTCGGTTCTCTCAACGGGGACGGCACCCGCGACGGATCCGGCAGCTTCACCGCGACCGATGCGGACGGCGACACCATCACCGGCCTGATCAGCGGCCGGTGGGCCAGCCGCGGCGGTGTGTTCGCCGACTTCGTCGGCACGCTCTCCAATGTCAACCTGACGGGCGACTTCTTCAATGGCCAGATCGGCGACGGCTGGGACATGAGTGTCCTCAACCAGCAGTCCTGGAACGGGGCCATCGTCGGGCTCACGTCCAACGTGGGCAACTTCTTCGATAGCGACTTCAACAACGCGACCACCGGCGTGAGCGGCCAGATCCTGATCCCCCTCCCGCCCGCCGCGTGGGCCGGCATGGGAACCCTTGGCGTCCTTGGCGTCGGCGCGGTCGTCCGCCGGCGCAAGCTCGAGCAGTAAACCGCGGCCGTGGACCGACCAGCTCCCCCCGGCCGGTCCGGCCGTGCAGCGATGCTCTCTACTCCTTTGCAGCGCGGCCCCGGCAATCCCCGCCGGGGCCGCATTGCTTTTTGTCGCCGGATGCAGGCGGTCCGCGCATCCCTGTGGCCCGCGATGCGACACAACGATGAACTCCTCACTCCAGTCGAGAAGCACCCTCGCCCCCGACCCCCGCGTCGTTCCGCGCAGGTCGAGCCCGAGGTATCCTCTCCGGCTATGGATGCGCCGATCGAGATCGTCGATTTCGACACTCAGGACATTGCCCCCGCGAACGCCCTGACCAACCGGTACATCCGCGAAACCGCGATCCACTTCGGCTACACGCCCGCCAGCGACGCCGACTTCGCCCGCATGTGGGCCGCCGGCAAGGACCGCTTCCCCTGGCTCGCGGCCCGCATCGACGGCCAGTTCGCCGGCTACGCCAAAGCCGGCGTCTGGCGGGAGCGGGACGCCTACCGCTTCACCGCCGAGACCGCGGTCTATGTGACCGACCATTTCCACCGCCGCGGCGTCGCCCGGGCTCTTTACGCCGAGCTCTTGAAGCGCCTCAAAGACCAGGGCATCAAGCTCGCCGTCGCCGGCATCACCATCCCCAACGATCCCAGCGTCCGGATGCACGAGGCCATGGGCTTCCGCAAGGTCGGCCAGTTCGAGCGCTGCGGCTTCAAGTTCGACCGCTGGTGGGATGTGGGCTTCTGGCAGATCGACCTCTGACCGGCCCGATCAGCCGCTCCCCGGGGGGTCAAATCGCCACAATCTGCAGATTCTTTGGCGCCACTGACACACCGTTGTCAGTGGCAAAACGCCCCCTCCGCTGCGGGCGGGATAGCTTCTCCACATCGCCTCCCGGCACCCCGCCGGCGGTCGACGAGAAGCAACCCAGTCACGGAGGACCAGCCATGCCTTACGCCACCAAGCCCAGCAGCGAAGCCGCCCGCGACCTCGACCTCTTCCTGCGCGATGCCGGCGCCGATGAAGACATCCTCGCCCGCCTCGAAGTCACCAGCCGCGGCGTCGAATGGGCTGAGCACAACCCCGCCCGCCAGGGCCTGCGGATCCCGCGGATCACGCTCGCCGATCTGCTGCGGCCCGAGACCGAATCCACCGACGCGGCGTAAGCCGCGGCTACAACGGTGGCACTGGCCACCAGGCCAGTGATCAGCGCACCTCGCGCACCGCCGCCGGAGAGAGAGCACCGGTCACCAACACTTCGCTCGTCCGCAACACTTCGTTGGCACACAACGCGTCGCCCGAACAAAGAGCCGATTGCGCGAGCAATCGGTGTATCCAAAGCGCTGCGTACGCGGGCGGTGTCGAGAAACAGCAAGCCGCACCGATTGCTCGCGCAATCGGCTCCTCTCGCTCTCAACGCTCTGGTCTGAATCGCGTGATGAGGACCATGAACCAAACGCACATGCCACGAAGCGGGGCCTCACCCCACCGCCGCGCACACCTTCTTCGCCGCATCCGTCAGATCCGTCGCCGCCTGCAGCGTCGGCAACTTGTCCTTCGCCCCCTCCAGCAGCTTCCGCCCCGCATCCACGTTCGTGCCCTCGAGCCTCACAACCAGCGGGACCTTGAACCCGGTCGACCCATCCGGGTTCTTGAACTTCGTCGCCGCGTTCACGATGCCCTGCGCGATGATGTCGCAGCGCATGATCCCGCCGAAGATATTGACGAGCACGCCCTTCACCGCGGCATCGCCCAGGATGATCGAGAACGCCTCCGTCACCGCCTCTTCCGAAGCGCTGCCGCCGACATCCAGGAAGTTCGCCGGCTCGCCGCCGTGGTGCTTGATGATGTCCATCGTCGCCATCGCCAGCCCCGCGCCGTTGACCAGGCACCCGATGTTGCCGTCGAGCGCGATGTAGCTGAGGCCGAACTTCTGGGCCTTGAGCTCCGCCGGGTTCTCCTCTGTCGGGTCGGCCATCGCCACGATGTCCTTGTGCCGGAAGAGGCCGTTGTCATCGAAGCTGAACTTCGCATCGATCGCCATGACCCGCCCATCGGGCGCATCACTCGTCGCCGGCGTGATGATCAGGGGGTTGATCTCGGCGAGCGTGCAGTCCTTCTCGGCGTACAGCCTGGCCAGCGCGAGCATGATGCCCACCGCCTGCCCGACCTGCTTGCCCTTGAAACCGAGCTTGAAGGCGACCTCGCGGGCCTCGTGCGGCTGCAGGCCCATGATCGGGTGCATCCCCACCTTGATGATCGCATCGGGCCGGTCGTGCGCCACCTGCTCGATCTCGACCCCGCCCTCGCGGCTGGCGATCAGCACGTTCCGCTTGGTCGCCCGGTCGGTCGTCACCGCCAGATAAAACTCTTCCTTCGCCCCCTTGGCCCCCGCCCGGTCGGCGATGTCCGCCGCCTGAGCGATCAGAAGCCGCTTGACCTCCAGGCCCTCCTCGGGCGTCTGGGGAGACTTCATCCGGTTGGTCAGCATGAACCGTGCCGCCTCGGTCGCCTCCTTGGCGGACTTGACCAGCTTCACGAACCCGGCCTTGCCCCGTCCGCCGGCGTGCACCTGGGCCTTCACGACCGCCAGCGGCGAGCCCATGTCCCTGGTGACCTCGCCGAACGCCGCGGAGGCCTCCTCGATCGAGGTGATCATCCGGCCCTCGGGGACCGGGATGCCGTAGGAACGGAGCAGATCGCGCGCCTGGTACTCGTGAATCTTCATGGTCGGCCATGGTAGCGGCCTGCCGGGCGGCTTCCGCCCCATCCCGCCCGATGAACCGGGACCATGAGCCCGCTCCTACCTGTATAAAGGAAGCCAGATCACCGCAGCCGAGGGGAGGCCACATGCCGCGAATCATCCCACGCTCCGTTCAAGTCCTATTGGTCCTATCCGTCCTATGGGCCCTATCCACCGCGGCGTCGGCCCAGCCCGCGGCCGCGCCCACCGCCACCCCCAGCGGCGCCGATCTCGAATCCGCCATCCACCGCGAAACCCTCGGCCAGTTCTGGGGCGCCATCATCGTCGCCAAAGATGGCGAGCCGATCCTGGCGGCGGGCTGGGGCATCGACAACCCCGATGACCTTCAGCCGATCACCACCCGCCACCTCTTCGACATCGGCTCGGTCAGCAAGCAGTTCACCGCCGCGGCACTCCTCCGCCTGCAGGAGCAGCAGAAGCTCGACCTCGACGACCGCGTCTCCAAGTTCTTCGGCGTGATCGAGGGTGAGGAGCTCGACGACGGCGGCATCACCCTCCGCCAACTCCTCACCCACACCAGCGGCATGTCCGACCGCGCTTCGATCCAGCGGCTCGACTTCCCCGACCGCGATGATGCCGTCGAGCGGGCCTTCGCCCCCGCCCGCCGCGCCAAACCCGGTGAGCACTTCGAGTACTGCAACGCCGGGTACATCGTCCTCGCCGCGGTCATCGAGAAGGTCAGCGGCGAACGCTTCGAAGACTTCGTCGAGCGTGAGGTCTTCGCCAAGGCCGGCATGTCCGACACCGGCTTCCTCGATGCCGCGGACCTGAACAATCGCCCGCACACCGCCCGCGTCATCGGCGATGGCACACCCCGCGCCCGCACCGCCGGCACCTTCGACGACGGCTGGGGC
Organism: Planctomycetaceae bacterium; assembly: GCA_040255445.1. Lineage (GTDB taxonomy): Bacteria > Planctomycetota > Phycisphaerae > Phycisphaerales > UBA1924 > JBDZUZ01. Next base: position 7,653 of record JBDZUZ010000120.1, on the reverse strand, counting down.
TGGGGCCTCCGCGGCGCGGGCGGCATCATCACAACCGCCGAAGACATGGTCCGCTGGGACCGCGCCCTCGCCTCGGGCAAGGTCCTCAGCGAAGCCTCCCTCGCCGAGATGTTCACACCCGCCCAGCAGAACTACGCCCTCGGCTGGGTCGTGGGGCAGACCGCTTCCGGCGCGGCGAAGCAATCCCACGGCGGCGCCACCCGCGGCTACCGCGCCGAGTTCGCCCGCTACCCGGAAGCCGACATCACCATCGCCGTCCTCACCAACGAACGCCACAACCCCACGAAACTGCTCACCGCGCTCGAGTCCACCCTCTTCCCGCCCCCGAAAGAGACCCAGCAGATCACGCTCCACACCGGCGGTCTCGACCTCAACGAGCACAAGGTCGCCATCCTCGGCCCCGCCCAGACCGCCGCGGCACACTGGATCATCGAATCAACGCCCGACACCGTCCGCCTCGCGCTCATGCGTGACCCCGATCTCGGCCCCGTCGCCACCTTCATCCTCTCGCCGAGCGTTGCGCAGCGCCTGGTCCGCGAAGCCCGCTTCCACGTACAGCGACACAACGCCGCGCCCGGCGCTGCCCAACGCCCGATGGACATCACCATCGCCACACGCCCCTACCGCAACAACGCCGAGGGCGTCGTGCACCTCCCCGAAAAGCTCATGCTCACGGTGATGCCCCAGTACGTCTCGATGGACGAACGCGGCCAGCGCTCCGTCGACCCGCGCCCGACCCTCGTCATCATCGATGAGGCCGCGGGCTTCTGGCCGCTGATCGTCCGGATGGACCACGCGCAGTGGGCGGAATGGGCTGATCAGGTTGACGCGGCGGTGAAGAAGTAGGGGAGGCCGCTCGGGAGATCGCCCCCACCAGAGGCCGGACCCACCTGGAAAATCGCGCCCGCGACTTGATGCCCGCCCCGCCGCGTCATCTAGAAGGGCGTGACCGTGTGCATGCTCCAGCCAACCCGAGCCGACACCGCCGCCCCCTGGCTGGCGATGGTCATGGCCGACGCCGCGGATGCACCGCACGCACGCCCGCCTCACCCCGCCCGCACCGCGACACCAACCGCATCACCGACCGACACCACCGCCCCCGACTGGGATCTCATCACCGCCTCCCTCCGCCGCTTCGCCCTCGCGCTCTGCGGTAACCCCGATGAGGCCGATGAACTTACGCAGCAGGCCCTCGCCCGCGTGCTCGACCGCTCGCCCGACTACGCGGATCACGCCGGCTACCTCCGCCAGACGCTGACCAACCTCTGGCTCGAACGCCGCCGCGGCCTCCGCCGCGAAATCGCCCGCCACACCGCCGCGGCGATCTCCCGCCTCTCCTCCGCCATCTTCCCGCCGCCCGCGCACAACCTCGATCAGCAGGAACAGATCGCCCGCGCCCGCCGCGCCATCGACCTCCTCCCGCCCCGCCAGCGCGCAGCCCTCGCGATGCGCCTCATCGAACAACTCAGCTACGACGACATCGCCGCCGCGCTCGACACCACCGTCGCCGCGGCCCGCGCCAACGTCCACCTCGCCCGCGAATCCCTCCGCCGCACGCTGGGAGACGACCAATGACCAGCGACACGACCGATCACATCACCAGCGACATCACGGCCGCGCAGCTCGAGCGTTACCTCGACAACGACCTCCCCGAGGCCGACGCCGCCGCCATCACCGCGGCGATCCAATCCGACCCCGCCCTCGCCGCGCGGCTCGACAGCATCGAGAACCGCGACACCCTCGCCCGCCTCGCCTTCACCACCGCGCCGACAACGCCCCCCGCTGCGCCCTTCCTCGCCCGCATCGCCCTCCGCCTCGCACTCATCGCAGCACTCACCACCGCCGCATTCCTGCTCGCCATCAACCTCTGGCCCTACCTCAACACCGCACGCCCCACCGACCGCGGCGGCCCGCTCGCTCACGACATGTATCCGCCCGGCGACGCGACCGACACAACCGCGCACGAATCAGCCGCAAACGAGTTCGCCGCTATCGACCCCGTCAATCCCGCGCACAACCTCGTCGTCGTCGAAATCAAGCTCGCTTCCAAGCCGCGCCCAACAAACGACGACTCCGCATCACCCACCGAGCCGCGACCGACTCGCCGCAACACCCGCTCAGCACCGATACCAAGCGATGTTCCGGCACCCGTCCGCGTCGCGAGCGCAGCCCCCCGCGCCCCCGCCGCCGCCCCCTCCGCACGCGAAGTCATCAACAACCTCCCGCCCGAGCAGCGCCTCGAAACCGCACTCGCCTGGGCCATCCGCGGCGAGCAACGCACCATCGCCTTCGAAACCCTCCGCACCCTCCGCGAACACAACAGCCTCCCCACACAGCTCAACGCCGCCGCCGAAACCCTCGCCGCCCGCCCCGAACTCCGCGGCTGGATCGCCAGCTACGGCCTCGCCCGCGGCGGCTAAGCCCAACCCCACCATCCGCCATCACTCAGTCCTCAGTCCTCAGTCCTCAGCACTCAGCACTCAGTCCTCAGCACTTCCGCCAGGAGCCCACCATGCCCCGCACCATCACCGCGCTCATCACCGCCGCCCTCGCCTCAACCTCTATCGCCGCCGCCGCGCCCACGACGCCGGCACTCACCACCCTCCCCGTCATCACCGTGTCTCAACCCGCCGACGACTCCGACATCCTCCGCATCTACGACCTCCGCGACACCCTCTCGCGCCTCCGCACGCCGGCCGCGCCCACCAACCTCATCCTCACACCCAAGCTCAGCGGCGACCCCTTCGGTTCCGAGGTGAACATCGTCGCGAACGTCGTCACCGACACCGCCACGGACATGATCGAGAACCTTCTCGCCGCATCCGACCTCCTCGTGGCGTTCGTCCAAGGCGACCTCTACGGCGTCCGCGGCAGCTCCTCCTCGCACCAGCAGTTCGAGGAGGTCCTCTCCCAGCTCCGCGCGGTCGCCGCGGGCACCTTCGACCTCGAACTCGTCCTCACCGCCGTCGAGGGCGCCGGCCCCGCGCTGGGCGAACGCTTCGACCCCGCCTCCGGCACCCCCGTCCTCCGCATCCGCCAAAGCGTCCGCGGCCAGACGCCCGCCACGCTCTCCGCCCTCCAATCCCGCACCTACATCTCCGCCTGGTCCCCCGTCGTCGCCGACAACGCGGTCGGCTACCAGAGCATCACCGCAACCGCCAAGTCCGGCTTCGTCGCCCAGGTGACGCTGAACCCGAGCAGTGGGGGAGACGGCCCCGTCGAGCTCTCCCTCTCGGGCACCCTCCTCCACACCGACATCCAGCCGTCCTCCAACCCCGCCACGGGCGATAGCCGCGGCGGGCCCAGCCAGCTCAACATCGGCCTGCCCCAGGTCAGCGAACAGACCATCACCTCCCAGCTCCCCCTCCCGCCCGATCAGCCCACCGTCATCGCCGTGATCGGCGGTGGGGAGGGCGACCTCACGATCGTCTTCACCGCCCGCGCCCGTCGGCTCTCCGGCGGCGAGGCCGGCCCGGCCGCGGGCGGCACCGGCCGCGGCGGCTCGGGTGGCGGTTCGGGTGGAGGCTCCGGCCGCGGCGGCACCCGCTGACCACCCATCGCCCCCGAAATCGACCCCCTGCAAGCCCGCGCCGACCGCGCGGGCTTGTGGCATCCCCACCTCCGCGGAGCTATCCTTCCGCCTCCTTGGCCCAGCCCGTGCCGGGCGCGTGTTTCCGACCAGATTCTGAGGACCATCCATGCCCACTACCGGCCAGATCACCCAGGTCATCGGCTCGACCTTCGACGCCCAGTTCCCGGAGGACCAGCTCCCCGAGATCTACAACGCCGTGGAGGTCAAGGCCAACACCAAGGTCGGCCAGCTCCACCTGATGGGTGAGGTCCAGCAGCACCTCGGCGGCGGCCGCGTCCGCGCCGTCGCCCTCGGCTCGACCGACGGCCTGACTCGCGGCATGCCCTGCCTCGACACCGGCTCGCCGGTGACCGTGCCCGTCGGCGAGCCCGTCCTCGGCCGCGTCTTCAACCTGCTGGGCAACCCGATCGACAAGAAGCCCGCCCCCGAGGGCGCCAAGCGCTCGCCGATCCACAAGGCCCCGCCCGAGTTCTCCGCCCTCAACCCCAACACCGAAATCCTCGCCACGGGCATCAAGGTCATCGACCTGCTCTGCCCCTTCGTCCGCGGCGGCAAGATCGGTCTGTTCGGCGGCGCCGGCGTCGGCAAGACCGTCGTCATTCAGGAGATGATCGCCCGCGTCGCCAAGAACTTCGGCGGTTACTCCGTGTTCGCCGGCGTCGGCGAGCGCACCCGCGAGGGCAACGACCTCTGGCGCGAAATGGCCGAAGCGCAGTACACCGACGAGAACGGCAAGACGGCGCACGTCCTCGACAAGGTGGCCATGGTGTTCGGCCAGATGAACGAGCCGCCCGGCTCGCGTCTCCGCGTCGCCCTCTCAGCCCTGACCATGGCCGAGGAGTTCCGCGATGCCTCCGGCAAGGAAACCCTGATCTTCGTCGACAACGTCTTCCGCTTCACGCAGGCGGGTTCCGAGGTGTCGGCGCTCCTCGGCCGTATGCCCAGCGCCGTGGGTTACCAGCCGACGCTCTCGACCGAGATGGGCGAGCTCCAGGAGCGGATCACCTCGACCGCGAAGGGCGCCATCACCTCGGTGCAGGCCATCTACGTGCCGGCCGACGACCTGACCGACCCCGCCCCCGCGACGACCTTCGCCCACCTTGACGCCTTCATCGTGCTCGCCCGCGGCATCGCCGAGAAGGGCATCTACCCCGCCGTCGATCCGCTGGCCTCGACCTCGCGAATCCTCGACCCGCAGATCATCGGCGAGCGTCACTACCGCGTCGCCCAGCGCGTCCAGCGCATCCTGCAGCGGTACAAGGACCTCCAGGACATCATCGCCATCCTCGGCGTCGACGAGCTCAGCGAAGAGGACAAGCTCACCGTCTCCCGCGCCCGCAAGATCGAGCGCTTCCTGTCGCAGCCCTTCCACGTCGCCGAGCAGTTCACCGGCTTCAAGGGCGTCGACTCGACCCTCGAGACGACGATCGACAGCTTCGAGCGCCTCTGCGACGGCGAGGGCGACGGCCTCCCCGAAGGCGCCTTCATGTACGTCGGCTCGCTCGACGATGCCAAGAAGAAGGCCGAGAAGATGGCCCAGGGCTAAGCAGTCCGGCCGCGACAGATCGCACGACTAACCCCGAAGGCCGGCCCCCACAGGGCCGGCCTTTTTGCTTTCCAGCCGCTTAGATCCCGGTGCTGCGCTCGCAAACTCTCCTTGCGGGGCGACCGCTGGCGGATAGTCTGGGAAGGGTCTCTAAGGGGAGGTCCGCCCATGACGCTGCTCGCCTCGTTCCTCCGTGCCGTTCCCGTGGCCGCGATCGCTGGCTTGGCAAGCCTCGCGACCGCCCAGATCGATACAACCTTCAGCTACCAGGGGGAGTTGCTCACCGACGGTCAGCCCGCCACGGGCGCGTTCGACCTCCGGTTCCGGCTCTTCGACGCCGCGATCGGCGGCGGACAGGTCGGTCAGACACTCTGTATCGACGGTCAGAGCATCGACCAGGGTCGCTTCGCGGTGCTGCTCAATTTCGGCCCGGTCTTCGGCGGCGCAGCGAGATTCCTCGAGATCGCCGTGCGCACGGATGCGGGCGGATCGTGCGCCCAGACGGAAGGCTTCACGGTGCTCGCAGCGCGGCTGCCGCTCACCGCGACTCCGTACGCCGTGCACGCGTTGTCGGCGGGCGATGCCTTGTTGCTCAACGGCCAGCCGCCCGCCTTTTATACCAGCGCTACCAACCTCACCGGCACTCTCCCCGATGCCCGCCTCAGTCCCAACGTCTCATTCCTCACCGGCGCGCAAACCTTCTCGGGGCTCAAGACCTTCACATCGCCGCCGACGTTCGCGAGCAACGGCGCCCCGTTCGTCGTCGCGGCCAACGGCCGCGTCGCCAATCTGAACGCCGATCTCCTCGACGGCCTCGACAGCACAGCATTCGCCGGGGTCGTTCACACCCATGACGCCTCGGCGGTTGTCAGCGGCACCCTCGCCGATGCGCGGTTGCCCGCATCGATCGCCCGGCGCAACGCGACCAACGATCTCACCGCCAATCAAGTGATTACCACCCCCGACTTCACGCCCGTTGTTCTGCGCTCGAGCAACGCGTCCGGTCTGAACATCACGATGCAGCCCCTGGGCGCCGGCGGCCGAGCCTGGTCTTTGCTCGCCACCGCATCGGGCAACGCCGACGGCGCCGGGAAGTTTCTGCTGCGCGACCTCGTCGCCGGAACGGCACGCCTCTCCGTCGACGATGGGGGCAATGTCGGAGTTGGGACGACCGCGCCGCTCGAGCGTCTGCATGTCGTTGGTCCGATGCATGTCGCCAGCACGACCCACGAGATCAGCTATCCCACCGGCCGGGCGTTTCAGATCGGCGAGATCAACACCACAACGCTCGATTTCAACGGACGCTTCACGATCGCCGCCGACGGTGACACCGGGATCGGGACCGGTAGCCCGTTCGCCGATCTGCACATCGCCCGCAACGGCGTCAACGTCGATGTCCTGCTCAAGCGGACCGAAGCCCAGCACGGCTTCAACTTCGGTGTCAATGGCGCTCCAAAGCTCTTTGTCTCACGCTCCGACGGCACCAGCTTCGACGACTATGTCACGATCGATGGGCCGACCGGCTTCGTCGGGATCGGCACGACGAACCCGATCGCCCTCCTGCATGTCGACGGTCCGGTGCATCTCCTGGGCGGAGCGCAGGCGCTTACGTGGCCCGCCGGGCAGCAGTTCCGCATCGGTTCGTTCAACGGCACTACATTTACCCCGCGACTCTCCGTCGGCGCGGGCGGTGATTTCAATATCTTCGCAAATACGTTCCTGCAGGGCGCGATCACGGCCGGACAGGGCTCCTTCAACAACCCGGCCGGGCCCGGCTCGCTCTACGTCACACAGGCCACCACCAATGCCTCGCAGGGTATCGCCTGGTTCGACCGGATCGGCTCCGATGGCCCCGTCATCGACATCCTCCGGGACAGCGTCAAAATCGGCGGAATCTCCGCCGCCGGAACCGTCGTGTCCTACAACCCGTTCACGGGCTCACACTACGCGACAGCGCCGGTTGACTTCGAGTACGCCACCCTACTGAGCATGACCGGTCAGAACCAGACGTTCGGCGACCGGCCCGGCGCCGAGATGGTGTACGGCGTTCGCGCCACGACCGCCGCCAACGACCCCGCCTGCATCGGCTCGTTCCTCGGTCGTCTCACGCCCGGGTCTGCGCACAGCACCGCGAACCCGCACCTGGTCATGGCCGTCGGTAACGGCGAGATGCTCGTCACCACCCACGACGGACTTTCCCCGATCGCGCCCGGCGACCTCCTCATCAGCAGCGATCTTCCCGGCCACGCGATGAAGCTCGATCCCGCCCGTTTCCCCGTTGCCCACATCGTCGCCCGCGCGGCCGAACCCCTCGACTGGGCGAACGTCCCGGTCAACGGGTCGGGTGCCCGAAGCGCGCGCATCTCGGTCTTCTTCACGCAGTTCACCCGCGACGCCACCGCACAGGAGCTGGCCCGGGAGAACGCCGCTCTCCGTGCTCGCCTGGAGAACCTCGAGGCTCGACTGCGCGAGACCGGCGCCCTCCGCGACTGGTGAAACGCGACCCAAGCTCGGC
>JBDZUZ010000119.1:0-12257 GCA_040255445.1 Planctomycetaceae bacterium | reverse complement strand
GCGGGGGGCGGGGTGTGTGGGTTGGGTGGGATGGGCGATGGGGGTGCGGCCGGCCGCCGGATTGGGGAGGGCGGACAAGACGACGGGCAAGGGGGGCGTCGGATAGCAGGTCGGCGGTCGCGGGTGGTCGGCGGAGTTTGCCGCACGGGATCGGGTTCGGGTTTCTACCATGGCCGCATGACCGCGACCGCTACCGCTGCCAATCCGTCCCAGGCCAGGCCCGCCGCGGCCCCGCTGCTGGAGGTCCGGGACCTCAAAACCCATTTCCCCATCCGCTCGGGCATCCTGCAGCGGGTGACGGGGTATGTGAAGGCGGTCGATGGGGTGTCGTTCACGCTGGCGCGGGGCGAGACGCTGGGGCTGGTGGGCGAATCGGGGTGCGGCAAGACCACGGTCGGCCGGTCGCTCCTGCAGCTGATCCCCCCCACCGGCGGCGAGGTGTTCTTCGAGGGGAAGAACGTGCTCGAAGCGCGGGGGCCGGCGCTCAAGCGGCTGCGGCGGGACATGCAGATCATCTTTCAGGATCCGGCGAGCAGCCTGAACCCGCGGATGCGGATCGGGGCGATCCTGGGCGAGCCGCTTTTGACGCACGGCCTGGTGGCGGACCGGGCGGAGCTTCGCGAGAAGGTCGAGAACCTGCTGGTGCGGTGCGGCATGCCCAAGGCCGCGGCGGACCGGTACCCGCACGAGTTCTCGGGCGGTCAGCGGCAGCGCATCGGCATCGCGCGGGCGCTGTCGCTCGAGCCTAAGTTCATCGTGTGCGATGAGCCGACCTCGGCGCTCGATGTGTCGATCCAGGCGCAGATCATCAATCTGCTGACGGATCTGCAGTCGGAGTTCGGGCTGTCGTACCTGTTCATCTCGCACGACATGTCGGTGATCCAGCACATCTGCAAGCGGATCGCGGTGATGTACCGCGGGCGGATTGTCGAGGCGGGCGACCGGGACCAGATCCTGCAGAACCCGCAGCACCGGTACACGCAGTCGCTGCTCAGCGCGGTGCCGGTGGCGGACCCGACGCGGCAGCGCAAGCGCATCGTCTTTGACGGCGGCGCGATGTAATGACGCTGGGGCCGGGCGATACTGGCGAAGAACAGAGCGCGGACCGCGGCAGCGCTGAGGCGAAGCTGCGGCGGCTGGACCGGCTTTCGCCGATTCTCGTCGTGGCGGGGCTCATCGTCCTCGGGGCGATGGCGTTCTACCTGGTGCACCTGCGGTTCAAGAACCCGCAGCGGATCGATGGTGTGCTGACCGAGCAGGAGGCTCTGTACATCGTGCAGAGCGAGTCGCTGCTCGAGATGGACTGGGAGGAAGCAATCCCGCTCCTCGAGGTTGCTCCGGTCGCGGATCCGCAGCGCGAGGGGGAGTACACGGTCGCGGTCGAGGGGCGGACGCCGGCGGCGGTGCGGGTGCTGGTCGAGGGCGGGCGGGTCACGGCCGTGCGCTACGAGCTGCTACCGCCCGGATAATGCGGGCCGCGCGGCGGCGCCGCCGCGTTGGGTGTGGCGGTCGGCGCGGTGCGCGGGTACTCGACTCCCTTCAATCTACTCCGACGACAGGCGCTGATTCGAGCAGGAGCACGGCGAAGCGGCCGGCGGGGTCGGTCCACCAGGCACGGCTGTCGAAGCCCGCGGCGGAGGCTTCGCGTGAGAAGCTGCTGATCGTGAACTTGTGGGAGTTCTCGGTGTGGATCCCTTCGCCCTCGGCGAACGCCCAGCTGTTGCCGCCCATGGTGATGCGCTGCTCCTCGAGGCTGACGATCCACATCTCGATGCGGGACTTCTCGGAGTTCCAGACCGCGCGGTGGGCGAAGCGGCGGAGGTCGAAATCGGCGCCGAGTTCGCGGTTGATGCGGCGGAGCAGGTTGAGGTTGAAGGCGGCGGTGACGCCGCGGGCGTCGTCGTAGGCAGCGACGAGCATCGAAGGGTCTTTCTTGAGATCGATGCCGATAAGCGCAGCGCCGTCGTCGCCGGCCATGGCGCGGAAGCGGCGGAGGAGCGCGAGGCGTTCATCGGGCGTGAAGTTGCCGATGGTGGAGCCGGGGAAGTAGATCACCCGGCGTTCGTCTTCGGCGAGCTGGGGGATCTCGATGTCGTCGGTGAAATCGCCGCGGATGGGCTCGACGGTCAGGTCGGGGAAGCGACGCTTGAGCTCCATCGCGGACTGGGAGAGCGCGGCGGGTGAGATCTCGATCGGGATCACACCGAGCGGCCGGTCGAGTGCGCTGATCAGCAGGCGGGTCTTGATGCCGCTTCCGGCGCCGGGTTCGATCAGTGTGACGTTGCGGCCGAGAGCCTCGGCGATCTCAACGCGGTGGCTGCGGAGGAGCGCGACTTCGCTGCGGGTGGGGTAGTACTCGGGGAGTTCGCAGATCTCCTCAAAGAGTTCGGAGCCGCGGTCGTCGTAGAGGTACTTGCAGGGGATGGTGCGCGGGCGCTGGGCGAGGCCGGCGAGGACATCGTTGCGGAAGCGGGTGAGCCTGTCGGCCGCGGAAGGCTGCGGGGCGCGGCGGCGGGCGTGCGTGCCGGGCTGGGAGCCGGCAAGGTCGGAGATGTTGGATGGGTTGTTGGCGATGCCGGTCATGCGGGGTTCCTTGCGAGTCTGATGCCGGAGAACTGCCAGCGGGCGGTGGGCGCGAAGAAATTGCGATAGGTAGCGCGGATGTGTGAGCGGGGTGTGGCGCAGGATCCGCCGCGGAGGACGAACTGACCGCACATGAACTTGCCGTTGTATTCGCCGATGGCGCCGGCGGGCGGCTGGTAGCCGGGGTAGGGCGCGTAGTCGGATCGTGTCCATTCCCAGCAGTCGCCGAAGCACTGGCGCATCGGGCCGGGTGATTGGGCGGCGGGATCTGCCGCGGGCGAATTCGCGGCGACTGGATGGAAGGTGGCGTGGTCGGTGCGCTCGGCGAGCAGGTTGCCGGCGGTGGGATCTCCGCCGTGCTGCGCTGCGGCGGTCTCCCACTCCGCCTCGGTCGCGAGGCGGGCCTTGGCCCAGCGGGCGTAGGCCTCGGCCTCGAAGAAACTGATATGCGTGACCGGGGCGTGCGGGTCGATCGGGTGCTGGCCGGCGAGTGTGTACTCGAGCCAGCGGTCGCCATCGCGGGTCCAATAGAGCGGCGCGGTCCACGCGTGTTCGCGCACGGTGGACCAGCCGGCATCGAGCCAGAGGTCGGGGCGGGTGTAGCCGCCGTCCTCGATGAAGGCGGCGAACTCCGCGTTGGTCACGAGGCGGTCGGCGATCTGGAAGTCTTCGAAGTACACCCGGTGGCGCGGTGATTCGTTGTCGTACGCGAATGCGGGCGCATCGGCAGGGACACCGATCTCGTGCACGCCGCCGGCGACATCGAGCCAGCCGAGTTCGCCGGAGGATGCGGGGATGGTCGGGGTCTCGCGGAACGCGGGGCTGAGCGGGCTCTGCCAGAGCAGGTGCTTGATGTCGGTCAGCAGCAACTCCTGGTGCTGCTGCTCGTGGTGGATGCCGATCTCGACGAGCGGGGCGATGGCGCGGAGCACCTCCTCATCGCCGGTCGTGAGCAGTTCGCGGACAGCGGCGTCGATGGCGTGCCGGTAGGCGAGGACTTCGCGCGCGGTGGGTCGCGTGAGCATGCCGCGGCGGGCGCGGGGGTGGCGGTCGCCGATCGCGTTGTAATAGGAGTTGAAGAGGAATCCGAAGCGGGCGTCGTAGGGCTTGTAGGCGTGCTGGTACTTATCGAGGATGAAGGCTTCGAAGAACCAGGTGGTGTGGGCGAGGTGCCACTTCGTCGGGCTGGCATCGGGCATGGACTGGACGACCATGTCCTCGGGCGAGAGCGATTCGCAGAGCGCTGTGCTGAGGGCCCGGACCTGGGAGAAGTGGTCGGCCAGTTGGGAAAGAGGATTCGGTGCGGACTCCGCTGCGGGCTGCGGGGCCGGTCGGTCGGCGAGGCCGGCCGCGGGGCGGCGTAGAGCGCCGAGATCGGTGTTGGAGGTTGTAGTGGTCATGGGTCTCCCCTCGTGATCGTGCAGAACTGTCGTGCGAACGGCCCGGGCGCAGCGCGAGGCTCGGGTGCATGCGGTTGCACAGCGGGCGGCCGCATGTCCCAGCGCTGCATGCCATGCTACGACGCGGGCACGGGAATAGATTGTGAAATCCCGATCATCCGGTTAACTTCGCGTGAACGCGGGAGTGCGGGGCGAGTTGGCTTCTGCGCAGCGCGGGCGCCCATTGCTGCGCTGAATCTGCATCACACACGATCGCGCGCGGTCTGGCGCAACAGGGGCGTTGAGCCGCGTCCGGCCAGGTGCAGCCAGAGCATCGCGAGCGCGGTCTGCACGGACCAGCGGCGCACGGCCTCGCGATCGCCGCCCATCGCGAAGCGCCTGCAGTCCTGCACACCCGGGCCGGCCAGCGCGATGTAGACGGTGCCGACCGGCTTCGCCGGCGCATCGTTGCTCGCGGGGACCGCGCCGCCCGGGCCTGCGATACCGGTGACCGCGAGACACCAATCCACGGAGAGCGCAGCGCGGCCTCCCGCGGCCATCGCATCAGCGCACTGCGGGCTCACCGCGCCGTGGCGATCGATCGTCTCCTTCGGCACGCCGGCGAGGCGCACCTTGAGTTCGTTGGTGTAGGTCTGCAGTCCGCCCATGAAGGCGACGGACGATCCGGCGATGTGCGTGATCGCGCCTCCGAGCAGGCCGCCCGTGCAGCTCTCCACCACACCGACGGTCTGACCCTTCGCACGCAGAGAATCTATGATCGCCTGCGCCAGCGTCGAATCGCCGGCGCCGAAGATGTAGTCGCCGGCGACAGCGCGGATGGCGCGCTCGGTCTCGTCCATGAGTCGCTCGGCTTCATCGCGGGTTGCGCGGCCATCGTACCGGAGACGACAGGTCACCTGGCCGGATCCCGCGTTGGTCCCGACGAGTGGGTTGCGGGTGCGGTCCATCAACGGGCCGAGCAGCGCGGCGAGGTCGCTCTCACCGATACCGATGCAGTGGAGCGATCGCGTGAGGAGGACGCGCTGGGTGTCGAGCCGCAGGCGCGGCAGCACAGCTTGCTCAAACATGGGCCGCATCTCGGCGGGCGGGCCGGGGATGCAGAAGACATCGCAGGAGCGAGAGCCGGCGGGGATCAACGCGTGCAGACCGGGCGCGGTGCCGTGGTGGTTGGCGAGCGCGGTGGCGCGGGTCGGCCGGAGCGCCTGAACGCGGTTGGTCTCCGACATTTCGCGGCCGCGGCCCGCGAACCACGAGCGGATCTGTTCGAGCGACACCGGGTCCTCGATGAGTGCGTCACCGGAGGCCGCCGCGACGGCCTGGCGCGTGAGATCATCGGCGGTGGGTCCGAGCCCGCCGGTGATGACGACGACATCGGCCGTGGCCGCGAGACGCTGCAGGGCTGCGGTCAACGCGGCGAGGTCGTCGCCGACCGCGGCGTGCTCGCGGACGGCGAGCCCGGCCTCGGTGAGTCGCTGGCCGAGCCAGGCGGAGTTGGTATCGACGATCTGGCCGAGCAGGAGTTCATCCCCGACCGAGAGGACAGCGGCGGTTGTGTGGGTTGGGGCGGGGTGTTGGGCCGGGGCTGAGGTCGGGTGCATCGGGCGGATTGTTCGCGGCGGCGGTCGGCCCGGGGCGGGCCGGTGGGCGACTGCGGCGGGAGGGCGGGGGCAGCCGCGCGAGGTGGCTCCGGGGGGATGGAGGGGCGCCCGGCGAACCGCTTGCCTGCGGGGTCCGGGCCTATACTCGCTCCCGCCGTGCAGACGGCGACATTTGAGGGGCGCATAGCTCAGTTGGCTAGAGCGCAGCTGTCACATAGCTGAGGTCACAGGTTCGAGCCCTGTTGCGCCCACTTTCATCCGCCCGCGGCGACCGCCGCGGGCGGTTGGTTTTTGCCCCTGGCCGGGTTCGGTCGTTGGCAGGAACAACACCCCAATCGCCCGATCACGAATCTGCGACCACCCGTCCAGGCGAAGCCGCCGTGCACGGAGGTACTCATGCGTCGCATCTGGTGGATCGTGTCCGTGCTCGCCGCGTCCTTTACGGCCGCCGACTCGCGCGGGCAGAGTTTGAACCTGGAGTTCGATGACGGTGTCTCCGGATGGCGCACAGTCCTTGACGGGGTCATGGGCGGGCGTTCGAGCGGCCGGATCAGCCAGACCGAGCCGGGGGTGCTGCGGTTCACGGGGTCGCTGTCGCTGGAGAACAACGGCGGCTTCTCGCAGATGCAGACGACGGTGCCGACCGGATCGCTCGCCGGGGCCGATGGTGTGCAGTTGCGTGTCCGCGGCGATGGTCGGACCTATCAGTTCGACATCCGCACTTCGGATGTCCGTCTGATGGCGGGCGCGTTCTCCGCGGACTTCGAGACGCGGAAGAACGAGTGGGTCACGGTTCGTCTGCCGTTCAGCGCCTTCAAGCTGTACAACTTCGGGCGGCTGGTGAGTAGCCCGCCGCGGCTGCGTCCGGAACTGATTGAGTCGGTCGGCATCACGCTCGCCGACAAGGCCACCGGGCCGTTTGAGATCGAGGTTGATTTCATCCGGTCGCTCACTGCGGACGCCAAGGCTGAGACCGAGACGAAGACCGACGCAACTCAACCGCCGTCGCTCGCTGATCTGGCTCGCGCGAACGGTCTCACCACGCTGCTGTCGCTCGTCGACGCCGCGGGGCTGGAACTGCCGGCCGACACGCGCATCACGATCTTCGCTCCAACCAACGCGGCGTTCGAGAAGATCCCAGCCGAGAAGGTCGCGTTCCTGACCAGCCCGGAGGGCCTGCCGGTCCTGCGGACGATCCTTCGTCATCACATCGTTGCCGAGGCGTTGCCATCGCCCGTGCTGCTCCGGGCCCGAGGAGTTGAATCGCTCGCGGGCCAGCGTCTGGCGGTTGATGCGGAGGCGCTCTCCGTGGCCGGGGGCGTGTTGCTCGCGACGGATGCCGCGTTTGACGGCGGGGTTGTGCATGTTGTCGATAGCGTGTTGCTGCCCGAGACGCGGACGATCGCCGACCTGGTCGGCGAGGATCCGCATCTGTTGATGCTGGCCGGGGCTCTCGGGGCCGCCGGCCTGACATCGCAGCTGGGCGCGGAGAACGATGGGCCCTGGACGGTACTCGCCCCGAGCAACGAGGCGTTTGCCGCGCTCGGTGAGGATGTGCTCGCCCGCATCGCGGCGGAACCGCGGCGGCTCAACGAGATCCTCGCAGCGCATGTGATCCCCAGCCGGGTGTACCGGGACGAGATGCTCGCGCAGGGTTCGACGCGGTCGCTGGGCGGTGGGAACACGATTGCATTCACACTGTCTGACGGCCGGGTGACCGCGGACGGCGCCTCGATCCTGCGCGCCGATATCCCCGCGGCCAACGGCGTGGTTCACATCATCGACCGAGTGCTGCTGCCCGACTCGGCCGAGACCTCAACGCGTTCGGAGAACGCATCGGACGGCATGACGCGGGGTGTCACGCGGGAACGGGCCTTGCTGCTGATCGAGCGGGCGATCGAACGCGGGGTGCCGCTCTTCAACAACGGCAACCAGGAAGCCTGCGCGGGGATCTACGAAATCACGCTGATCGCGCTGCGTGACTTCGGCAGCGCTGCGCTCACTCCGGAACTCCGGCGGGCTCTTGGCCAGGCCTTGACGCAAGGTGCCGCGGACCGTGACCCGGCCTCACGTGCATGGACATACCGCCGGGCGCTCGATGCCGCGGCGGCGCATTTGGCTCGATAAGGCAGTTGGCGCGATATGCAGGCCGGGTGCGAGAGTTGGGTCGCGGTCAGCGACGCCCGGGCTGACGCGGGTTGTTGCCGCGGTCTTCGGGCCGGGGCAACGCGGCGTTCACGGTCCGGCCGCTTTCATCACAGCGCAGCTGGACAACCCCGCCCGCGGTATCAATGGCGACGATGCGCCAGCCGCGAGCGACCTCGTCACCGATGCGGGAGAGTCTGCCGTTCACCACAGCGAATGCCGAGTCGCCGCCACGGGCGACGCTGGTCACCTGGAAGTCGGGAGCCGGCTCGACCTGGTCGGTGGCCTCCTCTGACGCGATGGTGGGATCGGCCGCGTTCAGAAGGTCGCGCTCGAAGGGATCGGGACCGAAGCCGGCTTCGATCGATGCGGCCGCGACCGCCGCGTACCCCGTGCCGGCGGACCGATCGACATCGGCGAGCGTGGTCGGCGAGTTCGATGGGACTACCGCAGCCCCGGCACGGGCCGGGCCGGTGTGGTGCTCCGCAGCTCGCACGACGAGCACACAGATCGCAGGGATCGCGAGCAGCGCGATCGCGGCCGCGGCGGCGGCGATGCGTTCGTTGACGGACTTCATCGCCCCACCTCCGTCGGCACGGTGACCGAAGACCCGGCCTCAGCGGCGAGCCTGCGGAGTGTGCCGGTGTTCAATGCGACATGCGAGGTATCGATGCTGGCTTCGACCGAGGCGGGTCCGCGCGTCGGGGCCAGCCGGAAGCTGAGCACGCGAGAAGAACCCAGGTCGGTCTCGAGCCTGTCGAGGAAGTGGGCGATCTCCTGGAAGCCGCCGGTCACGTGCACACCGTGGCCGAAGACTTCGCCCACCGGGTCCTTGGAGCCGCGCTGCGGGCTGAGCACGAACTGACCCTTGGGCTCGATACGGATGATGCGGACCGAGGCGGCGGCGGCGATCTGACGGAAGGCGTCGTAGGCGTTGCTGCGAGCGCCGGCCCGCTCGGTCCAGCCGGCCAGCGACAGGACGCGGCCGCGGAGCAAGGTAACACGCGCCTTGGCATCGGTCAATGATGCTTCGCTCGCGGCATCGGCGTTCAGCTCGGCGATCTGCCGATCGAGGTCGGCGCGTTCCGTCGCGAGGGAACGCTCGATCGGCCGGATGCCCATGTACCAGACGGCCACCGCGAGCACGCCGGTAATGACGGCGCGGATCGCGAAGCGACGGACGATCTCGCTGTTGCGTGAGTGCGGGCCGCGGTGGGTGTCCGTGCGGGGCTGCTGCGTGCTCTTCACCATTCACCTCCCTCGCTCGCGGCGGCGACATCACCGGATCCACCGGCGGCGACCGGATTGCGCGGCGCCGGCTCCAGCGCCATCTCGCCCATCAGCGGGATGGCGATCTGAAAGTGCCCCACTTCCTCTTCTCCGGCGATGACAGCGCGGGTCGATACAAGATGCGCTGCGGCGGTGATCGGGTCGGCGTTGAGCCGGGCGAGGAACGCCGCGAGCGGATCAGCGCCGGCGGCGTCCGGGAGCGACCGGACCGAGCCGCGGATCGTCAGGACCGGCTGCTTGCGCATCTCGATCGGGAACGCGCCGGCGATGTCGGACAGCGCGATCCCGTCATCGACCGCCCTCGACACGGAGGCGAGCACGGCGGTCCACCTGGGTGTTGACCCCATGTGTTCGGCGATCAGCGACCGGGAGTCATGGAGGGCCGCCGCGAGCGCCTCGGCCTGGCGGCGGGTGTTGCGTTCTTCGGCCATAATGCTCATGCGTGCATCGAGTGTTGTGCGCTCGTCGCGGATCCGATCGCGTTCGCGCACCGCGGAACCCGCGAGCGCTGCGAGTGTCAGCGCCGCCACGGCCGCGCCGCACTTCCATGAACCCGAGAGCGATCGCTCGAAGCGATCATCGCGGGTCGACATTGGTGTCAGGGCCCGGGCATCGATGCTGCCGCTGCAGGCGGCGAAGCCGGAGAGCAGGCCTTCCTCATCGGCCGCGACAGCGTGGGTGTCGGCGTGTGCGCACTGGACATCCAGGTCGAGCTGGGACGACAACTGCGTTCCGAAGCCGACGATGTGGCCGCCCGCGCCGACCACGAGCAGTTTCGCTCGGGAGAGATCGGCCTCGTGGACCGAGAACCGCAGCGTCTGCTTGACTTCGACGCTGTAGCGCTGCAGGACGGACTGCATCAGGGGAAGCACGGACTCCGCTCGCAGGCCGCTGACGGGCTCGATGATCTGGCCGCGGCCCGGGACGCCGACGTTGAAGAGCAGTTCCTGGCAGCGGTCGCGAGCGATGGTCGTTCCAGACGAAGCCGCGCCGCGCGTGACCGCCTCTGCGAGCAGGCCGTAGCCCATGTCGATGCAGCGCACGAAGCTCAATCTGCCGGCGGATGCATCGGAAGCGGCGAGGATGGTGCAGGTCTCGCCGCAGTACATCACCACCCGCCCATCCGCGTTGCGGGATGCATGGACGGCTTCGTTGACGGTGATCGCGCGTGCGGGCAGGATGCCGGCGAGCGTCAGGCCGGCCCGGTCGAGCCAGCCGGCGAGGCAGTCGAGTGTGGTCTCTCGCTCTGACGCGATCAGCAGCGTGCTGCGGCCCGATGCGTTCCCTTCGGACTTTGAAGCCGCAAGCTCGGCGATGAGGTAGCGGCGTGTGTGCTCATCGCTCGCGGTGTTCTCGCTGGCGGCAAGTTCGCCCGCTTTGATCGCGGCGCGGCCCGAGAGGGGCACCGACATCACATCCACCACCTGCGTGGGCGAATCAAAGATCAGGTCGACCTCGGCGCTGTCGATCTCGAGCCGGCGGAGTGCATCGCGGAGGGCCTGGTCCAGAGGACGCAGGCCTTCGTTCCAGGAGCGTTCCCAGTCGGCCGGGTCGAGCGTGATTCGCTGGAGGCGGGCGAAACCGCGGCGGGACTGCACCCCTAGACGGAGGCTTGCCGCGGACAGGCTGAGGATCACACGCGGTCGTCGCAGCACGATTCCGGTCCCTTCTTGCGCAATGGCGGTCGACAACTGGCAACATCGACCGGAGTGATGGATGACTTTCGAGACCGGCGGGAGTGGCCCCTTGGAACCACGGTTCAGGGGAGACCAACGGTGACGCGGAGGCGGCGGAGGGCATCGCCGCTGCGGCCCTGGATGAGGTACTCGCCCTCGTCGGGCGCGGCGGGCGCTTCGAGCACCTCGAACTCGGCGAGGCCGATAATGGTTCGCGAGCCCTGCGGCAGGCCGGTCGATTCCAGCTCGCCAACGACAGCACGGACGCCGCTCTCCGCGGCGTAGAAGGCCCGGAGGGTCTGCACGCGCAGGGCGGCGACTTCCATATCCGAGGCCGACGACGGCAACGCGACGATCGCGAGCATCTGCACGAGCACAACAACGATCACGACGATCGCGACAACGAAGCCTCGGCGGGTGCGAGCGTGCTTCATGGCGTCATCCTCACGCGGGGTAATCCGATCGACCAGAGCTCGAGTCCTCCGGCGGTAAGGCCGACCCGCAGCGTGTGCGCGGCCGCGGGTGTCGCGGCTGATGCGCCGTCGCCGGCGAGCGGGATCACCACAAAACGCTCGACCTGGCTGCAGAGGACCGATGCATCGCCGCCGGGCGCGATCTCGAGCAACTCGCCGCCCTGAAGACGAACCTCCCAGCCATCGCTCATCCGGATCACACCCTCGCCGGCCTCGGCGATCGCGAGCTCGCCGGGCGTGGCTGACTCGGGCGCTTCGCGGATGGCGCGGATCACCCGGTCCATCGCGAAGGCGGCGGCTTCGGTCGAGCGGCCGACCCGCTGGGTGGTCGCATAGGTATCCGCGAGCCCCGAGATCGTCGGGGCCAGCACCGCGGCGACGATCGCGAGCACCGTAATGCTCACGGTAACCTCCAGCAGCGTGAATGCCCGGGCGTTGGTCATGGTCATGCTCCCGGCACCAATGAGAGGACCTCGATGCGGGAGACCGTGCCGCGGGCGCTGGTGAACGTTGTTTCAACTGTGACGATGCGGTAGCGGTTGTTCGCCGCGGATGCATCGACAACGCCGGCGGCGTTGACGAGTGGGCTGATGCGGAGATCGAAGTTGATGCCGGCATCGGCGGCGTGGCGCGAGACCGGATCGATGCGGTGGCGCAGCCCGGCGCCGGGGGCTTCGAGGTACTGCGCGAGGTCGCTGAGCGCGGCGGGACCGAGGCCGGGGCTCGTACTCGACACATCCGCCAGAACCTGCTCCATGACGCTTTGGGCAAGGAGCGAGGCGCGGACGACCTGGGTCGCATCCGATCGGCGGTCCGCAAGGTCGGAGACCCAGACGACCGCGGCGGGGACCGTGAGCGACAGCACGAGGACGACGATAACGGTCTCGAGGAGCGTGAAGCCGCGACGCCGGGTGTTGGTGGAGCGTGTCATCGCCGCACCGCCCCGCTCCGCGCGATGGTGATGGCCCTGTCGACGCCGATGCGGATCTCGCCATCGAGCGTCCAGGGCCCGAGGTAGCCGCCGAGACTGTCTCGGGACTCGGGGCGGCCGTCGAAGCCGAGAGCGGAGCCAGGATCACGGCGGTTCGTCCG
>JBDZUZ010000118.1:7908-12337 GCA_040255445.1 Planctomycetaceae bacterium | reverse complement strand
ACCGTGGTCCAGGTGTCGCCATCATCCGCGCTCGCTTCCACGATGAAGGGGTCCTCCCCCGGTGCGCTCCCGGCCGAGTTGTTGAACCACAGATCAAACGACGCTTCAACCCGAACCGTGCGCCGACCCGCCGGACGCGCGACGTCGAACACCGGGCTCAGCGCGATCGTCACGCCGTCGTCGACATCGTTCGTGCCCACGCTCCCGCCCCGCGGCCGCCCGGTCACCAATGCGCCCCGCCCGTTGTTCGTCGACCCGCCGCCCGGCTGCGCTTCGGTCTCCTGCGGATCGCCGCGCTCCCACGCGCCCCGCGACGCCGTCGACCCCGGCGCGTGCAGCGTCCATCCGCGGCTGACCTCGAAGTCATCGGAAAAGACCACGCCCGGCGATGCATACTCGATCCGCCCAGGTTCGCCCGCCGCGGCGGACATCGGCCAGATCCCCGGCCGCCCCATCTGGTCGTACCCCACAACTTCAAACTCGAACACCGTGCCGCACGCCGCCGCAGGCAACTGCCCGAACCAGGTCTCCCTCGAGCCCGCCGGCGGCACGTTCGGGATCATCGTCTGTTCGATCCAGGCGAGCGCGCCAAGCTGCCGATACCGCAGCACCAGATCCTGCCCGCCGATCTCACCCAGCCCATCGCGCAGCGCCGCCACGATGTCCACCGGCTGATCCGCGGGCACGACCTCCGGCGGCATGTTCGCCACCGTCACGCTCACCGGCATCAGCATCCAGTCCGCGATCGTCTCGATCGCCGCGGCGTTCTCGAGCGATGTCGGGATGATCTGCGCTGCCGGCAGCACGAACCCCGTCAACCCCTGATCACGCAGCTCGATCGTCCACGACGGCACATTCTGATCGCCGTACACCCAGTCCGGGACCGAGCCCGATGTCTGGTAGATCGTCGTGATCCCCGGCCCCGCATCGTAATACCGGTGCGTCTCCGCGTAGATGTCCGCACGCATCGCCAGGTCGATCGATCGAAAGAGGTCCGCATCCGGCGGCAGATCCAGCGTGTACCCCCACGGCGAGAGCAGCAGCTGCCCGTGCGTGTGGATGTCCAGATGCGCCCGCAGCCGCGACTCACCGAGCAGGAAATCGCGCAGCGCTGCCGACTCGGGCTCGGAGAAGGGCTCCGGCCCCCGGTACGTCTCGTTGTTCTGGCTCCCGCTCGAACCCGGTCCGCCCCACTGGAACGACCAGTTCCGATTCAGATCAACACCCCACACCGTGTTCCCATCACCCCGCCGATTCTTCCGCCACAGCCGGTTGCTCGGCGCCGACCACGACCACTCATACCCATCGACATTGACGACCGGGATGATGACAAAGTCGATCCCCTCCATCAATCGCACGATGTCGCTGTCACCCGCGACAAACCCCTCCAGGAGTGTCTCTGCCCGCCACATCGCCGCCATCGGCGCGGCCCACTCCCGCGCATGCTGCGCCGCGTTGATCACGAATACAGGCCGCTGCGCACGCGGGTTCTCCACGGTGTCCGGCGCGGAGATTCGCACCCCCCGGATGACCCGCCCCTCTAGGCTCTGCCCGATCGTCACCGCGGTCGCCAGCGCCGGGTACGTCGCCAGATACATATCGAGCCGGTCGTTGATCTCCGTCAGATCACGGAACGTGTTGAACCACGCCGCATCCCGCTGCCGCCGCGCCACCTCGATCTGCGCCCGCTCCGCCCCGATCAGCGCCGCGACATCTTCCACCATCACATCAAACTCGACCCCCGCCTCCGCCAGCAGCGGCAACCGCTCCCGCGGCAGCATCACATCGATCCGCCCGATCCCCCACGCGCACGACCACACATCCTCCGCCAGCAGCTCCGCCGCCCGCAGTTCCTGCAGCGTCTCCGGCTTCGCCCGCACCACCACCCGCCCCGCGAAAGGGTCCTCCTGCGCCCACGCCATCCCGCACGCTCCGGACAACATCCCGATGACAGCACACCCCGCGGCAACTCGACGGACGGTCTTCATGCTCAAACCCCGTGACAAGAACTCGATCAGCAGTGGGGGCCCAGATCCGGACCCCGTCCACCCCGGCTTCCGCGGCGGAACCGCCGCGTGCTGTATCCTCGCCGATTATGCCCCATTCGCAAAGCGCGATTCCCGAAAGCCGTCAGCCGATCCGGGGGTTCCCACGCGGGGCCGCCCGCCGCCTCCTCTTCGCCGCGGTGATTGGCCTTCTCCCCGCCTGCAACACCACCCATAATCCCGCCCCGGCACTGGACACCACCCCGCCCCCCTCCGCCCGCATCCACGCCGCCGCCCCCCTCGCCCCACAGGAGTTCGCACAGGTGTTCACCACCGCGGCCGTCGCCGCCGATCACGCCCTCGCCTCCCAGGCCGGCCTCGAAGTCCTGAAACTCGGCGGCAACGCCGTCGACGCCGCCGTCGCCACCAGCTTCGCGCTCTCGGTCGTCCGCCCCTACTCCTGCGGCATCGGCGGCGGCGGCTTCATGGTCATCCACCTCCGCGAGCACCCGCGTGGTCCCGTCACCACCGCGCTCAACTACCGCGAGACCGGCCCCGCCGCGATCACGCCCACCTTCTTTGAAGGCGACCCCGACCCCGATGCCGCGACCCACGGCGGCAAGGCCGTCGCCGTCCCCGGCCATGTCGCCGGCATGTTCTACGCCCTCGAGAAGTACGGCACGCTCTCACGCGAACAGGTCCTCGCCCCCGCGATCCGCTTCGCCGAAGAGGGCTTCATCGTCGATGCCCACTACATCGAGAGCACCCGCGAAGTGATCGAGTGGATCACCGCCGCGCCCCGCCGCGCTGAGCGTTTCCCGTTCCTCTGGGACCGCTTCCTCTTCAAGGGCGAGGTGAAGATCGGCGACCGCATCAAACTCCCCGAACAGGCCCGCGCCCTGCGCCTCCTCGCGCAGCACGGCCCCGATGCCTTCTACAAGGGCGAGATCGGTGAAGCGCTCGTGCGAGCTGTTCAGGCCGATGGCGGCATCATCACCATGGCCGACCTCGCCGCGTACCGCGTACAGGAAGTGGCGCCCCTTGAGATCACCGCCGCGAACTCTCCGGTCCGCGGCCGACGCATCCTGGGCATGCCCCCGCCCAGCAGCGGCGGCATCGTCCTCGTGCAGGTCCTCGAAATGCTCGAGGCCCGCCCCGACCTCACCGCCGCGGCGAAGAAAGCAGGCCACAACTCAGCGCTCTACATCCACCTCGTCGCCGAAGCGAGCAAGCACGCCTTTGCCGACCGCGCCCGCTGGGTCGGCGACCCCAACTTCGTCGATGTCCCGCTCAAGGGCCTGCTCAGCGAGACCTACCTCGCCGACCGCGCGGCGAAAATCACCGATGCCACACTCCCCCACGAGGCCTACGGCGCCATTGCGCCGCCACCAGAAGACCACGGCACCAGCCACCTCTGCGTCGTCGATCAGTGGGGCAACGCGGTCTCGTGCTCCGAGACGATCAACCTGATCTTCGGCTCGCTCCTGCCCGTCCCGGAATTCGGCTTCTGCCTCAACGACGAGATCGACGACTTCACCACCCGAAGCGAGCAGGCCAACGCCTTCGGCCTCGTGCAGAGCCTGGGCAACCGCCCCGAGCCCGGCAAGCGCCCGCTCTCGAGCATGACGCCGACGATCGTGCTCGAAAAGGACCCGGCAGGCGGCCCCGACCGCGCCATCCTCCTCGCCGGCGGCAGCGGCGGCCCCCGCATCATCAGCGGCACCGTGCAGTCATCGCTCAACGTGCTCCTCTTCGACATGAGCGCCGGCGATGCCATCGCCGCGCCCCGCTTCCACCATCAGTGGAGCCCCAACACGCTCCAACTCGAACACGGCCTCATCAACACCGATGTCGAAGCCCAGCTCAAAGCCCGCGGCCACACCACCGCCCGCCACCAGCCCATGGGCAACATCCAGTTGATCCGCGCCCACCCCGCCGGCGGCTGGCAAGCCTCCGCCGACCCCCGCAAAGGCGGCATCCCCGCCGGCTACTGACTTCAGTGCCACCGAGATGGCTCTGCATCTCGGTGGCTACCAGACACACCTCAACGCATTGCACACCCCGCTCGCGCGATGCCTCGCGCACCCCCACACTCCCTGTGGGGCACACGGCAACAGCACCAAGGTCGCGACCAACGTTGCACCGATGTGTGCTCTGACACATCGGTGCTTCCCAGGCCCCCGACCGCGCATTGCACACCAGTGCCACCGAGATGGCTCCGCATCTCGGTGGCTACCAGACACACCTCAACGCGTTGCACACCCCGCTCGCGCAATGCCCCGCATACCCCCACACTCCGTATGGGGCGCACGGCAACAGCACTAACGTCGCGGCCAACGTGGCACCGATGTGTGCTCTGACACATCGGTGCTTCCCAGGCACACCATCACGCATTGCACACCAGTGCCACCGAGATGGCTCCGCATCTCGGTGGCTACCAGACA
>JBDZUZ010000118.1:0-7808 GCA_040255445.1 Planctomycetaceae bacterium | reverse complement strand
CCAGTGCCACCGAGATGGCTCCGCATCTCGGTGGCTACCAGACACACCTCAACGCATTGCACACCCCGCTCGCGCAATGCCTCGGGTACCCCCACACTCCGCGCGGTGCGAACGACAACAACGCACGGTACACGCCAGCGTCAGGCCTCCCCAGCCTCTTCAGCCTTCGGCAACCGCTCCACCGCCTCCTCCACCGTCCCGCACCCGTCCGGCAGCCGCGCCTTATCCGCCAGCAGCACCGGCACCCCATCCACCACCGGGTACCGCACCTTCCCCACCTCGCTCACGAACCACTCCCCGTCCTGCGA
The DNA here is from genome assembly GCA_040255445.1 of Planctomycetaceae bacterium. Taxonomy (GTDB): domain Bacteria; phylum Planctomycetota; class Phycisphaerae; order Phycisphaerales; family UBA1924; genus JBDZUZ01. The sequence goes on along the minus strand of JBDZUZ010000118.1, from coordinate 7,500 downwards.
GAGCGGCGACCCCGTCAGCGGACACCGCAGCATCGCCACCACGCACGCGTTCAGCGCTGCCATCGCCTACTCCTCATCAAACCCGCCATCGACCAGCGCCTTCAGCGCGGCCAGCGCCTTCTCGCAGTCGTCCCCATCGGCCTCGATCTCGAGCTCGCTCCCCTGACCCGCCGCGAGCATCATCATCTGCATGATCGATTTGCCGTCGACGCACGTATCCGCTTTCCGCACCGTGATCGTGGCCTTGAACGTGCTCGCCGTATCGACGAACGACATCGCCGGCCGCGCGTGCAGCCCGAGCCGGTTCACCACCTTGACCGTGATCGTCGATTTGATGGCGTGACTCCGCGCGCCCGCTCTACTTCGTCCACCACAGAGCCCGTTTTACCCCGCCAGCTGTCGGCTGTCCGCCTCTTCGAGCAGCTGCATCACGTCCTCGACCGAGTTCGCCTGCCGCAGGAAGCGCCGGAACGTGTCGTTCGACAGGTTCCGGAAGATCACCTCCATCGCGCGCAGATGTTCCTCGGGCTGGTCCTCCGGGCTCAGCAGCAGCACCACCGAATACACCGGCTGCCGATCCAGCGACGAGAAATCGATCCCGCGCTGCGAGAGCCCGATCGCCGCGGCCATCTTGCCCACGCTCTTGAACTTCACGTGCGGCACCGCCACGCCCTTGCCGAAGCCCGTCGAGCCCCGGCGCTCGCGCTCGAGCACCTTCTGCACCAGCTCATCGCGGATCGACGCCGGCGCTGCCCCCGATGCCACCAGCGCATCGACCAGCTCGGTGATCGCCGCATCACGGTCCGCGGCCTGGAGCTGCGGAATCACGGCGCCTTCGGACACTATCTCTTTCATCTTCACGGAGGGGTCGCTCCTGGTCCGCCCGCTGGCCGCGGGCGGCGCATCAGTGGTGGTTCTGCTTGAGGCGTTCCTTGAAGTCCCGCAGCTGACGCTCGCTCTTCTCGACAGACAGATCGATCGCCGCGTACAGGTCCGGCGACTCGGCGTGGCTCACGAACGGCTTGTGCTTCTCCGCCTCCACCACGAACTCGGCGTTGAACGCCGTCGTGTGGTGCGCGTTCGTCTGCGTCAGCGTCACGATCACCTGCTGCACGCCGTCGAAGAACCGCGGCAGCTTCGCACCGCGGCTCTCGGCGTACTGCCGGATCGCATCCGTCACCTCGATGTTCCGTCCGACAACGTCAATCCGCATTCCAACTCCTTGATCTGCGAGCGGGAGAGGCCCGCCGGCGGCCGGACCCACACCGGGTTCCGCCGCCAACCGCCATGATACCCGGCCGCATCGCCGGGCCCGGGCCCTCATCCCCGGGACCCCGCCGCCGCCACCTATCGGCCGCCCCGCCCCCCGACTCGCGGCCATCACGCCGACGCACGGTCCTTCGAAGCCGACTCCGGCAGTTGCGCCGCGGCCGATGGCGGCAGTGCCGCCGCCCCGTCCGTCGGCGGCTCCACCCGCTTCTCCGATGGCGGCACCAGCACGCCCCCCGTCACCACGAACCGAAGCGCCTCATCCACAGACATATTCACATCCACCACCGAGTCCGCCGGCACGATCAGCGTGAACCCCGTAAACGGCGTCGGCGTGTTGGGCACGAACACCCCGATGCAGTCGCCCACCACCGCCTCAGCGCTCCGCACCCCCGAACTCGTGACAAACGCGATCACCCACGCCCCGTCCCGCGGGAACTGCACCATCACCACGCGGCTGAACGCCATCGGCCGGTCGCCCAGGATCAGGTCCACCAGCTGCTTCACATGCGGATAGACCTGCTTGAACCCCGGGATCTGCGAGATCAGCCGCTCCACCCGCGCATAGATCTGCCGACCCAGGAACCCGCTCAGCAGCAGGCCCGCCAGGTACAACAGCGTGATCGCCACCAGCAGACCCGAGACCTGCAGGTACCAGTGATCGCGCCACAACTGCTCGAACGCCTGCCGACGCACGATCGCCCGCGCAGTGTCATCGCCGATCGACGGCTGCCCCTGCGTCCGCCGCGCCATCTGGAACGCGGCCAACTCCTCATCCGTCACCGTGTACCAGTCCGGACGCCAGTGCTCGTTGACCGTCGGCATCGCCCGCGTGATGCCCTGCCGGATCCAGCCGTTGATCGGCTTGGCCACGTTGTTGAACACGAACACGCCCGCGGACCACAGGATCCACAGCGTCAGCACCGTGGGCAGCAGCACCGCCATGCCGCGCACCACCACCCGCTTGAACGACCGTGGCTGTGGATTCGTTTTCGCCGTCGCCGTCGCCATATCCCCAATCCTTAGGGGGCCCCTTCGGCCCGGCCCCCGCCGACCCAGCCCACCCGCAAGCGCCGACCCATGGGCCCGCGAATGCCGCCCACGGTACGAAAAAAGGCGGCCCGGGTTGGGCCGCCTTGTCGAGTTCACCTCCGGGGGATCGACCCGCCCGGAATCAATGGGCCTGATTGGATTCGAACCAATGACCTCACCCTTATCAGGGGTGCGCTCTAACCAACTGAGCTACAAGCCCTTGCATCAGCCGCGTTCCCGGGCCTCTCGGCCCCTTCCCGCGGCTGGGCCCAAAGTATAGCGGCCGCCCGCGGCAAGTCTCGCCCGCCAGCACCGCGCCCAGCCCGCACGCCCGCCAACGCCATTCTCGGACCCTACCCTCCGCCCGGTCCGAACCCGGGCGCAGGAACCCGTACCGGACCACGCGATGTCTCCAACCCGAACCGGGCCGGTGGCCGATCAGTAGGGTTGAGGGCACAGATCGGCCCTTTCGGTGTCCGCCGCGCCCGCCAGAACCGGGTCACGCGGCGGGTTCGACCAGTCAGCCGGGCCGGCACGCCAGAAAGGCGTGCGGAGAGGAAGAGCACATGTGTGGAATCGTCGCCTACGTCGGCAAGAAGCCCTGCCAGTCGCTGCTCCTTGAGGGCCTCAAGCGCCTCGAGTACCGCGGGTATGACTCCGCCGGCGTCGCTGTCATCAACAACGGCGCCCTCAACATCTGCAAGACCATCGGCCGCGTCGCCAACCTCGAGGACAAACTCGAGCACATCGGCCACTTCACCGGCACCATCGGCATCGGCCACACCCGCTGGGCCACCCACGGCGGCGTGACCGACTTCAACGCCCACCCCCACACCGACGACCGCGCCGGCATCGCCGTCATCCACAACGGCATCATCGAGAACTACGCCTCCCTCCGCACCTACCTCGAGGAGAAAGGCCACCAGTTCAAGAGCCAGACCGACACCGAGGTCCTCGCCATGCTCATCGGCGAGCTCTACGCGCCCGAGGAAGGCATCGACCTCGAAGCCGCGGTCCAGGCCGCGCTGCGTGAAGTCACCGGCGCCTACGCCATCGGCGTCATCTGCGAGCGCGAGCCCGATGTCCTCGTCGTCGCCCGCAAGGGCTCGCCCCTCATGGTCGGCGTCGGCCACGAGGAGTTCATCGTCGCCTCCGATGCCTCCGCCATCGTCGCCCACACCACCCGCGCCTTCGCGCTCGATGACTACAACGTCGTCCGCCTCACGCCCACCGGCTTCCGCACCTCGACGATCCACAACGTGCCCGTCACGCCCAAAATCGAGCAGCTCGAGATCGAGCTGCAGGAGATCGAACTCGGCGGCTTCCAGCACTTCATGCGCAAGGAGATCTTCGAGCAGCCCAAGGCCCTGCGCAACTGCTTCCGCGGCCGCCTCGATACGCACGACGGCAAGATCGTCCTGGGCGGCCTCTCCGCTTACGCCAAGGAACTCACCCGCGCCAAGCGCATCGTCCTCACCGCGCAGGGCACCGCGCTCCACGCGGCGATGATCGGCGAGTACATGATGGAGGATCTCGCCAAGATCCCCGCCGTCGCCGAGTACGCCAGCGAGTTCCGCTACCGCAACCCGATTATCGAGGACAACACCGTCGTCGTCGCCGTGAGCCAGTCTGGTGAGACTGCCGACACGCTCGCCGCGCTCACCGAGGCCAAGGAACGCGGCGCGCTCTCGCTGGGCGTCATCAACGCCGTCGGCTCATCGATCGCCCGCGAGACCGATGCCGGTGTCTACCTCCGCGTCGGACCCGAGATCGGCGTCGCCTCGACGAAAGCCTTTACCGGCCAGGTCGCCGTGCTCACCATGATGACGCTCTTCCTGGCGCGGCGCCGCTTCATGTCCGCCGACCAGTGCGGCCAGCTCCTCCGCGAGCTCGAAACCGTCCCCGACAAGATCGAGCAGGTCCTCACGCAGGACCAGGCCATCAAGGCCGTCACCGAGAAGTACGTGGACCGCGAAAACTGGCTCTTCCTGGGCCGCGGCTACAACTACCCGACCGCCCTCGAAGGCGCCCTGAAGCTCAAGGAAATCAGCTACATCCACGCCGAGGGCATGCCCGCCGCGGAAATGAAGCACGGCCCCATCGCCCTCATCAACGAAGGCATGCCCGCCGTCTTCATCGCCAACCGCGGCCGCCAGTACGAGAAGGTGATGTCTAACATTCAAGAGGTCCGCGCCCGCGGCGGGCACGTCATCGCCGTCGCCACCGAAGGCGACGACGACATCCGCCGCTACGCCGCGGATGTGCTCTATGTCCCCGACATCCCCGAGTGCCTCAGCCCGCTCCTCACGGTGATCCCGCTGCAGCTCATGGCCTACCACGCCGCCGTCCTCCGCGGCCACGACGTCGACAAACCCCGCAACCTCGCCAAGAGCGTCACCGTCGAGTGACGCGTCTGCGTGTACGAAAACCGTGCCACGACTGACCGGCTCTGCGGTCAGTCGTGCGACCGGCGCTGTGTTCCACACCAGTCCCATGTCCACATGTGCCACGACTTTGGTCGCACCGCGACCACAGTCGTGCCGGTGGTCACCGTGCGCCCATTCCTCCCAGTCCGAAATCTCACAACCTCGTAACAAATTCCCCCTTGACACACCCCCCATCCCCGCTATCTTCTCCCCACAGCACGCGGCACGCGCCGCTTTTCTGCTGACACGGGAGTCATGCATGCTTCGCCTCAGTCGAAATCTTCGAGATCGACTCCGCCGCCCAGCGGCGGCGAAGCTGTCCGCTCGCCACCGCTCGTAAGCGGCGGAGTCTCCCCGCGGCCCCGGCCGCTATCCCCACCAAACGCAGTCTCTGAATCCCACCGCTATCGCCGCGCTCGCACCTGACGACACCGCGGCACACCGCCCCCGCGCGTCCACACGCCGCGGCCGGTATCACCACGCCCAAACACAAACCCGGATCGAAATCAGCAACGAGCAATCACATGGCACACAACAACTACGGCACCATCCCCGGCCGCATCCAGGCGGCGCAGTCGTTCCTCGAACGCTACCTCTACGTCGTCGACCCGCCCGCATGCTGGGGCGGCGGAGGCCGCGAACTCACCCGCGCCGAGCAGGCCGCGTACGACGCCGCCATCCAGGCCATGCGCCTGTATCTCTCCGGCGAGATGGACTTCGGCGACCGACCCATCTCACCACCCGCGGAAGAGGAACCAGCGTGCGCACCCAACAACGCGCACCTCACCATGCCAGCGCCATCAGACTGATCAAACAAACACCCGCCGCGCCAACCAAGCCGCGGCGCTCCCACCAAAGGTCCCAACCATGGACGACACCAACTTCGGAACTGTCCCCGCGAGGATCCAGGCCGCACAGACCTTCGTCGACCGCTACCTCGACATCACCGACCCGCCCGCCTGCTGCGCCAGCATGGGCGGCGGACGCTCCCTCACCACCGGCGAACAGGCCGCCTACGACGCGGCCATGACCGCCATGCGTCTCTACTTCAAGGGCGAGATGGACTTCGGCGACCGGCCGATCACCACCCCGACCGACGACGACTCCAACACCGAGTCCCCGTCCGGCGAGACCGACACCGACGACCAGTGCGCCACAACGCCCTCGCCGTCGGACTGATCAATGAGAACGCCGCAGCACCCAACAGCGCTGCGGCGTCTTGCATCTCCCTCCGGCCGTGCCACAGCCTCGCCGGCTCGGCGGCGAGGCTGTGGGTTGGGCGCACCTCGCGCACCCCGCCAAAGACCACGGCCGGTCGAAGCGGCACTCGCCCACGCAATCACAGTGCTCAAGCCCCGAGCGCCGCTCCTCACGATCCAACCGTGCGAGCACCAATCTTTCCGCGTGCAACCCCGCAACCCGGCGACCGACACCGAAAATCGCCCGTTCACCCTCTTTCTGCGGCCTTTTCCCGGTCTTCCGCATTCCCCTGGTCCATATCCCGTGGTAGCGTGGCCCAGCGTCGCGGCGGAATCACACCCGTCCCGACGCTGCGCTCGCGAGTTCGTTCCGAAGTGTCAGGAAGAGAGAGAGGAGACCGTTCATGTTCACCCGCACCACCGCGGCGACCGCCATCGCCCTCGCCATCACCGCGCACGCCCTCGCACAGCCCGCCCTCATCGTCACCCCCACGACGATCGGCCCCACCGACACAACCATCATCGATTCAGTGAGCGGCCTCCCGGTCCCCCTCGCCACCGCCCAGATCACCGTGCGCAACACCACGCTCACGATGAACGGCCGACACTCCATCGCCTCGCTCCTGCTCGAAGCCGGCACACCCGCCGCCGTCCTCACCCACACCGCCAACACCACCTTCGACTACAGCAGCGACGGCTCCGATATCGTCGCCGGCCTCGAACTGACCATCACCGGAAGCGCCACCATCCAGGGCTCCGGCCCCGGCCTTTCCGCCGCGACGATCAACCTCGACGGCCGCGGCCACCCCGCCAGCGCCGGCCCCGGCGGCGGGCAGAGCACCTTCGAAGGCGCCGGCGGCAGTCACGCCGGCGCAGGCGCCAACGCCAACAACGCGATCGCAGGCCCCACCTACGGCAGCTACATCACGCCGTCACAGTTCGGCTCCGGCGGCGGCAACGACATCAACGTCGGCGGAACCTCCGGCGGCGCGGGCGGTGGCCGCATCAACCTCTCCGTCGGCGGCACACTCGCGCTCGACGGCGCCATCTCCGGCAACGGGCTCGCCAGCGGCACATCCGGAACCCCCGGCGGCGGCGCCGGCGGCAGCATCTCCATCACCGCCTCCGCCATCACCGGCGCCGGCACGATCAACGCGGCCGGCGGATCCGGCTGGTCCGTCGGCGGTGAAGGCGGCGGCGGCCGCATCGCCGTGGCCGCGACCACCTCAACGCTCCCCGAAGCCAACATCGCCGCGAACGGCGCCGCTGGTGGATAGACCGCCGGCGCCGGCAGCATCTACCTCGAGATCAACGGCCAAACCCCGCGCCTCATCTTCGACAACGCCGGCGCCGCCAACCCCGCCGCCATCATCGAGATCTCCGGCGACACCACCTTCGACGCCGATGTCACCATCCGCAACGGCGCTGTCCTCGGTCCGCCCCTCGCCCACGACGCCCTCCACCTCACCATCAACGGCGACCTCACCATCGAACCCACTGCGCTGCTCGCCTGCGATGCCCGCGGCTTCGCCGCCGGCGCGGGCCCCGGCGCGGGCCGCTCCAGCTTCGAAGGC
>JBDZUZ010000117.1:668-12443 GCA_040255445.1 Planctomycetaceae bacterium | reverse complement strand
TTGTCTTTGAGCCGGTCGGCCTTGTTGAGGAGCAGGAGCCGCTCGGGCGGCTTCTAGAACCGGTCCTCATCGTGAGCCGACTTGGCGAGCTCCTCGAAGAGCTCATCCAGCACGGTGTTCACGGTCTTGTACTGCAGCTCCGCCGCGGGGTCGGAGACATCGAGCATGATGAGCAGGAGGTCCGCGTGCGTGGCTTCCTCCAGCGTGGCTTTGAACGAAGCGACGAGGTGGTGGGGGATGTCGCGCACAAAGCCGACGGTGTCGGAGAGCATGACCTCCAGCCCGCCGCCCAGGTCCCACTGACGGGTGCGGGTCATGAGCGTGGCGAAGAGGCGGTCGTCGGCGTACGCGCCGCCGGCGGTGAGCGTGTTGAAGAGCGTCGATTTTCCGGCGTTGGTGTAGCCGACCAGGCCCACGGTGAAGTGTTCCTGGCGGCGCGCGGCGACCTCGCGGCGCTTGCGGGCCTGAATCTCGTGGAGCTGACGCTGCAGGCGGTTCTTGCGCTCCTGAACCAGCCGGCGGTCGATCTCGAGCTGCTGCTCGCCCGGGCCGCGGGTGCCGATGCCGCCGATCCCGCCGTGGCCCACGATGCGCTCGAGGTGGTCCCACATGGCGCGGAGTCGCGGGTAGGTGTACTCGAGCTGCGCGAGCTCGACCTGCAGCTGCGCTTCATGTGTGACAGCGCGGCTGGCGAAGATGTCGAGGATGAGCTCGGAGCGGTCGACGACCTTGCGGCCGATCTCTTTCTCGATGTTGGAGATCTGCTTTGGCGAGAGGTCGTGGTCGAAGATCACGCTCGCGGCTTCCAGCCCCTCGCAAAGCGCCTTGAGCTCGGTGATCTTGCCCGAGCCCATGAACGTGGACGCGACCGGCCGCTCGAGCCGCTGAGAGAGTTCGCCAACGACAACCGCCCCGGCCTGTTCGGCCAGCGCGCGGAGCTCGCCGAACGGGTCACGCTGGTCGTAGTTGGAGTCGGGGAGGCGGACGGCGGCGAGGACGACGCGTTCGGCCTTGACCTCGATAGTGCTGCGTTCTTTGGGGAGTGGCATTCGTTGCCCGGATGGTAGGGGGCCGGGCGGGTAGGGGCCCCCAGAGGGATCCGCATCGAACCCGGCCGCGACCCCCGGCTTAGAGTTGTTCGGTACCCGCGGCGGCCGACCCCCGGCCGCTCTCACCCCGCCCCGACCACGGAGGCCCGTGTGGCCAAGCGACGCATCTTCGATCTCACCCTCGTCTCCATCCTCGGCGTGGCCGTCATCGGCTCCACCGTCGCGCTCACCAAGCAGCACGACTACGAGTTCTTCGATGAGATGATCACGGTCAAGAGCATCATCGACCGGCAGTTCGTCGAAAAGCCCGACAGCCAGGCGATGCGCGAGGGCGCGATCCAGGGCATGATCGAAGCGCTCGACGACCCGTACACCGTGTATGTGCCCGCGGCGGACACCGCGGCGTTCAACAAGGACCTCACCGGCGATTACGTCGGCATCGGCGCGCAGGTCACGATCCAGGGCGGCTGGCTGACGATCGTGACGCCGCTCGAGGATTCGCCCGCCTACCGCGCCGGCATCATGGCCGAGGACCGCATCGTCGAGATCGACGGCGAATCGACCCGCGACCTCACCATCGACGAGGCTGTCGATCGGCTGCTGGGCGAGCCGGGCACACCCGTCAAGCTCACCATCGAGCGTTCGGGCACGAAGCAGGAACTCACGATCGTCCGCGACCGCGTGAAGACCCGCGCGGTCAAGGGCTTCCGCCGCGATCCGGCCTCGCCCGAGGAGTGGTCGTACATCATCGACCCCGCACGCAAGGTCGCGTACATCCGGCTGACACAGTTCACCCCGGGCTGCGCCCGCGAGGTGCTCGATGCGCTCCGCAAAGCGCAGAGCGAGGCGGGCGAGATCGGCGGCCTGGTGCTCGACCTGCGCTACAACCCGGGGGGGCTGCTCAACGAGGCCGAGGCCATCGCCGACATGTTCTTGAGCGACGGCGTGATCGTCTCGACCAAAGGCCGCACCATCGCCGAGAAGATCTCCCGCGCGACCGAGGCGGGCACGCTCCCGGACTTCCCGATCGCGGTGCTGGTCAACGGCATGAGCGCTTCGGCGAGCGAGGTGCTCGCGGGCGCGCTCGAAGAGAACGACCGCGCGATCGTCGTGGGCACCCGCACCTTCGGCAAGGGCAGCGTGCAGGCGCTGATCAACATCCCCGGGAGCGGCGCCGAGCTCAAGATCACCGAGCAGCGGTACTACCTGCCCTCGGGCCGCAGCATCTCGCGGCACGACGATTCGCCCGAGTGGGGCGTCGATCCCACCGCCGGCTTCTACGTGCCGATGACCGATGAACAGACCCGCGACATGTTCGAGGTCCGCCGACGTCAGGACATCCTGCGTTCGGCCGAAGCGCCCGTCGATGCGCCGGTTCCGGATGTCACGGAATCGTGGTCCGACCCCGAGTGGATCCTCTCGTTCCTCAAGGACCCGCAGCTCGCCGCCGCGGTCCGCGGCGTGCAGCAGCGCAAGGACGTCGGCATGTGGACGCCCACCGGCGAGAGCGGTATCGAGGGCGCCCAGATCGCTCTCGATGAACTCAGGCGCGTGCAGCGCTACCGCGAGCGCCTCATCGCCGAGCTGACCCGCGCCGACAAGCGCATCGAAGCCCTCGAGACCGCCTCCGCCGCGGTCGATGAAGAACTCCCGGATCTCTGGGCCGACACCATCGACATCGAGGGCGGCGTGATGATCATCCGCGACAAGGCGGGCGCGGTGATCGCCGAGCTGAAGATCCCCGCCACCGATCTCGAGCAGCGCTTGATCGATGCGGGCCTCACGCCCGCGGCCCCGGTCGAGCCGTCGACGCCGGCCAACCCGGCCGAGACGAAGAAGCCCGAATGAGCGGCGCTGTCGTTCTGGGCATCGAGACGTCGTGCGACGAGACCGCCGCGGCGGTCGTCCGCGATGGTCGCATCGTGCTTTCGAGCGTCGTCGCTTCGCAGACCGACATCCACGAGGAATACGCCGGCGTCGTGCCCGAGCTCGCGAGCCGCGCGCATGTCGAGCAGATCCTGCCAGTGGTGCGCGAAGCGCTCGCCGCGGCCGGTGTCGGGCTCGGGCTGATCGATGCGGTGGCGGTGGGGCACCGGCCGGGCCTGATCGGCTCGCTGCTGGTCGGTGTGAGCGCGGCCAAGGCGCTCGCGTGGTCGCTCGACAAGCCGCTCATCGGCGTCGATCATGTGCGGGCGCACCTGTACTCGGGCGTGCTCACCGAGGACCAGTCGCCGCAGGCATTCGATGAGGATGCGCTCTTCCCCGCGCTGGGGCTGATCGTCAGCGGCGGGCACACGGCGGTATACCGGCTCCGGTCGTGGACGCAGATCGAGCGGCTGGGCGGCACGATCGACGATGCGATCGGGGAAGCGTTCGACAAAGCCGCGGTGATGCTGGGCCTGCCCTTCCCCGGCGGCCCCGCGCTCGATCGGCTGGCGCAGGAACCGGGCGCCGATGACCGCGCGGTCGAACTGCCCATCAGCCGGCTCGGCCGCGAGTCGCTCGATTTCTCCTTCTCGGGTCTCAAGACCGCGCTGTTGTATCAGGTAAAGGGTGTGCCTAATGCGCGCGAGCCGGTCGAGCCGCTCCCGCTCACGCCGAAGCGCAAGCGTGATCTCGCCGCGAGTTTCCAGCGCGCGGCTGTCGAGGCAGTGCGGATCAAGCTCGAGCGGGCCGCGGATGGCGGCGGGTACAAGTCGCTCGTCACCGGCGGCGGTGTCACGGCGAATTCGCGGTTGCGGGCCGAACTCGCGGCGTTCGCCGGCGCCAAGGGGCTGAAACTTCTCCTCCCGCCGATGCGCTACTGCATGGACAACGCCGCAATGATCGCCGGCCTGGGTGCCCGCCAGCTCGCCGCGGGCCTTGTCGACGACCTCACACTCCAAGCCGAGCCGACGACATCGGTTGCGCAGGCGCCGAGCCGGTGATGCAGCCGCTCCCCGCGCCCATCCTTGTCGAGCGGCCACACCCGGCCACGCTGCCCGAGGATGAGCTCCTGGAGCAGTGCACCATCGGCAAGGGCCGTGCCTCGGGCCCCGGCGGCCAGAACCGCAACAAGGTCGAGACCAAGGTCATGCTGGCGCACGAGCCCACCGGGGTCGAAGCGCACGCGGGCGAGCGGCGCAGCGCCGAGCAGAACAAGAAGATGGCCCTCTTCCGCCTGCGGCTCAACCTCGCGACCGATGTCCGCGCCGTTGTCCCCATCGGCGAGGTGCGTTCGGAACTCTGGCTTGCCCGTTGCCCCGAGAACGGCGGCGGCAAGATCAGTTGCAACCCGTCGCACCGCGACTACCCCGCGCTCCTCGCCGAGGCGATGGACGTGATCTACGCGGCCAAGCTGGACATCAAGCGGGCCGCGGCGCGGCTGATGTGCTCGCCCAGCCAGCTCGTCAAGCTGGTCAAGGACCACCCGCACGCGATGGCGCGGCTCAACGCCGACCGTCTCGCGGCGGGTCTGCACGGGATGCACTGAGGCAGATCACGGTTCCCGACTGTCAGCGGCGTCGCCAGCCCAACGCGGCAACGCCAAGCCCCATGAACGCGATCGCGCCGGGCGCGGGAGCGGTGAACCCCTCGACCGTGAGATACATCGTTACCGGCGGCGGGTTGTCCCCCGCGAAGTTGAACGGACCGGTCTGCGCGCCCGCCGCGAGATCCCAGTACCACCCCGCGTTCAGGTTTGTCATCGGGCCGTTCGTGGTGCGCCACCCGGTGTTCGTCGTCGTGTCCTCCATCTGGATCCCGATCGCGAACGCACCGAACCCGGCGGCGAGTGTCTCATCCGGGGCGATCGAGAACAGCGGCGTGACACCGTCACCGATACGCCACAATTCAGTCACCCGCAGCGTTGTTGGCCCACTTTGGGGGATGTCGAGAAAGCCGAATTCCACCGGTGCAACCAGGCGCCCCCCGGCGAATTGCGAGTGGTAGAACGTGATCCGCTGCGCCGGGGAGAAGATACCCATCCGCCGCAGAGCGATACCGACGCGCGTCACCGTGAACCGACTCCCGGGGTTGTAGGCCGATGTCGGCACGAGCACGTCATCAAACACGATCCGTGGCGCACCGTTGGCGTCAGCGAGCGGGTTGACGCGCATGTTGGTTTCGTCGACGTTCTTGTAGAGCACGCCAGCTGCCGCGGGGCCCGCGAGGCCCAGCGCAACCGTCAAACCCAACATCGTTCTCATTCCCAGGCTCCTCTGCAACACCGCCGCGGTCACCGACGCCGCCGCGTCGCGGCCAGCCCACATGCCGTCATCAGCGCCATCACCCCCGGCGCCGGCACGAAGTTCCCCTCGACCGTCAGGTACATCGTCACCGCCGGCGGCGTCGCCCCGCTGAAGACGAACGGCCCCTGCGCCGTGTTGGTCGAGAAGTCCCACGTCCAGCCCGCGTTGATGTTCGCATCCGGCCCGCTGGTGACGCGCCACCCGGTATTGGACGAGGTGTCGCCCATCCGCACACCGATGGCGAACGCCCCGAAGCCCGGCGCGATCGTCTCGTTCGGCGACGTCGTGAACAGCGTGTTCACACCGTCGCCCACGCTCCAGACCTCGGTGACGAACGCGGTCGTCGGGCCGCTCTGCGGGATCTGGAAGTTCGCGAAATTGACCGGCATATCGATCGTGTTGCCCACGAACTGCGAGTGGTAGAGCGAGATCTGCTGCGCGGGCGAGTTCACACCGGCGCGGCGCAGGCCGATCGAGACCTTGGTGATCTCGAAGACGCTGTTCGCGCCGTAGTTCGCGGCGGGGATCAGCACATCATCGAACGCGATGCGCGGGGCGCCGGTCGTGTCGGGCGTCGGGTTGTACCGGCTCCCGGTCTGCGTGGTGTTGGTATAGATGACCGCGCCGTGCGCGATGGTGGTGGCGAGCGCAACGAGCGCGCAAGCGGATGCCTTGAACATCATGGACTCTCTCTCCCTCTGCGGCGACGCCGGCCGATCTGCTGCCACGGTCGTCTTGTTGCACTCTGGTCGGCGGATCGACCCGTGCTTACCTTGGCACCCCCGGTACGGGGACAACAAAGTGTGTCCATGTTCAGCCCGCTCGTCAAGGCCAAAAAGAGCAGCGCCTCCAGCCACGAATGGCGGAGGCGCTGCGGAGGGGGGGCGGATTGTTGGCGGGAGGTTAGCGGCGACGACGCGCCGCGGCAAGCCCGGCCATTCCGAAGAGCGCGGCGGCCGCGGGAGCGGGAACGCGAACGAGTTCCATCGAGTGGTTCAGCGTGCCGCCGGCGCCGCCGACGGTGGGATCGCTGAAGCCGACCGCCGCGGCCGTCGGCGTGAGGAACCACTGACCGGTCACGCCGTTGATCGCCTCGATCTCGACAAAGCCCGCGGTCGGGACGGTGAAGACCGAGTCCCCGCCGTCGCCCGTGCCCAGGTTGATGTTCCAGATGAAGTTTCCGGCCTGGGGCAGGCTCACGGTGAAGGAGTTCGCGAGCGTCTGCGTCGAGTCGAAGAACGACACCCGCAGCGTGCCCGGCACCGTCGCGATACCGCCGACGAAGCGGAAGCGGGCGAGCAGCATGGTCTGGTCCGCCTCGGTCGAGACGTAATCGTCAAAGCCGAGCGAGCCGGTCGCGGCGGAGAAGGCCTGGTACGGCCCCGGGATGCTGTTATACACCGTGAACGGCACGCGATCGTTGTAGATCGGCGCATCGAGCGGCGTGGCGACGCCGACGTACTGAGCCTGCGCAGCGCCGGCGGCCATGGCGAGGGCGAGCCCGCCCATCACAAAGCTAGTCTTCATCTCTCTCTCCCAAACGAACCGGAAAAAGCTCCTTCGCTCCGTTCACCCCGGCCACCATGGCCGCGGGGGGAAACGAACGGGCAGGATGGAGTCCGGAGCATCGGCGGAAACGACGCTGAACCGGATCGGTCGCGGGGTTGGTTCGTCTTGCTCCCCGAGCCGCGTTACGGAGATATACCGCGCGAACAGGCAGATGGATGATTCCGAGTCCTAGTGCAGGGGATTTTATCGTTCTCGGACGCTCCCACACCGCACTTTGGAGTTCTATCGGTCGTCCAGACCCCGCGGGTGTACCGGCCGTCCCGGCGGGGGCCCGCCGCTGTCCGCTCGCCGATCAGTCCCCGTGCCGCTCCCGGAGCTTGGCGCTCAGTCGCACCAGCAGGTGGGCCCGCTCGAACTGGTCCACCCAGTCCTGAAGCGTCGCCGCGATCTCGTCGGGCGGGACATCCGCCCCCGGAAGCGGGCACGAAGCCCCCAGCGACCGCGCCGCCTTGGCCCGGAACCGCGACAGGGTCTGGTCGCCGTACAGCCCGATGAAGTCGAAGTCCTCGTTCAGGAAGATCACCGTCGGCACCCGCAGCCCGCCGCAGATCCGGACCTGCTCGGCCAGGTCCGCGTGCTGATCGCGGTCGACCAGCCGCAGTTGCACGAACTCGGGGTTCTCCACCGCGATGTGGTCAAGCATGGGCACCTGCTGCACGCAGTCGCCGCACCACATCCCCGAACTCACCAGGACGTTCAGCCGCCGCTGGAAGGCCTTGATCACCGCCCGCTGCGGCTCGGCCAGGCGGACCTTCTCGTGGAACCTTCGCCATGATGCCTGCTGATCCGCGCTGCCCGTCGCGACATAGGCGTTGTACGGGAGCGCGGCGGCGAACTTGGTGCGGAGGAAGTCGGGTGACAGCATGCGGTCTCCATCGATCGGGGTACGCGGCGGGAACGCCGGGTTGTGTACTGAGAAGTTGATGCCCGCCAAAGCGGACACACTCTGATGCCGCGGCCGGCCGCGGCGTCACGCACAGGTTCGCTCACCCGTCCTTCGCCGATTCCTTGAGCTGCCGCAGGACATCGAACGCCTGCAGCGGGGTGAGCTCATCGAGCTTGAGTTTCTGCAAAGCGTCGACGGCGGGATGCTTCATGTACTCGGTGAAGAGCGCGAGCTGGCCCGCCCGGTCCTTCGCGCCCTTGCCTAATGACTCCGGCTTCGCCGGCTCCGGCACCGCCGCGGCCGGGCCGTGATGCACCGCCAGCGAGCCCAAAATCTCCCGCGCCCGCGTGATCACATTCGCCGGGATCCCCGCGAGCCGCGCCACGTGTACGCCGTAGGACTGATCCGTCCGCCCCGGCAGGATCCGGTGCAGAAACACGATCTGCGCGGAAGGATCACCCGGCGGCCACTCGCGGACCTCAACATGCAGGTTCCGCACCTTCCCCGAGTGGCGTTCTTCGAGATCGGTCAGCTCGTGGTAGTGCGTGGCAAAGAGTGTCCGCGGGGCATCGTCCTTCGCGAGAAACTCCGCGATCGCCCACGCCAGCGAGAGACCGTCGAGCGTGCTCGTGCCGCGCCCGATCTCGTCGAGCACCACAAGGCTCCGCGCCGTCGCGTGGTTGAGAATGTTCGCCGTCTCGATCATCTCGACCATGAAAGTCGACTGCCCCGCGTGCAACGCATCGTCGGCGCCGATGCGCGTGAAGATGCGGTCAGTGACACCGATCGTCGCGGACTCCGCGGGGATGAACGAGCCCGTGTGCGCGAGCAGTGTCAGCAGCGCGGTCTGCCGGATGTACGTGCTCTTACCCGCCATGTTGGGGCCGGTGATGAGCGCGAGCGTGGGGCCGCTTCCGGCCTTTCTGCCGCTCTCCGCCTCATCGTCGATCGCACCGCTGACTCCCAACTCCACATCATTGGGAACGAAGTTCGACCCCAGCGACTCATCCAGCACCGGGTGCCGACCCTGCTTGATCCGCAGCACCGGTTCATCCGCGATCTCCGGCCGCGTCCAGCCCCGCCGCGATGCCTTATCCGCAAAGCCCAGCAGCACATCGAGCTTCGCGACCTCATCGCTCACCCGCCCGATGTGCTCGACAACCTTGAGCGCCTCCTCGCACAGCGCGCTGAACAGCTCGCGCTCCCGGTCCAGCGCCCGAGACTCCGCCGTCGTCACCTTCGCCTCGAACTCGCGCAGCTCGGGCGTCGTGTACCGCTCCGCGTTCTTGAGCGTCTGCTTCCGGATCAATTCATTGGGCGCCTGCCGCGCCTGCGCGGCGGGCAATTCGATGTAGTACCCGAAGACCTTGTTGAAACCCACCTTCAGATTCGGCAGCCCGTGCTTCTCGATCAGCCGCCGCTGATACTCGCCCAGCCACGCGCCGGCATCGCGCTGCAACAGCCGGGCTTCATCGAGCGCTACATCGTGCCCGTCCCTGAAGATCCCGCCATCCCGCGCCAGCGCCGGCGGATCTTCCACACACCCGGCGATCACCGCCGCGGCGACCGGCCTCGCCTTCTCCGCCGCCGCCTGCAGCGCATCACGCACACCCGCGAGCGCGGGCGCCCCCTCCAGCACCTGCGCCAGCACACACGCCGCATCCAGCGACTTCGCCAGCCCCACCATGTCCCGCGGCCCCGCACGCCCCATCGCCAGCCGCCCCGCGATCCGCGCGATGTCCTGCACACCATCGAGCTTCACCGCGCACTGCTGCGCCAGCGACCGATCCTCGATGAACGTCGCCACGATCCGCTGCCGCGCCCGGATCGCCGCGGCATCCCGCAGCGGCCGGCACAGCCAGTCCCGCACCAGCCGCTTGCCCATCGCCGTGCGGCACACCCCCCGCGACACGCTCGACCCGATGAACACGCCCAGGAGCGACCCATCCGTCGGCGTCGGCCCCGGCCGGATGGTCCGCTCGATCTCCAGCGACCGCAGGCTCACCGCATCAATCGTGCACGCCGCCTCGCTGTGCTCCCGCCGCGGCGGGCGGATATGCGCCAAGGTCGCCTTCGCGACCGTCAACCCCTCGACGCCCGCGAGATCTTCCTCGCTGATCGTCTGCGTCTCGAGCAGGTAGCGGATGATCGCGCCCGCCGGCACCGCCGCGGGGTCATCATCGGCGAGCCCGAACCCCGCCAGCGTCGTCACACCGAAGTGCTTGCGGACCGCCTCGATCGCCTCCTGCGGCCGGAAGTGCCACGCCGGCCGCGGCGTCCCCGAGATCTGCAGCCGCTTGAGAATCCGCTCGACCCGCGGCGGGGCCTTGCCATCCGCCGTCGATGCGTAGAGCAGTTCGCGCACGCCGCGCCGCAGCAATTCATCCGCGATCGTGTCGTGGTCCGCATCGAGCACCACGAAGTCGCCCGTCGAGACTTCCATCACCGCGCACGACGCCGGCGCCTCATCGCCCGACCCCGTGAAGAACGCCGCGGCGAGCGTCCCGATGGACTCGCCCTCGATCAGCGAATCATCGACCAGCGTCCCCGGCGTGAGCACCCGCGTCACCGCCCGCGGCACAACGCCCTTCGCCTGGCTCGCATCCTGCAACTGCTCGCACACCGCAACGCGGAACCCCTGCGCGATCAGCTTCTTCAGATAGGTATCGAGCTGGTGGTACGGCACGCCCGCCATTGGCTGCCCGGCGGTCCGTTGTGTCAGCGTCAGGCCCAGAGCCTTGCTGACCGTGACCGCGTCCTCATCGAACATCTCGTAGAAATCGCCCATGCGGAAGAGCAGCACACAGTCGGGGTGCCGCTCCTTGAAGCGGGCGTACTGCTGCATCGCGGGCGTTTTCGGAGCGGGCTTGTCCGGGGTCTGGGCCATGGAAGGGCACACGATAGCGGGCGGCAATATGGTGTTGCGGCGGGCCCGAGAACCGCCGCGGCGGTGGGGGCCGTGATGGGTCCAAGAGCCGTCGCCGTCATTCGCCGTTCACGCGAGGTAAGTCGTTGCCGACACGCGATATACAACAAGCGGACCTTGATCGCGTCGGATGGAGCGAGTGGGTCGGCGCTGACCGCGGCATCTACATCTCCGTCCCCCGCCAGCGGCTCTGGATGATCGAGGCCGGCCGCGCGATCGGGCCCGATGGCGTCTCTCACTCCACCCCTTCCGGCCACGGCCAGCCCCACCCCGGCTACCCCTGCTCGACCGCCGCGAACGGCATCGGCAATCTCGAAGGCTCCTACATGACCCCGCCCGGCTGGCACACGATCGACGAGAAACACGGCGGCGGCCTGCCCTCGGGCGCGGTGCTCAAGTCCCGCCAGCCCACCGGCCAGGTCTGGCAGCCCGGACAGCACACCCCCGAAGACCTCGTCCTCACCCGCATCCTCTGGCTCACCGGCCTCGAGCCCGGCGTGAACCACGGCGTTGATGCCGCCGGCCGCGTGATCGACTCCAAACGCCGCTACATCTACATCCACGGCACCAACGACGAGGCAAAGCTCGGCACCCCCGCCTCCCACGGCTGCATCCGCCTCAGCAACGCCGCGGCGATCGAAGTGTTCAACGCCGTCGACGTCGGAACCCCCGTCGTCATCGACCCAGTTGCCTGATCAACGCGCAACGACGTGCCCCGACGTGCCACCGAGATCAGCCCGATCCGCCACCCCGCTCGCGGCAACAGCGCCGACGGGCGGATCTCGGTGCCTCCCAGGCGTCCGAGCGTGCTGTGGTCGGCAGCACCGTCCGAGCGTGCAGTTGCATCAACATCCCCCGATCACCGTTCGTCAACGACGATGCGCTCACGACACCCCGCAACGACCGCCGCCGCGTCAGCCCGCTTCAGCGGGCTTGCTCGCTTGTAGGCCACGCCTTCAGGTGTAGTTGAAGGCGCCGCTGCACAACCCGACCCGCGGCAATCCCGCGAGCCCGTTTCAACGGCCTTTCCCCACCCCTTCCGGCCATCCCCGCCCCCGCCCCCCCACCCCCCCCCACCCGCCCACGCACCAACCTTCACCCCAACGTGCCCCATAC
>JBDZUZ010000117.1:0-658 GCA_040255445.1 Planctomycetaceae bacterium | reverse complement strand
CGCCCCCGGCCCATCACCTCGCCCAACCGGTCAAGGTACGAACATTCAGCTCAATGAGCTCGTTAAAGACCCGTTTGACATCAAAATCGGGTCATATACGATCCGATCATGGTCCCAATGGCCCACACCATCTCCGCCCAGCTCGCCGCCCGCCGCGAGGCCCTCGGCATGACCATCCCCGCCCTCGCCGCCCGCAGCGGCGTCTCCGAACCCACCATCAAGCGCATCCTCTCCGGCCAGGCCGGCCGCGTCGCGCTTGATGCCGTCGCCGCCGTCGCTCAGGCCCTCGGCCTCCCCCTCGGTCTCGACCCCATCGACATCGAGACCCTGCGCGAGCGGGAAGCCCGCCGCAAGGCCGAGCGCATCGCGCGGATGGTCCAAGGCACCAGCGCGCTCGAGAGCCAGGCCGTCGATGATGCGACCTACCGCGCCCTCGTCGAGCGCTCGTACCACGAACTCCTCGCCGGCTCGAAGCGTCGGCTCTGGTCGGTCTGATGCTCGAAGGCGAGCACAATTCGCTCATCGCCTTGCACGACGAGTACACGCGCCCACCAGATGCGCTCTGAGTCCGCGCATCCCCAGCCCGCTTCAGCGGGCTTGCCCGCTCGTAGGCCACGCCTTCAGGCGTGGTCGAACGCACCGCGGCACGACCTGATCC
>JBDZUZ010000116.1:0-12450 GCA_040255445.1 Planctomycetaceae bacterium | reverse complement strand
CTGGAGGTGCGGAAGGTGTGGCAGTTCTTCCGTGACCGGCGGCCGGAGACGTACACGGACCGCGCGGGATCGCCGCGGACGGGCGGGATTGGGAGCGGCGAGCGATGAGACCGGAGCAGCGATCGGGCGGTGGGGGTGATGGCGGCGGGGCGGAACTGCCGCGGTTGTTCGGCATGGTCCATGTCGGGGCTTTGCCCGGGACGCCATTCGCTTCGCACTCGATCGAAGAGATCTGCGGGGTTGCGGCGGAAGAGGCGGGAATGCTGGCGTCGCTGGGCTACCGCGGCATCATCGTCGAGAACATGCACGACCGGCCGTATGTGCACGGGGCGAAGCCGCCGGAGATCGTCGCGGCGATGACGCGGGCGGTGCTGGCGGTGCGCGCGGCCGCGCCGGAGGCCGTGCTCGGTGTGCAGGTGCTGAGCGGCGGGAACAAGGAGGCGATCGCGGTGGCGTTGGCCGCGGGTGCGCAGTTCATCCGCTGCGAGAACTTCGTGTTCAGCCATATCGCCGATGAGGGGCTGCTCGAGCGGGCGGAAGCGGGCGAACTGCTCCGGTACCGCCGGGCGATCGGGGCCGAACACATCCGGATCTTCGCGGACATCAAGAAGAAGCACGCATCGCACGCGATCACGGCGGATGTGACGGTCGCGGATGCGGTGGAGGGCGCGGCGTTCTTCGGGGCCGATGGTGTGATCATCACCGGCACGGCGACGGGGAAGGCCGCGGCGGAGGCGGACATCGCGGCCGCGCGGAGCGCCGCGGCGAAGGCTTCGGTCGACGGGAGCCTGCCGGTCCTGGTCGGCTCTGGCGTAACGCCGGAGAACGCCGCGGCGATGCTGGCGCACGCGGACAGCCTGATCGTCGGGAGTTTCATCAAGAAGCAAGGGCGGTGGGAGAACGGCATCGACCGCGACCGGGCGGGGCGGATGCTCGCCGCGGTCAGCGCGGCCCGGACACCCTGATCCGAATCATGATCCGCGGCGGTCGATGTTCAGGACGTTGGCCCATCTGTTCACGCACGCAAGGAAGCCATCATGCAGTTCGACACGATCATCCGCGGCGGCACCGTTCACACCGCGACCGACAGCGGGCTCCGCGACATCGCGATCCGCGATGGGAAGATCGCCGCGGTGGGGGCCCGTGGCGCTTTCGACAATGCCAAGGTCGGTGAGACGATCGACGCGACGGGGCTCGAGGTGATCCCCGGCGTGATCGATGTGCATGTGCACCTCGAGATGCCCTTCTGCGGCACGGTGTCGTGCGACGACTGGGTGCACGGCACGCGGGCCGCGGCGGCGGGCGGCGTGACGACGCTGCTCGACTTTGCCATCCCGGGCAAGGGTCAGTCACTGGCGGATGCGCACGCGGCGTGGATGGCGAAGGCCGAGGGCCGCAGCCTGATCGATTTCGGCTGGCATATGGCGATCACCGACGACCGGCATATCTCCGAGATCCCGGCGATGGTCGCCAAGGGCCTGCCGACCTTCAAGGAGTTCATGATCTACGAGAGCGAGGGATGGCGGAGCGATGACGCCCGCATGTACTCGACGCTCGAGACGGTGCGTGATCACAACGCCATGCTGCTCGTGCACGCCGAGTCGAGCCTGGTGCTGAATGAACTCATCCGCCGGCACCACACGCCCGAGCAGATGCGTCGGCACGGCGCGCGGCTGCACGCGACGACGCGGCCGAACTTCATCGAGGCCGAGGCGATCGAGCGGGCGGTGCACTGGTCGGAGGTGACGGGCGGCCGGCTGTATGTCGTGCACATGTCGACCGGCGAGGGCGCGGACATCATCGCCGCAGCGCAGGAACGCGGGGCTCCGGTGATCGCGGAGACGTGCGTGCAGTACCTTGTGCTGGATGACAGCGTCTTCGGGCGGTCCGATGGGCACCTGTTCGCGTGCTGCCCGCAGGTCAAGAAGCAGGCCGACATCGAGCGGCTGTGGGCCGGGCTCGGCGCGGAAGTGTCGGTTGTCTCGACCGATACCTGTTCGTTCACGCGCGAGCAGAAGTCGATGTGGATGACACCGGAGGGGTACGGCGATTTCACGAAGATCCCGATGGGTCTGCCGGGGCTCGAGACGCTGCTGCCGCTCATGTACACGCTGGGTGTACAGCGCGGCCGCATCGATATGCAGGACCTCGTCACGCTGCTCTCGACGAACCCGGCGCGGATCATGGGCTTGTACGACGGGGGGATGTCCCACGGCCGCGCCTCGGGCGGGAGCCGCAAGGGCGACATCGCGCCCGGCTTCGATGCGGACATCGTGCTGATCGACCCGAAGCGACGCGTGAAGGTGGATCCTGCCAGGATGCAGGGTCGGGCCGACTGGTCGCCCTACGAGGGGCACGAACTGGGCGGGTTCGCGCACACAACGCTCCGCCGCGGCGAGGTAATCGTCCGCGAGTACAAGGTGACCGATCAGCCCGGCGGCGGCCGGTTCACGCCGCGTGCTCTGCCGGCGGACTGATCCGCGGCGGCCGCGGGATTCTGACGGTGGCGGCCCGGGGCCGAGTGCTGCGATTGTCTGAGAACATCCGCCGGGCGGCATCGGGGGCCGCATCGGTGTGCCTACGCTCGACGCATGGAATCTCGTATGAAACGCGTGTTTCAATCTGCTGTTCTAGTCCTCCGTCCCCTGTTCGCGTGTCTGTGGGCCACAGCGCCCGCCGCGGCACAGCAGGGGCCGCCGCCGGCCAACGTCGTGCTGGGTGAAGCGAAGATGGAGACCGCCGAGCGGCTGCGCGAGGTGACGGGGCGGCTGCGGACAGCGCGGCGGTCGCTGGTGGCGACCGAAGAGCCCGGCCGCGTGATCGCGATGGATCTCAATGCGGGCGATGCGGTCGCGGCGGGTGATGTGGTTGCGCGGCTCGATGATCAGCTCGCCGGGCTGCAGGTCGATCGCGCGAAGGCCGTGGTGCAGGCCCGCGAGGGTGAGCTCCGCGAGCGTCAGGCAGAGCTCGAGCGGTCGCGCCGCGAGGTCGAGCGGTTCTCGGCTCTCAAGATGACCGCCGCGGCGTCGGAGAGTGAGCTCGACGATCGGCGGACTTCGGTGCTGCTCAGCGAGGCGCGGCTGGCGCAGGCGCAGGCCGATCTCGCCACAGCGCGGGTGGAGCTCGCGGAAGCCGAGCGTGCGCTTGATCAGATGACGATCCGCGCGCCCTTCGACGGCCGCGTTGTCGCGAAGATGACCGAGGTCGGGCAATGGGTGTCGCAGGGGTCGGCGATCGCGGAGATCGTCTCGCTGAAGGAGCTCGAGGGCTGGCTCGATGTGCCCGAGGCGTACATCGGCTCGGTGAGTGACTCGGGCTCGGTCCGTGTCCGCGTGGTCGCGATGGGCGAGGAGTTCGAGGCTTCGATGCTGGGTGTGGTGCCCGATGCCGATCTGCTCTCGCGGCTGTTCCCGGTGCGGGTGCGGCTGGAGAACACGGAGGAGCGGCTCCGTCCGGGCATGAGCATCGTCGGTCTCGTGCCAACGGGCACGAGCGGGCAGTACCTGACGGTGCCGAAGGATGCGATGCTGCGCGATGATGCCGGCGAGTTCCTGTTCTTCGAGCAGGGGCCGGTAGCGATGGTGGCGCGGGTGCGGTCGCTCTTCGGGATGGGCGAGCGGGTGGCGGTCGAGGCGCCGATGCTGCGTCCGGGCGCCCGCGTCGTGGTCCGCGGCAACGAGCGGATCTTCCCGGGCCAGCCGCTGAACGTGCTGAATCGTGATGAGTTCCCCGCCGCGGGCGGGCCGGGTGGCGGCCCTCCTGGGATGGAAGGCGGGTCGCGGCGGCCCTCGGCCGAGCCGCCGGCCTCTGAAGGCGCCGGCGGGGCCGAACGCCCTGCCACCGGCGGCTGATCCGGCGACCAGAGTCACAACGCTCAGAACGAACCCGTTTCAAGGACCGCCATGGACATCATCCGCTGGGCTATCAACAAGCCGGTCTCTGTGAGCGTGGGCGTGCTGCTCGTGGTGCTGTTCGGGCTGATCGGCCTGACGGCGATCCCGATCCAGCTCACGCCGACGGTCGATCGGCCGATCATCACGGTGACGACGGCGTGGCCGGGGCGGAGCCCGCAGGAAGTCGTCGATGAGGTGACGCGCAAGCAGGAAGAGCAGCTCAAGAACGTCTCGAACCTCAAGACCATGCGGTCGATCAGCCGGCAAGGCGGCAATGAGGTGACGCTCGAGTTCTACATCGGCTCCAACATCAACCGCGCGCTGCAGGAGGTTTCCGACTCGCTGCGGCAGGTCGAGGATTATCCGGAGGAGGTCGATGAACCCGCGATCAAGGCGGCGGAGGGCGCTGCGGAGAACGCGATCGCGTGGATCATCATTGATCTCGACCCGGCGGTGAAGGCGCAGTACCCGGACTTCGATATCAGCACGATCTACACGGCGATGGACCGCGAGGTGAAGCCCTACCTCGAGCGTGTCGACGGCGTCGCCGAGGTGAACAT
This sequence comes from Planctomycetaceae bacterium, assembly GCA_040255445.1. Classification (GTDB taxonomy): domain Bacteria; phylum Planctomycetota; class Phycisphaerae; order Phycisphaerales; family UBA1924; genus JBDZUZ01. The sequence continues at coordinate 7,997 of JBDZUZ010000116.1, read as the reverse complement.
CTACGGCGGCCGGGAGATGGAGATCCAGGTGAAGCTGGACCAGACCCGGCTCGCGCTGCGCTCGCTCACGCACGCGCAGGTGATCGATGCGATCCAGCGGGAGAATCGTGATGTCTCCGCGGGCACGATCGCCGAGGGCAAGCGGGATATCCGTGTCCGCGTGCTGGGCCGCTTCACCGACACCGCGCAGGTGCTCGACACGGTCGTTGCCTACCGCGACGGCAAGCCGGTCTATGTCCGCGATATCGGCGAGGTGGATCTGGGGCATCAGAAGGCGCGCGGCTTCGTGCGATCGCTGGGCGAGCCGTGCCTGGCGATGAACGTGATCCGCCAGAGCAACGCGAATGTGATGACGGTGATGGAGGATGTGCGGGGCCGGCTCGAGGAAGTCCGCGCCGAGATCCTTCCCCGCCTGCACCCCGTGGTCGGCCCGCACCTGCGGATGCGTCAGGTGTACGACGAGACAACGTACATCGACAGCGCGGTCGAGCTGGTGCTGGGGAATCTCTGGAAGGGCGGTCTGCTCGCGATCATCGTGCTGGTGGTGTTCCTGCGCTCGGCGCGGGCGACGGGTGTGATCGCGATGGCGATCCCGATCTCGGTGATCGGAACATTCCTGGTGATCCTCGCCGCGGGGCGGACGCTGAATGTGATCTCGCTGGCGGGGCTTGCGTTCGCGACGGGAATGGTCGTTGACAACGCGATCGTGGTGCTGGAGAACATCGTGCGGCGGCGGGCGTTGGGTGATCCGCCCGCGCTGGCGGTGTACCGCGGGGCGCGCGAGGTCTGGGGCGCCATCCTCGCCTCAACCCTGACCACGGTTTGCGTCTTCATCCCGATCCTGACGATCCGCGAGGAAGCCGGGCAGCTCTTCTTCGATCTGTCGCTGGCGATGGCCGTGGCGGTCGTCAACTCACTCGTCGTCGCCATCACGGTGGTGCCCGCGGCGTGCAACATCCTCTTCGGCACGCGCCGGGTGGGGACGGTCGATCGGTCGGAGAAGGGGTCTGAGAAGAAGCCATCGCGATTCAGCCAGCTCTTCGGCATCGTGCCGCTCTTCGCGCGGTTCGCGGCGGCGGTCGCCGGGTTCGTGCACTGGCTGATCACCGGCTGGCGGTCGTGGACGCTGCGGCCGGTCGCGATCATTGTTCTCGCCGCGGGCAGCATCTTCGGGGCGTATTACCTCGCGCCGCCGCTGGATTACCTGCCGCCGGGGAACCGCAACCTTGTCTTCGGCGGGCTGCTGATCCCGCCGGGGCTCTCGGTCGAGCAGCAGCGCGAGATCGCACAGAGCATCGAGAGCAAGATCAAGCCGTATGTCGAGGCGGATCTGGACGACCCGGCATCGCTCGAAAAGCTGCCGCCGATCCGCCGCTTCGACAAACCCAACGATCCCTTCGACCCGATGCCGGTCGACAACTTCTTCATCGGCGCGTTCCAGGGCGGCATGTTCGTCGGTGGCACCAGCCAGGACCCGCAGGTGGTCATCCCCGTCGGCAGCCTCTTCACCAACGCGATGACGTCGATCCCCGACTCATTCGGCGGCGCGCAGCAGTCATCGATCTTCGGCCGCGGCGTCGGCGGCGGGAACACGATCGATCTCGAGATCTCCGGCCCCGATATCCGCCGCGTCACCGCGGCGGCGCAGATGATGCTCGGCATCGCCGGCGGCAAGTATGGCTGGGGCTCGGTCCGGCCCGATCCCGCCAACTTCAACCTGACGCAGCCCGAGACCCGGGTCCGCGTGAACGACCTGGGCCGCGAACTCGGGCTCCGCACCGCGGATGTCGGAGTCGCTGTGCGAGGACTTTTCGACGGCGCATTTGCGGGCGAGTACATTCTCGACGGCCGCAACATCGACATCATGGTGCTGCCCGAGGGCGGCAGGCTCGAGACGCTCGACCGGCTGACGCAAATCCCGGTTGCAACGCCCGCGGGGCCGGTGGTGCCGCTGTCGTCGGTTGTCGAGATCGTGCCGGCCCGCGCCGAGCAGGAGATCCAGCGGATCGAAGAACTGCCGGCGGTGACCCTGCGGATCCAGCCGCCGCAGGACTCGAGACTCGAGGATGTGATGGCCCAGATCCGCGAGGAGATCATCGGGCCGGCGACGCAGGCGGGCCTTATCGACCGCACCATGCGGATCCGACTGGAAGGCACCGCGGCCAAGCTCGACGAGGTCAAGGCATCGCTCTTCGGCGCTGCGCCCACCGGCGACAGCGGGCCGATCACAACCGTGCTCAATGTCGTCTCCGCGGTGATCGCCGCGGCGGGCATCGCGGTCGCGGCGTTCTGCCTCGTGCGGAGCGGTCGTCGGCGGTCGGGGTCGTTCGTCTATGGCGCTATCGGGGCCCTGCTGATGGCGCTGATCGTCGGCGGCGCACTCTTCTCGATCGGGCAGGCGCCGCAGCTTCTGACCGCGCGGTTCATCTGGGCGCTGCTGGTGACGTACCTGCTCATGTGCGCTCTCTTCGAGAGCTTCCTGTACCCGCTGGTGATCATGTTCAGCGTGCCGCTGGCGGTGGTGGGCGGGTTCCTCGCGCTCAAGATCGTGCACGACTGGACGGTGCGGATGGAGACCATCGCGCCCCAGCAACTCGATGTGCTCACGATGATCGGGTTCGTGATCCTCATCGGCACGGTCGTCAACAACGCGATCCTCGTCGTCGAACAGACGCTCAATTTCATGGTGCCCGGCAAGGCCGGGGAGGCGTTCGAGGGTGATGAAGCCCTCCCGCCGATGCTCGCGATCAAGGAGAGCGTCCGCACGCGGCTGCGGCCGATCTTCATGACCGCGCTCACGACGCTGGGCGGCGGTCTGCCGCTGGTGCTCGCGCCCGGCGCGGGGTCGGAGATGTACCGCGGACTGGGCGCTGTTGTCTGCGGCGGGCTGTTGGTGTCGACGATCTTCACGCTGCTGTTGGTGCCGCTGACGCTGAGCCTGGTCTTCGACATGAAGCGGGGCCTGCAGGGGGCGCTGGGGTTCTCGACCGAGATCGGCCGCCGCGCATTCCGCCCGGACCAGGCCGCGGCCCAGACCGTCGCCGCGGGCCGGCTCTCTGGCGACGGCATGGCCAGGGGCCCATCCGGCGGGAACGGCAGCCAGAACTGACCGGCCGACCGGACTCCGCGGACTTTGGCCGCGGGGGGGTTGCCTTCGGGCACGATGGGCCGACAATGAAAGCGTTTCCATCGCGGGGTTCTCGCGCTGCGGCCGCCCCGCCGCGCCCCCGCCTGGCCTGATGGGAGGCGTCGATGCGCCGGATCTTCACCGCGGCATTCTGCTTCGTCACCGTGCTCGCGAGCGCCCTTGCGCCCGCCGGGCAGCAGAGCGATGTCGTTGTCATCGATACTTTCGAATCGATCGAGGCGTGGCGGGTGGTGACGCCCGAGGGGGTCGAGGCATCGGTCTCGCGGGACTTCGGCCCGAACGGTGCGTGCCTGCGGCTGGACTACCGGTTCGTCACGGGCGGCGGGTACTGCATCGTGCAGCGGGATGTGCCGCGGGACCTGCCGGAGAACTACGCGTTCGGATTCCTGGTGCGTGGCGAATCGCCGAACAACAACCTCGAATTCAAACTGCTCGATGAGAGCGGCGAGAGCGTCTGGTGGGTCAACAAGCGGGCGTTCGAGTTTCCCGCGGAGTGGAAGCGGATCGAGTATCGGCGGCGGCACTTCTCCTTCGCGTGGGGGCCGCTGGCGGGCAAGCCGCTGACGCGGCTGGGGATGCTCGAGTTTGCGGTGGCGAGCAATGAGGGCGGCGCTGGGACGGTGTGGCTGGATGAGCTGACGTTCCGCGAGTTGCCGGCTCCAACGGAGGGGCCGATCAAGCTCGAGGCGAGTGTGCCTCAGGAATCCGCCGTTGACGGCGACCTGTCGACGCACACCGTGATCGTGCCGAACAACACGATGACGCTGCAACTCGATGGTTCGCGTGAGGTGGGTGCTGTTGTCGTGCGCTGGGGCGCTCCGCTCGACCCGACGCAGTTGTCGGTCACCGTGTCCGATGGAGACGTGTCCAGCCGCAAATTCACCGCCACCGCTGTAGGCGAAGAGACACGGATCTGGCTCGGCGAATGCGCTGCTGACACGATCACATTGGCCCACGATGCCCTGGTCAGTCTTCCCGTCGCCGAGGTGAGCGTGCTCTCCGGCGCGGAGGCGGGGCCGGCGAACGGTTTCATCGCCGCCGCGGCGAAGGACGCTCCCCGCGGCCGCTACCCGCGGTGGGCCTTGAATGAGCAGGTGTACTGGACCGTCGTCGGCGTTCCCGGCGGCGTGCACGAAGCGCTGCTGAGCGAAGACGGCGCGGTGGAGATCGGCAAGCGCGGTTTCACGATCGAACCGTTCCTCGATGTCGGCGGTCAGATGATGACGTGGGCCGATGGCGAACGCTCGCATGCGCTCGCGGATGGGTCGCTCCCGCTCCCCGAATATTCGGTCGCGTTCGATGGCGCCACGCTCGCGGTACGTCCGCATGCGCAGGCGATCAGCGGGTCAGAGCAGGTCGTGGTCGCCTACGAGGTCACAAACACCGGCGATCGGCCGCTGGTGGGCGATCTCGTGCTGCTGGTCCGGCCGTACCAGGTCAATCCGCCGTGGCAGAATCTGAACTTCGACGGCGGGTTCAGCCCGATCCGCACCGCGTGGCAGACGGGCGATTCGATCGTCGTCAACAACGATTTCCGGCTGCGGTTTCCCGGCTTCACGCCCGAGTCGCACCGGTTCGGTGTCTTTCCCGCCGGAGTCGATCCGATCGCCGCGATCGAGCGCGGGGATCAGGCCTCGCTGCGGATGGGCGGCGACCCCGCCGGCATGCTCACCGCCGCGGCACACATCGCGATCCGACTCGAACCGGGGTCTTCGCAGACCATTACCCTCGCGGCGAATCTGACGCCCGGCGGGGAAGCGATGCAGCCGCTCGAGACGATCACGGACCGCGCCGATGTCATCGAGGAGTGGCGGAATCTCACCGGAGCGGTGACGCTCGACCTCCCGCCCTCCGCGAAGCCGATCGCCGATACCTACCGCGCCCAACTCGGCTACATCCTCGTCAACCGCGATGGGCCGGCGATCCAGCCGGGGTCGCGGTCCTACGAGCGGTCGTGGGCCCGGGATGGCTCGATGACCTCCGCCGCGCTCCTCGAAGCGGGGATCCGCGAGCCGGTACGCGCGTGGGTCGAGTGGTTCGCAGCGCACCAGTTCGAGAGCGGCAAGGTGCCGTGCGTTGTGGACACGCGCGGGCCGGACCCGGTCCCCGAGCACGACAGCCACGGGCAGCTCATCTTCGCCATCGCCAACGACTACCGGGCGACGGGGGACAAGGACTTCCTCCGCCGCCACTGGTCCAACGTCGTCAAGGCTGTCGACTACATCCAGGAGATCCGCGCCACGCGGATGACGCCCGAATACGCCGAGCCCGGCTCGCCGCTGCACGCCTTCTTCGGGCTGGTGCCCGAATCAATCAGCCACGAGGGGTACTCGGCCAAGCCGATGCACTCCTACTGGGACGACCTGTTCGTGCTCAAGGGGCTCAAGGACGCGGTCTACATCGCCGGGGAGCTCGGCGAGACCGAGGCGGCGGAACGCTACAGCGAGATCACAGACGAGTTCCGCTCCTGCCTGGTGAACTCCATCCTTCTCGCCACGAAGCAGCACGACATCGACTACATCCCGGGGTGCGTTGAGCTCGGCGATTTCGACTCGACCTCGACGACCATCGCGTTCTTCCCGTGCGGCGAAGCGGAGAACCTGCCGCAGGGTCTGCTGAAGAACACCTTCGACAAGTACTGGGCGTTCTTCGAAAAGCGTCGCGATACCGGCGAGTGGGAGGGCTACACGCCCTACGAGGTCCGTCACATCGGCGCATTCGTCCGCATGGGCCAACGTGACCGCGCTCTGGAAGCTCTCGACTGGTTCATGACCCACCAGCGGCCCGCCGGCTGGCGGCACTGGGCCGAGGTGGTCTGGAATGAAGCCTCAACCCCGAAGTTCATCGGCGACATGCCGCACACCTGGGTGGGCTCGGACTACCTCAACGCCATCAACGCGATGTTCGCCTACGAAGACGAGGCCGATGACAGCCTCGTGCTGCTGGCGGGTGTGCCGCAGGCGTGGCTGGCCGAGCGGGCCGAGGGGCTTTCGATCCGCGGCCTCCACACCCGCTGGGGCCAGGTGGGCATCACCGCCCGGATGGAGGACGGGGCCGAGATCTTCGAGGTCGCCGGGATGAAAGAGACGCCGCCCGGGGGCGTCCGGGTGTGGGCCGCGGCGGACCGCCCGATCCGGGCCGCGTTCATCAACGATGAACCCGCCGAGCACACGACAGAGGCCGTCATGGTCCGTACCCTCCCGGCCCGGGTTCGCATCGAGTATTGACCGCCGGAGACCCTGATGACCTTTCCGAAGAACTTCCTCTGGGGCGCTGCCGCGTCCTCCTACCAGATCGAGGGCGCTGCCACCCAGGACGGCCGCGGCCAGTCCGTGTGGGATGTGTTCTGCCGCACCCCCGGCCGCATCTGGCAGGGCCACACCGGCGATGTCGCCTGCGACCACTACAATCGGTACAAGGAAGACGTCGGCCTGATGAAGCAGATGGGCCTGCAGGCCTACCGCTTCTCGATTGCCTGGCCGCGGGTGTTGCCCGAGGGCGTCGGGCGCGTGAACGAGGCCGGCATCGGTTTCTACGACAAGCTCGTTGATGAGCTGCTCGCCGCGGGCATCGCGCCGTACGCGACGCTCTTCCACTGGGACTACCCGTACGACCTGCAGCTCAAGGGCGGGTGGACTCACCCGGATTCGCCCAGGTGGTTCGCCGATTACACCCGGGTCATCATCGACCGCCTGTCCGACAGGGTTACGGACTGGATGACGCTCAACGAGCCGCAGGTCTTCCTGCAGTTCGGCCTTGGCGATGGGAAGAACGCGCCGGGGATGCAGCTGCCGATGAAGGAGCAGCTGCTGGCGCTGCACAACTCGCTCCTGGCCCACGGGCTGAGCGTGCAGACGATCCGGGCGCACGCGAAGAAGCCCGCGCGGGTCGGCTGGGCGCCGGTGTGCGTGACGCGGATGCCCGCGGACCCGAAGAACCCCAGCGATGTGAAGGCCGCGTACGCGGCGATGGCCGGCTTCGAGAAGAAGAACCTCTGGAACAACACCTGGTACAACGATCCGATCATCCTCGGCCACTACCCCGAGGAAGGGCTCGCGTTCTACGGGGCCGATGTGCCCAAGGCCAAGGCCGGCGACTTCGAGACGATGAAGCAGCCGATCGACTTCATCGGCATCAACATCTACGAGGGCCAGCCCGTCACGATGGGCGACGACGGCAAGCCGCGACACGTCGAGCGGCAGGTCGGGTACGCAACGACCGCGTTCCGCTGGCCGGTCGAGCCCGAATCGCTCTACTGGGGCCCGCGGTTCATGAACGAGCGCTACGGGCTCCCGATCTACATCACCGAGAACGGCCTCTCCAACCAGGACTGGGTGGCGCTCGACGGCAAGGTCCACGACCCGCAGCGGATCGACTTCACGACACGCTACCTGCGGGCCCTGAACCGCGCGGCCAATGACGGCGTCGACATCCGCGGCTACTTCCACTGGTCCTTGATGGACAACTTCGAGTGGGCCGAGGGGTACAAGGAACGCTTCGGCCTGATCTTCGTCGATTTCCCCACCCAGAAGCGCATCCTCAAAGACTCCGCGCACTGGTACCGGACGGTGATCGAAAGCAACGGCGCCGTCCTGAACGGCTGATCCTCTCCCGGGTACCCCCACGCTCCGCGTGGGGGACAGCGCGGCATCTCGCCGGGCACCGCGAACACACGACGGCGCCGCCATGCTTCAGCTTCAACGAGCCGCGGCTCCGCGTACAGCGAGCAGCCCCGGTTGAGCGCCCGACCCCGCGGCACCCGTCGTTCAAGCGAAACGCCAGCCCGCAAAGCGGGCGAAAGCGTTTTGCCCATGGCGCTGCGGCGAAGCCGCAAGCCGTGGGTCAGCAG
>JBDZUZ010000115.1:0-12455 GCA_040255445.1 Planctomycetaceae bacterium | reverse complement strand
GGGGGCGCGTAGAAGCGGAGCGAATCCGCCGTGTCTCCCCAGCCGGCCTCGTCGTCGAGGTCGAGCCAGTTCTCGAGGGCGCGGTCGCGGCCCTCGAGCATCAGGCTGCGGTTGGGTGAAGATTCAGACCAGCCGTTGTCGTCCTCGTAGAGCTCGACCCAGGCGTCGTTGCGGTCCTCGGCTCCGTTGTTGGTGTACGACATGTTGTACGAACGGATCTCGCCGGCGCGGATGGAGTTGTTGGCGCCGTTGTTCTCGTGCTCGGTGGTGTAGACGATGAGGTCGCCGTTGGGTGTGATGTACGCGCCGGCGGCCGCCGCGGCGTTGCCGGTGCGGGGGTTGCTGAGCTTGAGATCGCGGGCGCCGTGCCACTGCGTGAGGTTGAAGGTGCTGAGGCCGGGCGAGCCGGTGGCGGCGACGCGGTAGAGCTTGAGCACATCGTCGTCGGCCTGATCGGCGAAGTGCGTGTTGTCAGCGCAGAGCAGGAAAAGCGCGCCGTCGTCCTGGCGGATGAAGTTCATCATCTGCCAGTTCTCCCACGAAGCGCGGACGAGCGCGGGCGTGAAAGTGCCGTCGACGCTCCAGACGAAATCGGGCTGGAAGCCGTTGACGCCGATGTTCGCGGCTCCGAGGTTCGTGGTCGTCGTCTGGTAGAGGTAGAGCGTCCGCGAATCGTTGGAGCCGACCGAGATCAGGTAGCCATCCCCGCGGCGGACTATCGCGACGGTACCGCCATTGAACCCGATCGGGATGCGCTGCACGAGATCGGGTGTGTTGGGGAGCACCGAGACATCGAAAATGAGCAGTTCCGCCGACGGGCCCGACCCGAAATTGTCGTACGCAACGACGGCGCAGTAGCCATCGACGACCTGGATGCCGCCGGGGTGGCGCAGCGCGGGTCGGCCGCCATTGCCGTCGAGGGGGATGTTGATGACGACACGGTCCGACGACCAGACGCCGGTGTTCTCGGCGTTGTCGAGCGGGCTGAGTTTATTGGACCGGAAGCGCAGACCGTCTTTGGTGCGTGAGCCCATCCGCGCGATGAGGAAATCGCCGGGCTCGGAGCTCGCGCCGGGGCAACTGATCGTCGTGTTGCCGCTCTTGGTGATCAGGAGGTACGGCGTGCCATCGGGGCTGTTGTAGCGGGCGACGCCCTGGTAGTGCTTGCAGAGGATCGCATCGCGCCCGACACCGATGTTGATCCCGAGCGGGTCGGGGTGGTGGGCGAGCTGCGCGAACTGATTGACGACATCGGGCGCGGTGTACCCGCCATCGGGCGGCGGGGGCAGGGTCTGCGCTGATGACGAAGCGGCCGCGGCGGAGAGACATGCCGCGGCGGCGATGGCCGGAAGAAAGTGAGTCCTGCGAGTCATGAACATGCCTGGTTCCTTTCCCGTCAAGTCGATGTGTGCGTGCGAGTGTTGGGAAAGAACAGTCAGTGCAGGTTGACCAGCACGAGCACCATGCCGCGGCCTGACTCGAGCGGTGTCATGGCCTTGCCGATGGTGGCGCCGAAGGCCTTCTCCCGATCATCCGCGCGCATCGCGTGGCCGGGGATGATGCTGGTGGTGAGCAGGTCGCCGGGCCTGATTGCGCCGTTGATGTCCGCATCGACCCAGCACCAGACGCGGCCCGAAAGGGCCACAGGGTGCTCGCCATCGGCGATCGTGCCCTCCTGCGCGAGCGTCATGCCCGTCTCGATGCCGTTGGCGCCCGAAACGATGCCAGCAACAGTGGCGTCGTACGCCGCATCGGCGATGCGGAGCGAACCGGGGTTGTCTGGATCGATCGCCACGACCATGCCCGGAAGCACCGTGTCGTCTGCGCTAACGCCCCCAATGTTGAACGGCTCTGCGATATCCGCGCCGCCGACCAGCCGGAGGGCACGCGCCCGGACCGTGCCGCTGACGTGCAACATGTCGTCGGGACTGGAGTTGCCGATGCCGATCCATCCGCCGGGCGCGAGGTAGAGCGGGTTGCGGACCGAGCCGTTGGACTGCGTGCGGAACTGCAGCCCGATGTTGCTGGTTCCCGAATCATCACGGGCTTGCAGGTACGCGGTGCCGCTGGTGCCGTCGCCGGAGTACGCGTGCAGCCAGAGGTGACCGGGCCCGTAGTAGTCGCCGGTGTTGTGGAGGCCGCGTTTGGGGTTGATGGTTCCGAAGCCCCAGCGATCGCCCGCATCGTTCACGAAGATGCCGCGGGTCTGCACGGCGTACGGCGCTGCCGAGATCTTCTGACGGCCGAGCAGCGTGTAGTCGGTCTCGCCAGCAGCGCGGACTTCGATCTGCAGGAATCGCTGGAAGCCGTTGAAGGCGTCCGCGCCGAAGTCGAGTTCAACATCGAAGAGGCCGTCTTCGACGAGCAGGTTCTCGGCGATCACCGGGCCGATCTGCGAGCCCTGGCCAACGGTGGCGTTGTTCCAGAGCGAGAAGCGGAACTCGTAGTCGCCGGTCGCCGCAGCGCCGTTCTCGTCGAGCTTGCCTTGATAGATCACTTCACGACCGACGGCCTGGGCATCGGCGGGCTCGACGACGAGTAAGAGGGCCGCGGCGATGCTCGCGAGAGCGGCGACGGCGTGACTGAGCCGTGTGGTCAGCATGGGTGCCTCACAGATGAGAGTCGTGGTGGGCGTCGCGAGCGCCGTCGCTCGCGCTGCAAACCAAGGTGACGCATCAGCTACGCTCATGCAACGGAGAATCCGCAGAACGTGTTGAATCCTCTCGCTTCTGGAGATGATCGCGCTGTGTTCGGGTGTCGGGATTGTCTTCGAGTCTTGGAAGCATCGATAGTGCGTGTTGCGTGGAGGTCGCCGCATTGAGGCCGTCCGTGTCGATCGATACGCTGGCGGCAGCATTCCGCGCTGCGAGCCGCAGCATGCCCACACCTTCGACGACGAGCGAATACATCTGGTACGCGGCGTACGGCTCGAACCTGGAGGCCGCGCGGTTCCGCGTGTACATCGAGGGCGGGAAGCACCCCAACGCCGAGACGATCCAGCCGGGCTGCACCAACCGCGAACTCTGGACCGCATCCGAGCCGCTGCTGCTCCCCTTCCCGCTGTACTTCGCGGATTCGGTTGCATCGTGGGACGGCGGCGGAGCCGCTTTCATCGAACTGCCGCCGCGGCTGCAAGGCGGCGCGGCCGGCAGTACGACCGGACGACTGTTCCCGATCGCCCACCCGCCTAACCCGCGCACGCGCGGCCGCGCTTACCGCATCCGGCGTTCGCAGTTCCTCGAGATCGTTGCGCAGGAGAACGGCCTGACCCCGGATCGCTCGGCGTCGCTGTTCACACAGGGCGGAGCAGGGGATGACGCGGCAACCCGGGGCGGCGCTGCAGCCGGACCGAACTTCGCATCGCTCCACGCGGCGCACGTGCTCGCCGTCAACGCGCCGCGCTACGACCGGCTGCTCTACCTGGGCGACCACATCAGCGATACCGCCGCCGAGCCGGTGTACACCTTCACGACGGCCCAGACGCTTTCGCCGGCGCACAACTACCCATCGCTGCAGTATCTGCTCACCATCGTCCGCGGGATCCTGCAGGTCTATCCCGACACATCGGACCTGACGCTCACGCACTATCTGGAGCACGCCACCGCCCGCGAACGCCGCGGCACGCTGCATCCGGCCACTTTCGGCTACTGGCCCGCGCCGCGGAGCGGCGGCCAACCCAGTTCGGACTTTGCTCCGCTCATCGCCAGGGCGCGTGAGATCGAGAAGGTCCCCGCCCCCGCCGGCCACTTCGCGCGTGTGCTGCCCACAGAGAACCGCGACGGCGCGCACCGCGAGTACATCGCGGTCCTGCCGCGTGACGTCACGTCCACGGAGGGGATTGCGCCCCGGAAGCTGATCCGCATCGAGCGGTCGCTCTACCCGCGGGCGCACCTCAACGATCTGGACGACGGGTACTCGATCGAGCTCGTGGATCCGCCGCACGAGTCGCTCGCGGGCGGCGGGCGGACGATCCCGTGCCGCGTGCTGGCCGCGCCGGCCGTGATACAGAACTGGCGAGCGAGCAAGGCCGCGGCACGCGTTCGTGATGACATGCGGCCGGGGACCGTCCGGCTTGATCAGAAGATCCGCATCGCGCTTGGCGTGAACATCGGTGACGTTGTTGAGATCGTGCCCGGGGCCCTGCCGCCAAAGTACACGGGCTGGCGCAGGCGATGGAACGCACTGACGGCTCGGATCCGCCGCGGCCTGCGCTACCTCTCGCCGGAGTTCCTGCTGGGCACGCAGGCCCAGCTCATGCGCATCGACTACTCGGCGATCGAGGACATGGAGACTCCGGTGGCGCGGATCAGCGCCGAGGACCTGACGGTGCTGGGTATCGATGCGGGCGATCACATCGAGGTCACAGCGCCCAACCGGCAGCGGCAGGTGCTGCGGGCCGCGATGCGAACAGATCGTCAGGTCCAGCAGCGGATCAACCAGCGGATGCGGCAGCCGCGGCTGTTCGTCACGCCGTACAAGCTCGTTGACCTCCAGCGCGTGACGCACGCCACCGTCGACTACGAACTGCCGACCATCACGATCGACATCGACATCCGGCACCGCGGGCTGGGTGTCGAGGTGGGGGATGTTGTGCGGGTGGTGCGGGCGCCGACGCGGAACATCGGCCTGCGCTACTTCCTGATTCTGGGGCCGGCGATCCTCGCCGCGGCGGGTTTCGTCGAGAAGCCACTGACGGCGGTTTTCGCGGCGGGCGCGGTGCTGCTGTTGACCACGCTTCTTGTGGCGCTCGACATCCGCAGCAAGATCGCGACGCGGAGCGGCCGGACGCGGGTGTAGTCCGGGCCGGCCGGCCCGCCACGGCGATCGCGCTAAACGCAGAGCTCGCGACCCTATAGACCGGCCCCGCCCGCGTATATAGCTGTGTCCGGGAGAGAGAAACGCCGCGTCTCCCCGCTCGCCCGCCGGGCGGGGAACGCACGCGGCGTCGGTTCGTGTGTCCGCATTTGTAGTCGGCCAACCCCCGGCCGCGAGAGAGACAGGAGCCTTCAGGATGTCGTACGTTCTTCGTTCCGCCGCGGCCCTCGCGGCGTGTGCTGTCGTTGCGTTCCCCGCGGCCGCGCAGATGGCCTTCGGCATCCGGCCGGCATCGCCGAGCAACTTCCTGGTCTCGTTCGATCTGTCGAACCCGGGCAATGTGCAGCTCGTGGGCGACACGGGTGTCTCGAGTAACAACCCGCTCGCGGGTCTCGACTTTGTCGGCAGTACGCTGTACGCCTACTCGGCGACGCGGACGATCGGCCCCGGCGCGGGCGGGCTGTACACGATCGACACGACCACGGGCGCGGCGACCTATGTCGGCGGGCAGGATCTCAACGGGTACATCATCCGTGATCTGGCCTACAACCCGGTCGATCAGCAGCTGTACGGGCTCGGGATCATTTCCGGTAACAACAGCAACTACGCGCGAATGTACACGATCGATGTCACCACCGGGCTGATCACCAACACTCGTACGATCTGGGGTACGGTGAACCGGCAGCTGACAGCGCTGGCCTGCGACTCGACGGGGACGTTCTACGCCGTCGACAACACCTTCGATTCGTACTACCGGCTGAGCCTGAACAATCTCAACCGCTACGACATCGAGAACCTGGGCGAGGTTGGATCGCCCAACATGGTCGCGGACCAAGGGCTGTTCATCGACTGGTCGCGTGATGACCGCGCGTATCTGGCGTCGAACGGCTCGACGTCCGGAGCCAACACTCTCCGCACGATCGACTTCAATGCGCGGACGGTGACGACGATCGGTTCGGTGCCGGGGACGCTGCCGAACTTCAACCAGCGGGACATTCTCGACCTGACGGTCGCACCGCTGCCGGCGCCGGGTGTCCTGGTGCTCGCCGGGCTGGGCGGATTGCTCGTTTCCAAGCGGCGCCGTCCCTGAGCCGCTCCGGGCCAAGGGCGTCAGGCGCCGGCATGAAAGCGAGCGATTTAAGTACTGAGTCTGTCAGTATTTATCGGACTGAGCCGATCCGGCCATCCGTCGGCCGCACGGAGAAACCCTTGCCGGGCTCGGCGAGTCGGGTGTACGCTTCGGTGTCTGATTCCCGCGCCGTCGACGGGATCCGGTGTTGCCGGGTGCGTCACGCGGGTTCGGACATGAGAGAGAGAACAACCGTGAAACCGTTCGCTGCGTTCGTCGTTGTGGGCCTTGCTGTCGCTGCGCCCGCCCTCGGCCAGATCACGCTCAGCGGCTCGATGACAGCCGACAATGAGTTCCAGGCATCGCTCAGCACATCGCCGACCATTGCCGGCCCGAACTGGCTGACTGGCAACAGTTGGGGGACCACCTACTCCGGATCCGTCGAGATCCCATCGGCCGGCACCTATTACCTGCATGTTCGCGCTGTTGACTTCGGCCGCCCGGAGATGTTCATCGGCCAGTTCAGCTTGTCGAGCACCGATGCCGAGTTTTCCAACGGCACGCAGTCGCTGTTGACCAACACGACCGACTGGGTGGTGAGCTCGAGCGCCTTCGGTATCAGCACCTCGGCGCCGGTGTACCTGGGAGACAACGGCGTGAGTCCGTGGAGCCTTCGGCCGTCGATCTCTCCTTCCGCCGCTTTCATCTGGGCGCCCGAATACGCGAACGGCGTTGCCTACTTCACGACCGTGATCACGGTGGTCCCGGCGCCCGCATCGGTCGCGCTCGCGGGTCTCGGCCTCGCCGCGGCGTTCCGCCGCCGCCGCTGAAGCCTGCCTCATCTCGAACACGCCCGACGCCGCCGGGATCGGTACCATGCCTGCATGAGTACCTCGATCCCGGCGGCGTTGGCGTTTCTTGGTTGCACCGGCCTGGCGATGGCGCAGGGCCTCGGCATCGGCCGCGGCCCGATCGCCGAAACATGGCAGAACCAGTGCGCTTCCTGCCACGGTGACCGCGGGCAGGGCGGCAACGCCAACTCGCTGCTCGCGGGCGACTACGAGACCGACGGCTCCAACCGAGCTCTGTTCGATGCGACGAAGAAGGGCATGCCCAACTTCGGCATGCCCGCGTACGGCGAGACGCTCAGCGATGAAGAGATCTGGGGCCTGACGGTGCTCATCCGCGAGTTCCAGGAGCAGCACCGCCTGCAGCAGGGCAAGTACGCCAAGCCGGCCGACGGCGGCATCTACCGCTCGCAGCACCACGCGTACAAGGTCGAAGAGGTCATCGAGGGCGGCGTTGAAGTCCCGTGGTCCGTCGACTGGCTGCCCGATGGGCGGATGCTCATCACCGAGCGCGATGGACGGCTGCGCATCTTCAGCGATGGCCGGCTGAGCGATCCGGTGAGCGGGCTCCCCAGCATCCGGGCCCGCGGGCAGGGTGGTCTGATGGATGTCGCGGTCCACCCGGATCACGCGAAGAACGGCTGGGTCTACCTCGCCTTCTCCGATCCCGGGCAGCGCGGCGCGATGACCAAGGTCGTGCGCGGCAAGCTCGACGGCTCGGCGTGGACCGCGCAGGAGACGATCTTCGAGGCCAAGCCCGAGCACTATCTGACCACGTTCCTGCACTTTGGCTGCCGCATCGTCTTCAGCCAGCCCGATGACGAGGGGCGACGCTACGTGTACTTCGGCATCGGCGAGCGCGGCGCGGCCGAGCACGCCCAGGACCTTTCCCGCCCCAACGGCAAGATCCACCGCCTCTGGGACGACGGCAAGGTTCCGGCGGACAACCCGTTCGTCGGCGAGAGCAATGCGTACCCGTCGATCTTCACCTACGGCAACCGCAACCCGCAGGGCCTCGCGATGGATGCGGACGGCAACCTGTGGGAGACCGAGCACGGGCCCCGCGGCGGCGACGAGGTGAACATCATCGAGAAGGGCCGCAACTACGGCTGGCCGCTCGTGTCCTACGGCATCAACTACCAGGGCACGCCCCTGACCGTTCCGTTCCCGGATGTGAAGGGTGTCGAGGACAAGAACATCAAGATGCCCGTCGATATCTGGCTGCCCGCGGTCGGCGCGTGCGGGCTGGATATCGCCAAGGGCGATGCGTTCCCCAAGTGGAGCGGCGACCTGGTTGCCGGCGGGCTCTCCGGGCAGAACGTCGATCGCTTCAAGATCAAGCGCGAGGGTGATAGCTGGGTCGTCGTCGAGCGTGAGGAACTGCTGTTCCGCCAGGGCCGCGTGCGCGATGTCGCAACGGGGCCTGACGGCTGCATCTATGTCGTGCTGAACGGGCCCGACAAGGTGATTCGTCTGGCGCCCGCGGACAGCGCGGCGGGACGATGACAGTGGGGGGGCTCTTCGCGGGCACACCGCTCGAGCGGCCGGTCACCTGCGAGCGGTGCGAGAAGCCGCTGGATCAATGCGCCTGTCCGCGCGATGCGCGCGGGTCCTTGAAGCCGCCGTCGGAGCAGCACGCGCGGGTGCAGCGTGAGAAACGCCGCGGCAAGTGGGTGACGACCGTGACGGGGCTTGACGCCGCGGCGAGCGATCTGCCCGCGCTGTTGAAGAAGTTCAAAGCGAAAGCCGCCGCGGGCGGTACCGCGACGCCCGATGGGCTTGAACTGCAGGGCGACCACAAGGACATGGTCCTGGCCGAACTCAAGGCGATGGGGTATCCAGCGAAGGGCGCGGGCGGCTGACGCCGCGCACGCCTCCGCTGGCAGCACGCCGATGTCGGGTTACTTCCGTCCGATCAGGAAGTAGATGATCAGCCCGATCAGCGGCAGCAGCAGGACGATGAGGATCCAGAGGAGCTTCATCCCGAGGGACTTGTTGCTGCCGATGATGTCGATCACAGCGATGATCCAGAGAACCAGGTGGATGATTCCGAGGATGAATTCCATGCGAAGGTGCTCCATGGCGGGATGCCCGCGTCGTGCTGAGTCTCGCGGCGTGGGCAATGCACGGCGCATGTCGGCGGGAGAATGAGCGGGCTTTCAGTTCTTGCCAAGGCAGTCCGCCGGACCGCTCGAGAACACCTTCGCTCCAAAAATAACACCGCCGCGGCGTGCTGCCGCGGCGGTGGGTGGAGTCTGCGTGCTGCGGTCGTTGGAGATCAGCGGCGGCGACGGCCGGCGATCACGAGGCCGCCGACGGCGACCAGCGCCATCGCGCCCGGGGCCGGGATGACCTCGGCGAAGGTCGTCGCGACGACGAGGTTGTCGATCGTCTGCGAGGAGTTGCCGGCGGCCTGCCGGAGGGCGAAGGTCGAGATCGCGGCGTTGGCCGTGCCGGCGACGGTCAGCGCGGTGCTGCTCATGTCGACGGGGTTGATCCAGAGCTTGCTCTCGCCGCTGTCGCGGTTGTAGGAGATGATGGCGGTGTAGGTGGTGCCGAAGGCCAGGTCCGAGGCCCAGGTGGCCGCGACCGAGCTGCCATCGGCGAAGCCGACGGTGTAATCGCCGCCCTGCGTGCCGGCGGTGACGAACACGCGCGAGCGGAAGATCGTGCCCGCATCACGGAAGTGCGCGAAGTAGACGGTGCTGTTGCCGCCGGTGACGGTGAAGTCGAACGCGGCGAAGACATCGCCCGAGAGGACCTCGCTGAAGGGGAGGCTGGCGTCCTCGCGGGAGCCGCTGCCCTGGTTCAGGACGGCGGCGCCGCCGGTGACCTGCACGGGCGTCACGCCGGGGGCGCTGTGGCCGATCCAGCTGTTGCCGCTGTTGCCGACGAGGTTGCCGTCGGGGTAGCTGAAGGTCTCGGTGGCGAGCACATCGGCCTGCGCGGCGGCGGCGAGGCCGGCGGCGGCAACGAGGACCAGGGCGTTCTTCATCTCTGTCTCTCCCAAACAAGTCGACCGCGCCCGGCGGATTGGGTGGGCGCGAAACCCGACCCCGGCGGCGCTCGCCGCGGGGTGTTGGTGATGCCGAGTCTGTGGGAGGTCTTGCTCTCTCTGCTCCCGTGATCGGCGGCACAAGCATAGCCACCAATGGGAAACTGCATACATAACAAAAACAGAATCTCTGATTCGCCCTCCGCAAAATCTGCGCGGGCGGGGGGGGTTATCCGGCGATCTGGACCGGGCTTATCGCCAAGGCGCGGCAGAGGGCGATGAGTTGGGGCGGATTGATCGGCTTGGTCAGGTACTCGGTACACCCCGCCGCGAGGCATCGTTCGCGGTCGCCGACCATCGCGTGCGCCGTCAGGGCGGCGATCGGGGTATGGACACCCGCGAGCCGGAGGCGGCGCGTCGCTTCGTACCCGTCGACGCCGGGCATCTGCATGTCCATCAGGACGACGGCGTATTGGGCGCCCGCCGGGCCAAGCAGCGCATCGACCGCCTCCAGACCGTTTGCGACGACCGTGACATCGGCCCCGGCACGCCGGAGGTGGAACGCGATCAGCCGCTGGTTGTCGATCCCGTCCTCGGCCAGCAGAATCCGAATCCCGGCGAGCGGCGCTGCGGTGGCCGGCAGCGGGGGCTGCACAGGGGTGGACGCTGCGGGCTCTTCGATCGGGTCGCCCGATGCGATCGTGAGCGTGAAGACACTGCCGCGGCCGGGCGTGGACTCGACCGCGAGCCCGCCGCCGAGCATGCCCGCCAGCGCGTTGCTGATGCGCAGCCCCAGCCCTGTGCCGCCGAAGCGTCGGGACATCGAACCGTCGCCCTGGGAGAACGCCTCGAAACGCGCTACCACCGCACGCTGCTCCTCGGTCATGCCGATCCCGGTGTCCTCCACCCGGACACGGATGATGCGCGACTCTGGCTCGGCGATCACACGGATATGCACCGAGCCTTCGGCGGTGAACTTGATGGCGTTGCCGACGAGGTTCACCAGGATCTGACGCAGACGCATCGGATCCGAGCGGATGTGCCCCGGCGTTGCGTCATCGACGGTGGCGCCGAGCGTGAGGCCCTTTGCAGCCGCTCGGGGGCGGAGCAGATCAACGACCTCGCGCACGATCCCGCGGCAGTCGGTCGCGACGGCCTCGACGGTCATGCGTCCGGCCTCGATCTTCGACATATCGAGGATGTCGTTGATGATCGAGAGCAGGTGGCTGGCGTGGGTGCGGATCGTGCTTGCAGCGCCGGTGGTCAGTGTGGTGTCCGCGCCGGGCGTGTCCAGGAGTTCGGCGTATCCGATGATCGCGGTCATCGGTGTGCGGATCTCGTGGCTCATGTTGGCGAGGAAGTCGCTCTTGGCGCGGCTGGCCGCTTCGGCCGCTTCACGGGCGTGCACCAGCTCACGGGTGCGCTCTTCGACGATTGCCTCGGTTCGCGCCTGGGCCTGGGCGAGTTCGGCGCGGGCGATGCAGCTTTCGCGCATGAGACGCATCCCGTGAGCGCAGCCGTAGCTGAGCACGGTCACTTCGAAGAGCACCCAGCCCGCGTGCTCGAGCGTGCGCCACACCTGAGCGGTCGCAACGCCGAAGACCGACTGCGGCCAGAACACACCTCGGAGGAGGTGATCGGCCGCAACGACGGCGGTAGGGGCGATCAGCAGGCGCCACTCGCGGTAGAGGGCGAGGAAGGCCATCGATCCGAAGACATGGAAGTGCGTCTCGATCCGGCCGCCGAGCAGGTGGATCAGGAGCGAGGAGAAGAGCACCTGCGCGATGGCGATGAGGGAGCGTGTGGTGCGGTGGCCGGGCCGGAGGAGCGCGAGGCAGATCGTCGGGATCGCGAGCAGCCCGCCGATGAATGCCGCCGCGAACATGTGGGGGTGGACCGACGGTTGTGTGCCAGCCCATGCGAGCGGCGAGAAGACGGACGCCGCGACGATCGCGCCCGCCCATTGCACCGCCATGACCACGGCGAAGAGCCGGTCGATGTGCGAGTGCAGCGCCCGCAGTTCGTTCGCGAGCAGCGCATCAGCATCGGGGCGTGCGTGATCCAAGGGCTGCGTTGCGCCGGGTGCCGCGGCGGTCATGGCGTGTCACCCTGGCTCTCGCACTCTGAGAGCGGGCATCCATAAGCGGGTACAGGATCGGCAGCGCCGGCGCTCCCGGCGATCGCTTCGTCGATCAGGCCGATGCCGGGCGACCAGCCGGCGTGTCCGCGCGAGGGCGTCAGCCCGCCGCTCATGACGAGCCGGCCGTTGGGGTCGTACGCGACGCTCGCGCCCGAGGTGACAGCGCCCAGGCTCGCGGCCAGCTCGCCGTTGAGGTCGGGTGTGATGGTGACCCCGGGGATCCGGGCGGCGGCGTCCCACGCCCGGCCGCGTGTCCACGCGGGTTCCGCGTGCGGCGGCTGGAACATCAGGACGTCGATGCGCAGCTGGTCTGGGTGGCGCGAGGCCAGTTGGGCGAGGTTCTCGAGGGTTGCCAGCGAGCACGGGCAGCGCGGATGGATCGCGGTGATCAACCGGAAGCGTCCGACCCCTTCGGAGGATGATGCGAATGCGGCGGGAAGGGCGGGCGGCGCCGCCAGCGCGCGTCCGGTCGTGAAGCTCTCCTCGTAGAGCCAGCGCATGGCCCCGCCGACGGCGACGATCCAGAGGAGCGTGGCGGCAACGCCGGCACGCCGCCCGCTACCTGGTGGTGACCGAAGGCGCGCTGGC
>JBDZUZ010000276.1:0-2487 GCA_040255445.1 Planctomycetaceae bacterium | reverse complement strand
CCCGCGACCGGGCAAGAAGGGACCGAGATGAGCCGCCTCCCCGCCGCGCAACGCAAGGAACAGCTCCTCGACTGCGCTGCGGACCTCTTCGCGCGGCATGGTTACGCTCGCGCCACCACCGCCGAACTCGCCCGCGCCGCCGGTGTCACCGAGCCGATCATCTACCGCCATTTCAAGAGCAAACGCGATCTCTTCGTCAGCCTGATCGAGCGCGCCGCCAAGCAGACCCTCCGCCACTGGGAAGGCCGCCTCGCCAACGCCAGCGACCCCGCCGAGCGCCTCAAGCGCCTCATCGGCGACAACCCGATGGTCAGCGAAGAAGGCCGCGACGCCTACCGCGTCTTCCTCCAGGCGATCACCGAGGTCGACGACCCGCAGATCCACAAGGCCGTGCAGAAGCACATCGAGAACCTGCACGCCTTCATGGCCCGCGAGATCCAGCGCGCCCAGGAAGACCGCAAGATGGTGCGGATCCTCTCGCCCGAGATCATCGCCTGGCTGCTGATCGATATCGGCTTGGGCTACGGCGTGCTCGCGGCGATGAAGATCCCCGACCACGGCCGCGATTCGCAAGGCCGGCACGTGCAGCACGTGCTCGAACGGCTCCTCGTCGGCAGGTCGAACGAAGAGGCCGCCAAGGCCTGATCGGGCCGTCCGGACCGCCCGATACGATCACCCCGGTGATCTACCTCGACAACAACGCGACCACGCAGCCCACACCCGCCGTGATCGAGGCGATGCGCCGCGCCGTCACGGAGTTCTGGCACAACCCCTCCAGCGTCCATCGCCCGGGACAGGCCGCCCGCCAGCAGGTCGAACTCGCACGGCAGTCGATCGCCCGGCTGATCCACGCCAAGCCCCGTGACATCACCTTCACCTCCGGCGGCACCGAGGCGATCGATGCCGCGATGCGCGGCGTGCTCGCCGCGCGGCCGCGCTCCGAGGCCCCACCAGTGATCCTCACCACCGCCATCGAGCACGCGGCGGTCCGCGATCTCGCCGACGAGTTGGAGAAGACCGGCGCCGCCGTCATCGAGCGCGCCCCCGTCGGGCCCGGCGGCGTTGTCGACGCCGCGGAGTTCGTGTCGCGGCTGACCGACCGCACCGCCATCGTCGTGCTGCAGTGGGCCAACAACGAGACCGGCGCGATCCAGCCCGCCGTCGAGGTGGCGCGGGCCTGCCGCGAGCGCCGCATCCCCATGCTTTGCGACGCGACCCAGTGGGTCGGCAAGCTGCCGATCGAGCCCGAGACCGACGAGCGGGGGCAGGCTTCGCCGCCCTTCGACCTGATGACCTTCGCGGCCCACAAGTTCCACGGCCCCAAGGGGATCGGCGTGCTCTACACCCGCGCCGGCGTCCGTGTGCGGCCCCGCCAACTGGGCACGCAGGAACTGGGCCGGCGCGGCGGCACCGAGAACGTGCCGGGCATCCTGGGCGCGGGGGCGGCCGCGGCGGAGGCCGCGGCGTGGCCCGATGAGCACGCCGCGGAGCGCGACCGGCTGGCCGTGCTGCGGGACCGATTCGAGGCCAAGGTCCTGGCCGGTGTGCCCGATGCGGTCGTCAACGGGCCGCGGGACGCCAGCCTGCGGCTCTGGAACACCACCAACCTGGGCTTCCCCGCGCTCGAGTCCGAGGCGATTCTCCTGCTCCTGAGTGAACGGGGCGTGTGCGCATCCGCCGGCGCCGCCTGCAGTTCCGGCTCGCTGGACCCCAGCCCGGTGCTGCTGGCGATGGGGATCGACCCGCGGATCGCGCACGGGTCCGTGCGCTTCAGCCTGTCGCGGTTTACGACCCCCGACGAGATCGACAACGCGGCCCGGATCGTGATCGAGAGCATCGGACGCCTGCGCGGCTCGATGCCGGCCTAACCCGATGCCGGCCAAAACCGATCCGGCGGGGCCGGATCCCGACCGGCCGGATTCCGGTCCAACGGCGCGAAAACCCGTCTTCACACCCCAGACAGGCCAAACCCGGTATCCTCACACCATGAGCACGATGTCCAACTACGGCGGCCAGCAGACCCCCGAGTATGTCGAAGAGCGGACGAGCATCATGGCCATCATGGCCCTGGTGCTCTCGCTGATCTGCTTCATCCCGGGCCTGGGCGTGATCGCGGTCATCCTGGGTATCGCATCACTGATCGCGATCTCCGGCTCGCGCGGCCGCCTCGCCGGCAAAGGCATGGCCATCGGCGGGATCATCCTGGGCCTCATCTTCTCCGCTCTGTGGATCGGTCTGGGCATCGGCGCGGCCCAGGTCGCCAAGATGCTCGACCAGCAGGTGAACCAGGGCACGATCGCGGCGTTCGAGAACATCGAGCAGGGCGACTTCGCCGCGGCCCGCGAGCTCCTCCTGCCCGAGCACGCCGAGAAGGTCACCGACGCCGACTTCATCGCCTTCCGCGACGAGTACACCGCGGCGGTCGGTGCGTTCAGCGGCGGCGCCGACGGCTGGGGCGACATGTTCCAGCTCTACAGCCAGCTGGGC
>JBDZUZ010000114.1:0-12575 GCA_040255445.1 Planctomycetaceae bacterium | reverse complement strand
AAGGTCAGCAGTCGCGCTGCGCACTTCTCCAGCGCGCCGTGGAGATTGAACCCATCGATCGACCGCCCCGACCCCGCGCAGTGGTCCGCGTTCCGCACCAGCAAGATCGCCGGCCGATGAAACCGCTCGACCAGCCGCGAGCACACGATCCCCACCACGCCCGCGTGCCATCCCTCCGCCGCGAGCACGATCGCCCGCTTGTCGGGCCCCGTCATCCCCGCGGCCATGGCGAGCTCGATCGCCTCTTCCAGGATCCGCTGCTCGGTGGCCCGCCGCTCATCGTTCTGCCGCGAGAGCTGCGTCGCGATCTCAATCGCCCGCGGCCCTGTCGCCGTCGTCAGGAGCTCCACCGCCTCCCGAGCGTGCCCCATGCGCCCGCACGCGTTCAGCCGCGGCCCGAGCTTGAAACCCACATCCTCCGCCTCGACGTTCTCACCCGCCAGCCCGCTCGCCTCGACCAGCGCCCGCAGCCCCTCCAGCCTCGAATGCTTGATGCGCTTCAGGCCAAACGATGCGATCACACGGTTCTCGCCGTTGAGCGGCACCACGTCCGCGATCACGCCCAGCGAGCACAAGCCCAGCAACTCCAGCAGCAGATCGCGCGTCGATTCGCCGACGCGTACACCGCCGCATTCCATCGTCGCCAGCCGCCACGCCAGCTTGAAAGCCACGCCCGCGCCGCACAATTCGCCGTACGGGTACCGCGACCCCGGCCGCCGCGGATGCACCACGGCGAAGGCCGGCGGCAGCAGCGAATCATCCGCGGGCGGATTGTGATGATCGGTGATGATCAGATCGACGCCGCGCTCCCGCGCAACCCGCGCCGGCTCAACCGCGGTGATCCCGCAATCGACGCTGACGATGACCTTTGCGCCCGCATCAGCGAGCTCCGCGATCGCCTCGGCGTTGAGCCCGTACCCCTCTTCGAGCCGGTGCGGCACATACGTCACAATGCTCGCCGCGGGGCAGATGTGCCGCAGCGTGTGATACAGGATCGCCGTCGCGGTCACACCGTCGACGTCGTAGTCCCCGTAGATCGCGATCGTCTCGCCACGTTTCGCCGCGGCGAGGATCCGCTCCGCAGCGCGGTCCAGGTCCGGCATCAGCGATGGATCGTGCAGGTGCTTGAGCAGCGGCGAGAGGAACAGCTCCGCCGCGGCGGCATCGCCCAGCCCGCGGCAGCGGAGGATCCGCGACATCAGCGGGCCCACATCCGCGGCGGGATCCATCCCGCCCCCGACGCTCGTGAAGTCTCTACGCTTCCACCGCCGCAGCAGGCCCCGCTCCTCGGCGTGCCCGACTTCGGCCGCCGCCGCCTCGGCCTGCTCATCTCTCGCACCGATCGCCTGCACCTCATCCTCCATGACCGCCGCGGCGAACACCCCGGGGCTCCGCCCCACCGCACGATTCGGCTCACACGAACCCGCCGCTACTGTCTGACTCCGCCAGTCTGAAGGAAAGCCCCGCCATGGTCAAACTCAACAGGATTTACACACGCAGCGGCGACGACGGCACCACCGGCCTCGCTTCCGGCGAACGCGTCCCCAAGGACGACCTCCGCGTCGAGACCTACGGCACCGTCGATGAAGCCAACGCGGCGATCGGCATGGCGGTCATCCACTGCCCCGCCGATGATGCCGCCCCCGGCAAGGGGACCAGCGCCGCCGCGCAACCGACAGGCGCCGCAGCCACCGACATACCGCACGACATGCCAGCCCGCATCGGCCGCGTCCTCCGCCTCGTCCAGCACGACATGTTCGACCTCGGCGCCGACATCGCCACGCCGCGATCAACCGGCGAAGAGCCCGGCAAGGCCCTCCGCATCATCGCAACCCAGACCAAACGCCTCGAGAACGAGATCGATGAGTTCAACGAGCACCTCGAGGACCTCACCAGCTTCGTCCTCCCCGCCGGCACCCCCCTCGCCGCGGCCCTGCACCTCGCCCGCACCATCGTCCGCCGCGCTGAGCGCCTCGGCGTCACGCTGATGCACCACGAACCCGACCGCACCAACGCCGAAGCGATCAAATACCTCAACCGCCTCAGCGACCTCCTCTTCGTCCTCTCGCGCTGCGCCAACAACAACGGCGCCGGCGATGTCCTCTGGAAACCCGGAGCGACCCGCGAAGCGTGATCTGCCTTGGGTACCCCCACTCTCCGAGTGGGGTTCCGTGCCACCGACTTTGCTTTGAAAGTCGGTGCCTCCCAGGTGCCGCATCCTCATTGCACCGCCCGCTCGCGCAGTGCCTTCTCTTCCGGGGTACCCCCACGCTCCGCGTGGGGTGAACGTGCAAGGGCCCAGCTCGATGACCAACCCGGCAACCGATGTTCGAACTCACGAATGCGCGCGGCTCCGCCTCAACAAGCCACCCCACGCGACCACACCCACCAGCACCAACCCCGAAGGCCCCGGCACCGCCGACGCCAACCGCAATCCGGTGTACGCATATGCCGATCCCGGAGCGAACGCCAAATTCCATTGCACATCATCAAGAACCTCGGCGATCCTCGCAGGCGATGAAGCCCACGATCCATCAAACCAACGATCCTCAGGCCTCGGGCCATCTGGCGAATCCCAATACAGAATCTCCTCCAGATGCTCCGATGCACCCCCTGATGCATCGAACAACCCCCACGGCGACATCACTTCGGGATACGACCCCACAGGGATCCCCCACGCGCCCATAGACGTCGGCGGATCGAACCCGAAGTTCGCTTCGCCGATCCCCGGCGGCCCTCCGATCGGCGCCACATCGGAGCTGTGCGGGAACGCCCACCAGCCTTCGACGCCCGCACCGCCCTTGTTGGGGTCGTAGTGAACCGCCTTCAGCCACTCATCGAGCGTCGGGATCCAGTACCGCGCATCAGGGTGATGGGTCGGCTGGTCGGTAAACGACCGATCCGGAAAGGTGTAGAACGTCGATGTGTCGTACGCGCCGTCCTGGATCGCCTCGACCGCGGCAGACTTCCCGTTGTGCAGCCAGTTGCAATACATCGCCGCATCTCGCCAACTGATCCCCGCCACCGGCATCCGCGCAGCGTCCTCGCCCTCGTGCAGCATCCACCGGTAGCCCGGGCCGTCGTAACTCCAGTCGATCACCGCGCTCCAGATGACCGGCTCGGCGAAGAGCCGCCACTCGTCCGATCGCGTCGAGAACGTGTTGACGAACTCCAGCCACTCGCCCGTCGTGATCTCGTACCGCGCCATCCGGTAGACATAATCAACGCGCCCCGCTGGCCGCGGATCATCCCCAGGGTACGGCCGCAGCATCGGCTGATTCCCGACAGCGCCGATTACCGCCCACCGCGGATCGTCCCCGGAAATCGGCCCCTGCGCGAGCACCGCGCCGGGCAACGCGGCGAGAGTGAGAGCGACCCAGATTGCGGAGTTGCGTGTGCGCATGGCGGCAGAGTATCAGCAAACCTGAAATCGGAACGCTTCCCGGGAACCCCACACTCCGAGTCGGGTTCCGTGCCACCGACTTTGCTCTGAAAGTCGGTGCCTCCCACGCCCCGCGTCCTCATTGCACACCCCGCTCGCGCAGTGCCTTCTCTCCGGGGTACCCCCACACTCCGTGTGGGGCGAACGTGCAACCGCGCAGCTCGACGCCGTTACCCTTCCGCTCCATCGCCGCGACGGACCAGGAGCACCTGACGCACTACCACGACCCGCGCCGCCTGCAAATGCAGACCGACGCCGCCATCGCACTCAACACCACGCTCGCCGGCGCCGGCACGACCCCGGCAATCCGAAGCCCAGAGACCGCGAAGTTAATGCCTACGCCAAAGGTTGAGTCGATCCGATCCGCGAAGAAGTGGTCAAGCAGAGTTGTCCTGCTGCCGCGAGCCGGAAGAGCGAAGAACGGGCTACCGTGGTAGACCAGAAGTTCGCTGACGCCGCCCGAGCCATCGAGCAACCCCCACGGCGACTGAGCATCCGGATACGAACCAACCGGGTACAGCCGGTAGCCTTCGCCGCCCGGGTACTCACCCGCGCCCGTTTCCGCACCTTGCGTGCCCGGCAGGCCGCCAACCGGCGACTCGTCGCTCGAGTGCGGATACACCCAGTAGCCCGGCCGCCCAGGTCCGTGCTTGTTGGGGTCGTAGTGCATCGCCTTGGTCCACTCGTCCAGCGAGGGGATCCAGAATCGAGCCCCCGGGCTGTGCTGCGTCTGCCCGGTCCAGAAGCCATCAGGACCGCGGACGAAGGTGCTCATGTCGTACGCGCCGGTCTCGAAGGCCCAGAGCGCATCGGCCTTGTCGTTGTGCAGCCAGTTCACATACCGCGCGGCGTAGAGCCACGCCATGTCCGCCGGGGCGTTGACCGCATCGGGGAACATCCACCACTGCAGATTGCTTGGATCGTTGTTGAGACGCACGATGTGCGAGCCGTACAGGCCGGAGTCGAACGCCGCCGCCGGATTCCACCGCGTGTAGGTCTGCACGAACTCGAAGTACTGCGAGACCGTGAGCTCCGTATGGGACATCCGGAACTCGTAGTCAACACGCCCCATCGGCCCGAAGCCCGCGGGAGGCTCGAGACCCGGGAAGTCGGCCGGCGAGGCGTCCTCGTTTCCGGGTGCGCCGATGGTCCGCCACTCGATCCCGTAGTCAGGCACAGGCTGCGCAACCACGCTCGACGCGAGGACCAGACAGACGACGCTCAGAGGAAGGCACTTGGGCATAGCGATCTGATCGGCCGTCGGGCACAGTCCGCGGCAGTTTCCGGGGTACCCCCACACTCCGTGTGGGGCGAACGTGCAAGTGCCCAGCTCGACGCCGTTGCCCCTCCTACCCCACGCGGAGCGTGGGGGTACCCAAGGCAGCAATGCTCGTGCCTCACCCCCCCACAAACCGCGCGTACACCGACCGCGCCACCTCCGCGCGCTCCGTCCCGTGCACGATCGCCCGCCCATCCGAAAACACCGTGATCTCCAGCCCCGCCAGCGCTGACTCGTTGAAAGCCGCCCGCACCATGAACCGGTTCTGCCGCACCGCGCTGTGCGGCGCCAGCCGCGCGGCCAGCGCGGCAAGATCCACCGTCACCGCCGCGGCGGGCGACACCTGCACCGCGTTCTGACCGCACAGGCTCGAACTCGCCTCGCGCTCCCCGCCCTCCAGAAACTCGAACCGCCGCGCCCCGCAGCACGGGCACTGCGCATCCCTGCTCCGCGACAGATCCACCCGCCGCCGCTCGTTCGTAAAGAGATCGAACGACAGCAGCGTGCCGCTCAAGAGATCCGCGCGACCCGCGCAGATCTTGAGCGCATCCGCCGCCTCACACGCCCCCACCACCGCCACCGCCGGCCCGAACACGCCCGCGGTGTCGCACGTCGGCTGCGACCCCGCCGCCGGCGCTTCGGGGAACACGCACCGCAGGCACGCCCCGCCGGGCACGAACGTCGCCGCCATGCCGCGGCCGGCGATCACGCCGCCGTACACCATCGGCACACCCAGCTTCACCGCCAGATCGTTGATCAGGTACCGCGTCTCGAAGTTGTCCGTTCCATCAACGAACACCGTCGGCGCTTCCGCGAACAGCCGCGCCGCGTTCGCCGATGTCACATCCGCCGCGATCCCTTCAATTTGAATCTCGCTGTTGACCGCCCGCAGCCTCGCCTCCGCCGCCGCGGCCTTGGGCAGCCGCTCCGCCGCATCGACCTCGGTGAACAGCGTCTGCCGCTGCAGGTTGGTGCGATCCACCAGATCACGATCAACCAGCGTCAGCCGCCCCACCCCCGCCCGCGCGAGCATGTCCGCGACCTGACACCCCAGCGCGCCAACCCCGATCACCGCCGCGTGCGCCCGCGCGAGCGCGGCCTGCCCCTCCGCCCCGATCTCGGGCAAAATCATCTGGCGGTGGTATCGTGATGGCTCGGGCACTCGAGAGGGTAGCATCGCCTCCCGTGGCCTCCTCTCCGTGGCATCGGCATTCTGCCGATGTGTTGTGCGCCGCTCGCGCAGGAACGCGCACCTCGGACAGGGGCCGGAGCGGCGTGTGCCCAGCGTCGCACCACCAGCCGCCGTCCGAGCGACGCGGCGATGCGCAACGGAAGTCTCCCCATCGGCAGAATGCCGATGCCACGCAAGGCAGAGCCGAGGCCAATGCGATGACGAACACCCCAGCACAGAAACCACCACCCTGGACCGCGCCCGCAACTCCACCCGGCGCGATCGACGGCCTGGGCCTGCGCCTCCGCCACTACACCCCCGCCGATGCCGAATCACTCTTCGCCGCGATCGACGCTTCGCGCGATTCGCTTCTGCCCTGGCTCCCGTGGGCCGGTTTCTCTCACGCCGATGTCGCCGCCTCCCGCGCCGATATCGACCTCTTCGCCCGGACCGCGCTCACCCCCTGCGATCCGGCGCACCGCGCTCTCGGCTATGTCCGCGGCGTCTTCGATCTCGAGAGCGGCTCGCTGCTGGGCGGCACGGGTTTCAACTGCATCAACGCGGCGACCGCCACCGCAGAGACCGGCTACTGGCTCCGCGCCGATGTCCGCGGCCGCGGCGTGATCACGCGGGCCACCCGCCTGAACATCTCCCACGGTTTCGCGCCCCAGGCCGAAGGCGGCTACGGCTTCCGCCGCATCGTGATCTACGCATCCACCGCGAACGAACGATCCTGCCGCGTGCCCGACCGCATCGGCCTCCGCCGCGAACTGCACGCAAGGAACGACCGCTGGGTCGATCGGCTGGGCTGGACCGACACGCTCGGGTGGGCGGTACTTGCGGAAGAGTGGGACCGCGAGAACCACACGCTTCGCTGATCCGCCGTGGCATCGGCATTCTGCCGATGTGTTGGGCGTACATAGCGCAGCGCCGCGTCGCTCGGACGGCGGCCGGCTGCGGCAAGTGCGTACTTGCAGCACCGACCCCCGTCCGAGGTGCGCGTTCCTGCGCGAGCGGCGCATAACACATCGGCAGAATGCCGATGCCACGGAATCCAAAAACAACGCCGCGGGCCCCTGAAGCCCGCGGCGTCGAACGATTCAGTGAGGTACGACCGATTACGCGAAGTGGGCGAAGGCGCGGTTGGCCTCGGCCATGCGGTGCGTCTGCTCGCGCGTCTGCATCGCCTTGCCTTCCTTCTTCGCCGCGGAGTACAGCTCTTCCGCGAGGCGCTGCGACATCGGGCGGCCGCGCTCGGAGCGGGCGGCGTCGATGATCCAGCGGAACGCCAGCGACTGCTGACGCTTGCGGTTGACCTGCATGGGCACCTGGTAGTTGGCGCCGCCGATGCGCTTGCTGCGCACCTCGACGAAGGGCTTCACGTTCTCGATCGCCATCTGGAAGACCTCGATCGCCTCCTTGGGCGCATCGGGGGAGGTCTCCTTGGCGAGCTTGCCCTGGATCACGTCGAACGCGTCGTACATGACCCGCTGGGCGACGGCCTTCTTGCCGTCGTACATGATGCAGTTGATGAACCGGGAGAGAACCAGATCGTTGAACCGGGGATCGGGGCGGAGCTGCTTGGCGGCAGCGGTGAAACTCTTGCGACCCATTCGATACTCCTTTGGAGGCTGCGGCTCGTGGCCTATTGGCTCTCGGCCGAGACCTTCACCACGCGGCGCCGGGTGAGAGCGTTCGCGTGATTACTGCCTTGTGACGTTGCTCATTCCGAAAGTCAGAACGATTAACCCTTGCCCTTCTTGGCGCCGTACTTCGAGCGGCCCTTCTTGCGGCCCTCGACGCCGAGGCAGTCGAGCGAGCCACGCACGATGTGGTAGCGCACACCGGGAAGGTCGCGGACGCGGCCGCCGCGCACGAGCACGATCGAGTGCTCCTGCAGGTTGTGGCCCTCGCCGCCGATGTACGCCGTGACTTCCTTGCCGTTCGACAGGCGCACACGGGCGATCTTGCGGAGAGCCGAGTTGGGCTTCTTGGGCGTGGTCGTGCGCACGATGATGCACACGCCGCGACGCTGCGGGCATTCTTCGAGGTCCTTGACCTTCGACTTCGCGGCGATCTGACGCCGCGGCTTGCGGACAAGCTGGTTGATTGTGGGCATACTGCTCCGATCCGGTTCAACACAGAAACAACCCGGGCCCCGGCCCGAGTTCAGGGTCGGAATGGTAGCCGCACGCCAACGGTGGACAAGCGCCGGGGGCGGCGTCGGTGGGCAGGCGTTCGGATCGCGCCCCCTCCCACTCCCCGGGCCTAGCCTCCTGCCCCATGAGCAGCAGCCCCACGCCCAACCCGAACCAGAACCTGACGATCGCCGCCTTCCAGGCCCTCATCCGCGACCGCTACTACAAGACCGACTCCGCCCGCGGCACGCCGGGCACCTTCATGTGGTTCATCGAGGAACTGGGCGAGCTCGCCACCGCCCTCCAGAACAACGCCCCCGGCAAGACCCCCACCCCCGCCGAGCAGGCCAACCTCGCCGAGGAGTTCGCCGATGTCCTGGCCTGGCTGGCGACCCTGGCCAACATCAACGGGGTGGACCTGGCCGCGGCCCTGACCAAGTACACCGACAAGGGCGGGGTCGAGGGCGTGAAGGACTGACTGCCGCTCGGAACCGATCCGCTAGGGGCTCACCGGCCGCCGCTCGGCCGCCGGCGTGGCTTGCCGTGAACGGACATGGACCGAGGCGGTCGCCGACCCGCTCGGGGTCGGGGTGTTGAGCGAGCGGCAGATCTCAACCACCAGCGTGTCGTCCGCGGGTGGGCCCATGCGGTGGTTCTCGACCGCGGCGAGGATCTTGCGCGGCCAGCCCGGGCCGTCCTCATCCGCCGAGGCAGAGCGTGGCCCGCTGGCGATGATCCGGCGGATCCCGGCCAGGCCCAGCATCCGGCCCTCGGCGTTCTTGGCCTCGGTTGCGCCGTCCGTATAGATCAGGAGCACATCGCCGGGGCCGAAGTCCCGGACCTCCTCGCACGGATCGAACTCGTCGACATCGCAGACGCCCAGCACGAACGCCGTCGAGGCCAGTTCGTCGACGCGGCCGTCGACCGTTCGCAGGTATGCGTGCGGGTGACCGCCGCTGGCGTACCGCAGGCGGCTGTGCTTGAGCTCGACGCGGACGCACACCGCGGTGACGTACACGCTGTGCGACGCGAGCGTGAGGAAGGTGTAGCGGTTGAGCAGCTCCAGCACCGCGCCGGGCCCGACCTCGGGGTGCTCGGCGAAGACACGCTCGAGCTCTCCGTACAGCCGGTTGACCGTGAGCGCCGCGGCGATGCCGTGACCGGTGACATCCATCACGACGATATTGAGAACCTCATCGGGGGTGTCGGGGTTGGAACGGAAGGCGTAGAGGTAGTCGCCGCCGATCTGCCGCATGGGCTCGTATTCGTAGCGGAAGCGCAGGCTGCCGTTGCGGATCGGCTTGGGGAACAGGGCTTCGTGGATGCGCCGCGCATCGGTGAGTTCGCGGCGGACCTCGCCGTAGCGCTGCTGGAAGAATCGGAGCTTGTAGTTCTCAGTGCGGCGGGAGTGCCGCAGCCAGCAGACAAGGACGCCGGGCCCGGCGATGAGCGGCGTCAGCGAGATCGAGAGGAACTTGGCCAGCGCGCTGCCGCTGCCCAGCACCGTCTCGAGCAGCGCGTTGAGGATCAGCAGCGGCACGATCGGCCGCAGCGCCTGCGCCGGCGTCCACGGCAGGAACAGGCACGCGGTCAGGTGCGTGACCATGATGCCGAACAAGCCCATCGAGCCCGGCACTCCGGCGTACTTCACGCCGATCTGGATGAGCCCGTCGAAGAGCACCAGCAGGAGCGTCAGTTGCAGCAACTGGCCGCGGCTCACGCTGTTCTTGCGGACCACGACGAAGCACAGCACGAACGCGGCGATGTCGATCGCGCCGAGTGTGAATGCAAGGACCTGGTCGAGCGGGAGCTCCGAGAGCACCGCGAGACCGCGGTCGATCATCCGGATCACCGTGACGATCACGCTGAGCGTGAGAACGAAGAGCCCGATCCCGCTCATGAGCCCCGTGAACCACAGGAAGCGGCGGCGCAAAAGCTGCTCGGTCTCCGCCTCGAACTCGACGCGGAAATCCGTGGTGTAGAGCGCGGATGTCTCGGACTTGTTCACCTGGCCCCATCCTACCGAACCTCCGGCCGCGACCGCGGCCCGACATGGGCCCGGTGGTGCGCCCGGCGGGGGGGGCTAGGGCTGGCCGGGGCGCTCGGGAGCGCCGGGCTCCTGAGGAGCGGGCTCGGTGGCCCCGGGTGCGTCCTCGCCCGCCGCGCCGGCCTTCCGGGCGGAGGTTTCCTTCGGTTCGGCGTACGCCGTCCGGGGCACATCCGTTACCAGGCGGAGCTTGAGCCAGATGAAGGCGCCGAACGCCATCGCGACCGCGAGACCGCCGACCAGCAGCCGCCGCGTCGAGCTACCGCACTGACCGTTGCAACGCATCTGACGCACTCCTGGGTGTCGCGGCGATCAGCCGTCGATCACGATCTCGTCCTCGATCGTCTGCACCGTGACCCGGCCGGTGTACGCCTCGATGGTGATGCGGAACCGCTGGGTGGGGCCGGCGAGTTCGATCCAGCCGGTGCCCGCGGGGACGCCGCTGTCGGGGCCGGTGACCGGGCCGCCCAGCTCATCGAAGATCAGACGGTTGTTGGGCAGGTTGATGTTGTCGATGAACACGCCGCCGAACTCGGCGCCGCCGATCATCTGCTCGCGGACCTTGTCGAGCTCGATGTCGAAGTTGCCGTTGACGACTTCGGCGACGACGTACCGGCTCGCGGTCGGGTCGGCGAAGAACTGCATGCCCTGGCCGCGCTGGAAGGCGATGGCGTCGGACTGCGCAACGGTGATGTCGGAGACGATGGTGCGGACCGCGCCCTGCACGCGCAGGACGCCGATCTGGCCGAAGGAAGGCACGACCATCGCGCCGGCGATGCCGAGCACCGTGACGACGATCAGCACTTCGACCAGCGTGTATGCGCGTTGAATCGACGATGCGGATCGGGAACGCACGATCTCATCCTCCGGCTCGGCCACGCACGCCTGGCGGGCGCTTACTTGGCGTTCTTGGAGTTGTCCGCCTGCGCGGGCATCTCCTTGACGCGAACGTTGATGCCCTTGTTCATCGCCGTCTCGAGCCGCTCGATGCGGGCCGAGATCTGGCGGAGTTCGTTGATCATGATCTTGCGCTGCTCGGCGGCGCTCACCATGCCGGTGGGCTCGTTGCCGTCGTTGTAGAGGCCCGCCTCGGGCTGGGCCGCGGCGACCGACTCGACCGCGGGGAGCGGCCGGCCGCTCAGGGCGATCGCCCCCAGCAGCACCGCCACGCCCGTGAGCGCGAGGTTCGTGTACAGGCGGGAGGCGAGGAGTCGGCTGTGAATCTTCATCGGGGATACTCCGGTGGGCTCGCCTTGTGGATCGGCCGGACCGGTGGGGGTCGATCAGCCAAATGGCGGTGAAGACCCCATGGCCTGGAACAATCCGCTCCCCACCGCGATCAGGGGCGCAGCGGCTGGTCGTCGCCGTCGAAGCTGCCGGCCCACAGATCGCCCGTGGCGGCGTTGAAGACCCAGCCGTGCGTGGTCTGATAAGCGGCATCGGGCGCGGGCTGCAGCACGACGATCTTCTGCGCCGGGCCGGGCACCCACATGTTCTGCGGCGGCTCGCGCAGGTACGAAGCGCTCATGAGCCCGCCCCAG
Organism: Planctomycetaceae bacterium; assembly: GCA_040255445.1. Classification (GTDB taxonomy): domain Bacteria; phylum Planctomycetota; class Phycisphaerae; order Phycisphaerales; family UBA1924; genus JBDZUZ01. The sequence continues at coordinate 957 of JBDZUZ010000114.1, read as the reverse complement.
GTGCCGTCGCCGGCGGTGATGTCCGGGTAGACGCCGCCCTCGCGGAGGTAGTACACCGCCACGGCGGAGCGGACCTTGTTGAGCTGGTCGACCGCCGCGCGTTCCTGGGCCTGCTGTGTTGCGTTGGAGAATTGCGGGATGACCACCGCGGCGAGGATCCCCAGGATCACGACCACGATCAGGATTTCGACGAGAGTGAAGGCGGGACGGGTGAAGCGGCGGGCGGCGTGCATCGGACCTCCTCGCTGTGCCCCGGCGAGACCGGGGGAGGATTCACGGACCTTCGACAAAAGAACCCGATCGGAGCATCTCTCTCCGATCGGGTCTGCGGTTGGTGTGATCAGGTGAGGATCACCCGATCGATTTCATGCCGCGGATGCAGGCTCAGGGGGCGTCCGGGGTGAGGACGCCGTTGGCCTCATCGAAGTAGCAGGCGCCGAGCTCGCCGGTGGCGCGGTCGTAGTGCCAGCCGTTGCCGGCGGCCGCGGCGGCGGCGACGGTCTCGCTGCCGTTGAAGGGGTTCTTCGGGGCGGCCTTGATGTAATCACCGTTGATCAGGACGTCCCAGCCGCCGCCGACGAGGTCGGGGTACTGGCCGTCGGTCGAACGAGCCTTGAAGAGCTCGATCTGGTTCTGCAGGCTCTTGACCTGAGCCCGCAGGTTGCCCTGCTGGGCGTCCTGCGTCGCGTTGGTGAACTGGGGGACGACGATCGCCGCCAGGATGCCCAGGATCACGACCACGATCAGGATTTCGACCAGCGTAAAGGCCTTACGATTGCGGTTCCGCATACACGACACTCCTTGCAAAGAGAGAGCTTCCGAAAACGGGGGTGACGAATCCCCGTGGCTTCGTCGAACGGAGCCGGGAACCTCCTCCGGTGCCCGGCATCGGCCCGACGCGTGCTCCGGTCGCCGAGGCGAGCGGGGCGGGTGCGGCGTGCTGACAGGCAGTTCATC
>JBDZUZ010000113.1:0-12540 GCA_040255445.1 Planctomycetaceae bacterium | reverse complement strand
GCAATCGCGCCGGACCTTCACCGCCGCGCGGATTGTCTGGTTCGAGACCAGCTGGTCGCCGAGAAAGATCTGCACATTCAGGGGAATGCGGTCTGAGTTCGCCAGCGGCTTGATCACGACGGTGCGGTCCGCGGCGGGAGTGTTGAGCAGTGGGGCATCCGCAGCGTCGAACCCGATCTGCAGGTCATCCACGGACACATCGAACGCCGCGGCGAGGCGGGCGATGATCCGGGTCCGCACGGTGTCGCCCTCGGCCCAGGCGATCTCTTCGGGCTGAGCATCGCGGGCGGGGCGCGGTCCTGTGGCGGCCCGGGGGGCCACTGGCGCCGCATCGATCCGGCACGGCTGCCCGCCGATCACCACCAGCCCCATGTTGACGCCGGCTTCCTTGAGCGCGGTCCGGACCGAGGTGGCATCCACGCGGTCGCCCGTGGGGGCGACCGGCAGCCGGCCGATCGTCTCGGCCAGGGGCCCCTCGACCGTGGCGACTTCCTGCACGGTGTACCCGCCCGCCGCCGCGGCGGGATCGACCCGGTGCCGCAGGGTGACGGTCGTAGCGCCGTCGGATCCGAGCGCGGCCGCGGCGAAGGCCGCCACGATGATGGTCAAGAGTCGCATCATGGATTACCGCCTCAGCTGAGCGACGCTTCGGAGCGTCTCGTCCGCGGCGCGGATCGCCTGACTGTTCATCTCGAAGGCCCGCTGGGTGCGGATCAGTTCGATCAGTTCCTTGGTCGGGTCGACGTTGGACGATTCGAGCATGAACTGGATCAGCGAGCCGCGGGCCTCTTCGCCCGGGTTGCCGACCTGCGGGTCGCCGCTGGCGGCGGTCTCCACGAACAGGTTGTCGCCCACCGGCTTAAGACCCGCGGGGTTTAGGAAGGTCGCGATCTGGATCTGGCCCGCCTCGACCGGCTCGGCCTCGCCGCCGATCGAGTAGTAGACGCGGCCGTCGGAGCTGATGGTCAGGTTCTTGGCGTCGGGCGGGATCTGGATCACCGGCTCGATGCGGCGGCCCTGGTCGTTGGCCAGGACGATCTCGCCCTCGGAGTTCAGCGTGAAGTTGCCGGCGCGTGTGTACGCGCGGCCGCCGGGTCCGAGCGAGTCCTCGACCGAGACTTCAAAGAAGCCCTCGCCGTCGATGAGGAGGTCGAGCGGCCGGCCCGTGGCCTGCGGCGCGCCCTGGTTGAGTTCGAGCTGCGTGCCCGAGACCTTGACGCCTAGACCTACGTAGAGGCCGATGGGCCGCTCGTCCTGGTTCGCGTTGAGCACGCCGGGCTGGGCCTTCTCGATGTAGAGCAGATCCTGGAAGTTCACGCGGCTGGCCTTGAAGCCGGGCGTGTTCAGGTTGGCCAGGTTGTTGGCCGTGACATCGAGCGCCACGTTGAGCGCTGAGAGACCCGATGCCGACGACTGCAACGCGTTGATTGCCATGGTCCGTTCCCTCCCTGAGGCGGCGTGTTACGGCCGCGGCGGGTTCCACCCTGCTCAGGCCACGCGGCCGATGCCCACGATGGCCCGTTCCATGAGCCGGTCGTGCTGCTGCATCAGCCAGATATTGGTGTCCACCTCGCGGGCCGCGGCCTGGAGGTCCAGAAGCGTCTTGATCTCGTTGACCGCCGACTCCTCGATCGCGCCCTGAACGACCTGGCCGGAAGCCGGCTTGCGGCCATCGATCACCCCCGCGGGGGCCCCGAAGAGCCCGCCGCCGAGTTTGCGCAGCTGCTCGCGCCCGGGGACCTCGACCACGCCCAGGCGGGCGATAGTTCGGTTGCCGGCGAGGATGTTGCCTTCGCCGTCGATCGTCACAGCGCCCTTGCCGGCGATGAAGATCTCGCGGCCGGTTGCGTCCAGGACCGGGAGGCCGCTCGACGCCAGCACCAGACGCTGGCGGTTGTCGCGGGTGAAGCGGCCGTCGCGGGTCAGGCGGAGGCTGTCGCCGGAGTTGTCTGATTCGTCCTTGACCAGGAAGAAGCCGTCGCCGCGGATCGCCACATCCAGGGGATTGTTGGTGGTCCGCAGTGACCCCTGCGAGAAACTGATGCGGTTGGCGCCCATGAGCACGCCGCCGCCGAGCTGCTCGAGCAGGTCGTTGGAGGGGAGGTCGCCCAGCCCGTCTTCTTCGCGGGCGGCCCGGCGGGTGATCTGGAACGTCGAGTCCGGCTTGAACCCGGCGGTGTCCATGTTGGCGAGGTTGTTCGCCAGCACGTTCTGCCGGTAGAGGGCGGTCGAAACGCCCGAGGCCGAGATCTGGAGTCCGTAGCTCATCCGGCCGGACAGACACAATCGGCGTGCCAAGCCGGACCGGCGCCGCCCAGGGGATGGGCTATTTCTTCATGCCGCAGGCGTTGGCCGACTTGCCGCAGGGGCAGCAGCCCCCCGCGGGCGAGGCGCCCGCGGATGCGGAGGCGCTCCCGCCCGCCGAGAAGGTCGAGTGCCGGCGCTTGAAGGCGCGGCCCTTGCCGTCGGGGTCGGGCACGGGCTTGTCCGCATCGGCCATAGGGCGGATGAGTTCGAGAACAGTGCCGTCCGTTTCGCAGATGTATTCGTACAAGGGCATGGTGCGATCCTGAGCGGGCGGTTTCTGCGCCCGCCGCGCAACTCTAGGATGGTGCTCTCTATGGCCAGTTGTCCGGCATGCGGCGAGCACATCGAAGAGTCCGGGAGGTCGGGGGCGGTCCCGGTCGCCGGCGGCAATTGTCCATTCTGTGGCGAGGCCCTCGAATCGGGCGGCGGCGGCGAGGGCGGCTCGGGCGGCGAGGGCGATCTGACTCGTTCGACGCTCGATCTGGACCGGACGGTCGACCTGGGGCTGAGCAGCGGGGCGAACGGGACAGGCGGCGGGTCGGGGAATGGGAGTGGGGGCGCTTCGAGCCTGACCGGGGACAGCAGCATCCTGCTCGAGGGTGAGCGGTTCGCGCCCGGGAGCGTGCTCGCGGGCCGGTACCGGATGGTGGGCCTCCTGGGCAAGGGCGGGATGGGCGAGGTCTACCGGGCCGATGACATCAAGCTCGGTCAGCCGGTGGCTCTCAAGTTTCTTTCGCGGCGGCTGGCGCACGATCCGCGGAGCCTCGCCCGGCTGTACGGCGAAGTGCGCATGGCGCGGCAGGTGGCGCACGCGAACGTCTGCCGCGTCTACGACGTCGCGGAGTTCGATGGGCAGACGTTGATCTCGATGGAGTATGTCGACGGGGAGGACCTGACGACGCTCCTGAAGCGGATCGGGCGATTCCCGCAAGACAAGGCGGGTCACATCGCGCAGCAGATCTGCGCTGGGCTCGCGGCGGCGCACGAACGCGGCATCCTGCACCGGGATCTCAAGCCGGCGAACGTGATGCTCGATGGTCGCGGCGCGATCCGCATCGCCGACTTCGGGCTCGCGGGCTGGGCGGCGGAATTGCAGCGCGACATGGTCCGCGCGGGCACTCCGGCGTACATGGCGCCCGAGCAGTTCAAGGACGGCGTCTCGACGGTGCAGACGGATCTGTATTCGCTGGGCCTGGTGCTCTTTGAGATCTACACGGGCAAGCCGGCATACAAGCCCGGCTCGCTCGATGAACTGCGCCGGCTGCACGCCGCGCCGCCGCCGAACCCAATCAACCTGGTGCCGGATCTCGATCCGCGGGTGGAACGCGCGATTCTGTGGTGCCTCGAGGCCGATCCGGCGAACCGCCCCGCATCGGTCAAGCAACTCGCGGCGACGCTGCCCGGCGGTAATGCACTGATGGCCGCGCTCATGGCGGGCGAGACGCCCTCGCCCAGCCAGGTCGCCGCGGCGGGCGAGCACCGGCCGATCTCGGGCGCACGGGCTGCGACGGTGCTCGTGCTGGCGATCGTCGCGATCGCGCTCGCGGTCATCGCATCGCAGTCCGCTTCGCTCCTGCCGAAGGTCGGCCTGACCAAGTCCGGCGATGTGCTGGCGGACAAGGCGCGTGAGCTGCTGACCTCGCTGGGTGTTCCGAGCGATACGCCGCACCGCGCGTGGGGCTTTGAGTACGACGAAGCATTGATGGAGGCCGTGAAGCAGCGCGATTCGGGGACGCCCCGGTGGATCGCGGACGAGCGGCCCAACCCGATGCAGTTCTGGTACCGCCAGAGCCCGACGGCGCTGGTGCCCAACAATCCGCGCGGGCGCGTCTCGATGAGCGATCCGCGCACCTTTGATCCCGGTGATGTCCGCATGCGGATGAACCCGGCGGGGCAGCTGCGCGAACTGACGATCGGCACGACGGCGGAGTTCTTCGGCGCGGTGCCCGCGGCGGGCATTCTGATGGCGGATGAATCGGCGCCGAAGAACGACGCCGCGGTCGCGTGGCTCTTCGAGGCGGCGCAACTCGATCCATCGATGTTCCAGTCCGTCACGCCCGAGCAGATCCCGCCGGTCTACGGCGACAGCCGGCTGGCGTGGCGGAGCGCGCCGACCGCGATGATCGACGGTCCGATCCGCATCGAGGCGGTGTTTCTGGCGGGGCGGCCGGTGTGGTTCCGTGTCTTTGATGTGAACTGGACGGCGCTCGAGGCCGAGCCGGTGACGGCGGGTGGGGCGATGCGCGAGGCGTCGAACACGATCGCCTCGGGTGTGTGGCTCGTGTCGATGGCGGGCGCGGTGGGGCTGGCGTGGCGGAATCTCCGTCACCGCCGCGGCGACCGCACCGGCGCGCTGCGGGTTGCGGTCGCGATGGGAACGCTGCTGGTCGCCGCGCTCGTCACGCGGGCGAACCACGCAGCGGAACTGCGGGCTGAGTCGCAGATCCTCATGCAGATCGCGACCCAGGGCCTGATGGTCGGGCTGTGGTTCTGGGTCTTCTACATCGCGATCGAGCCGTATGTGCGGCGGCAATGGCCCGAGACGATCATCTCCTGGGCGCGTCTGCTCGAGGGGCGCTGGCGCGACCCGCTGGTGGGGTACAACATCACCGTCGGCGTTGCGGTGGGCGCGATCGTGACAGCGCTCGTGCTGCTTGACCGGTTGATCCCGGGGTGGATGGGCTGGCCCGCGGCGATCCCGTGGTTCGATTCGCCCCTTGCCGCGGACAATCTCGACCGCGGCTGGGCCGTGACGGGCACGCTCGCCGAGGCCGCGGTCTATGCCACGCAGTTCTCGATGGCGTTCCTGATGGCGCTGATCCTGCTCAAGCTCATCTTCCGCGAGCGTTGGCTGGTGATCGCTGTCTATGGCGGGCTGCAGACGGTGATTTGGGCCGCGGCGGCGTATCAGAGCCCGGTGTCGTGGTTCACGTTTGCGGTGGCGACGGGGATCACGACGCTGCTGCTGGTGCGACTGGGCCTGCTCGCGCTGATCGCGGGTGCGTTTACATTTGTGGTGCTGGGCAGCTTCCCGATCAGCTTCGGGCTGACGGACTGGTACGCGCCGGTGGGGATTCTCGCGCTGGTGGCGGTGCTGGCGCTGGCGATCTTCGGGACGGTCACCGCGGCGGGGGCGGGGCGGAACCCGGAGCTGGCGGGGGGGTGAAGTTCAGGTCTGCGATGGACCCAGCACGAAGCGAGCTCGCTCGCGGCGGAGCATCTCGTAGGGCGTCATGAACTTCACACCAACGCCGATGCACGCATTGGGAATCTTGACGCGCTTGATTGAGTTCTCGGGTCGCTCGTGGGTGACCACGATGTGACCGTCGGCAAGCGCCTGGCTGACAAGGTAGTAATCCGCAACCTGAAGGAACGTGCTGATAGCGGCCTGCGTGTAGCGCTGTCCGTTCGGGAACGTGTGATCGCTCACCCAGTCACTGAGGTCGCCAAAGGCCTGCAGTGTCCGGTCCGTTGGCGAGACAAAGAAGCCGTTCGCCAATTCCTCGGCCCATGCAGAGAGATCGTCGCTCAGTGCGTGCAACTCGTCGGCGACCTTCTCGATACTCAGTACCCTGCCGGCGAGATTCTCGCGGACGAGCCAATCCCAGAAGGCGGGACAGAAATCAAAGCCATAATGGAGTTGTCTGGCGCTGATGAACACATTTGCGTCGAGCAGATACGCCATCAAGCTTCCACCCCGACTGCAACGCCGAGCTTCTTGAACGTGTCCATTTTCTTGAAACCGAGTAGACGAAGCGCTTCGGTGAACGATGCGCGACCCTCGAGGGTCGTTGTGATGACGGCGCGGGCGAATCGTTTCCCAACGCGAGCGGCGGTCGTGTAGTAGAAGTTCCCGCCGGAGGCTGTCTTCGATGAGTGTGCTTGGATGCGTTGGAGCTCGGCGTCGTACGCGACCCGATAGTCCGCATGCGAGAGGCGCCCGATGTCGCGGAGTCGCCGCAGCACCACTAGCGAGCTCACCTTGAACATCCGAGAGAGGTGCTTCAACTCCTCGCCGAGTTCGGAGTCCGACCGATAGTGGGTTGCGATCTCGTCGGCGGGAACGAGCAGTTCGGCGGCCACTTGATTGCACCAGCGCTCTACGCCGCCGTCTGGCGCGGAACGTACGGTGGCGTCCGACAGTGCAGTCTCGCCGATCCAGAGGTGGGCGAGTTCGTGGGCGAGCGTGAACATCTGTGCCGACTTGCTGTCGCCACCGTTGACGAACACGAGCGGCGCCAGACGATCGCTGAGTGCAAACCCGCGGAACTCTTCGGGATCGAGTTTTCGATTGTTGTTACTGCCGACTACACCGCTGACCATGACCAGCACGCCGGCAGACTCGGCCTGCTCGATGAAGCCACGCAGTGCATCGTCCAGCCGCGGCGAGCCGGTGCGTTGCGCGGTGCTCATACCCAGCCGGGCTCGGATGTCCGCTGCGACTGCTACCGGGCTCTGACCGCGGTCCGCCGATCCGACGAACTCGGCTTCGGGCAGCTGGGCGGACCGCGCGTAGTCGCGGTACCACTCCTGGCGCTGCTGGCAGATGTAGATAGTGTCGAGGAGATCCGGAGAGGGACGCGCAACACCGCGGCTCTTGACGGTACGCAGGTCCTGGATCGGAATTGACTCGACAGGCGGCTTGCTCAGGAAGAGTTGGCCCACGGGTGTACGAGTGGCGGCGGCGAAAGCCTCCAATTGCTTCAAGGTGGGCAAAGTCTCCGCCGCGTGCCACCGCTCGACGGAAAGCTTCGGGTGGCTCTGCGCGAACGACTCAATCGAGTAGCCCGCGCGTTCGCACGCCCACTCAAGCAAGCTCGGCCTCACCGCGACACGCAGCACAGATGGAATCCTTTTTGCCGGCCCGAACTGGCCGGCCTGTATCGACGGATTGCCCGATCAGATCACCCGATCCGTCGCCGCCAGGGTTTCCTTCACACGGCCGTTGAAGCCTTCAAACCCGGCGCGGCCCATCAGGCCGAAGGTCGCCTGCTTGCCGAGCTCGACCGCGGGCTGGTTGTACGCATCGATGTTCAGGAGCAGCCCGGCGTAGGCCGTGGCGATCTGCCAGAGGCTGATGAACTGGCCCACGTGCCGCGCATCCACCTTCGGGAACGTGATCGTAAAGTTCGGGCGGGAGCTCTCGACCAACGCGTACTCGGTGGCGCGCTTCTCGGCGTCGAGCAGGCCCGACATGGACTTCCCTTCGAGGTACGACAGGGCTTCAACACCGAGCCCGGCGGGCATGGTGACATCCGCGCTCGGGCCGTCGAATTCTTCGACCTCAACCAGGCCGATGACCTTGTCGTGCGGGCCTTCGCGGTAGAGCTGGACCTGGCTGTGCTGGTCGGTGGTGCCAAGCGCCTTGACGGGCGTGAAGCCGGCGTACACGACATTGCCGCTGGTGTCCTCGCGCTTGCCCAGGCTCTCGGCCCAGAGCTGGCGGTACCAGTCGGCGAGCAGGTAGAGCTGGTTGGCGTAGGGCATCAGGACGTGATTCGTCTTGCCCTTTGTGGTGCCCAGCTCGACGAGCAGGAAGGCGAGCATCGCGGCGGGGTTCCTGGACAGGTCCTCGTTGGAGCAGACCTTGTCCATCTCCGCTGCGCCGGCGAGCAGTTCATCGATATCAATGCCGCACATCGCCGCGGAAAAGAGGCCCACAGGGCTGAGCACGCTGAAGCGGCCGCCGACGCCGTCGGGCACCGGGAGCGTGACGAAGTCCTCGGCATCGCAGATCTGCCGCATCGTGCCCTTGGCGGGGTCGGTCACGGCGACGATGTTGCCGCCGTAGTCGGCGCCCAGCGCGGCCTTTAGGCGGTCGCGGACGATCATGAACTGCGCGGCGGTCTCGGCCGTCTCGCCGCTCTTGCTGATGACATTGAACAGGGTCCGCTTGAGCCCGCCGCCGGCCTTCTCGCAGTAGTCCATCACCGCGCCGAACGCGGAGGGGTCCACGTTGTCCAGCACGAACAACCGTGGGCCTCGACGCGATTCCTTGGGCAGCAGGTTCCACGTCGGGCTGTTGAGCGCCGACTGCAGGGCGATGTTGCCCAGCGCCGAGCCGCCGATCCCCAGGACCACCAGGTTGTCGAAGCGGCCGCGCGAGCGTTCGACGATGGACTTCACGGCCCCGATGTGCTCGGACTTCATTGGGTCGAAGGGCAGGTTCCGCCACCGCTCCCAGCCCGTACCGCGGGTCTGCTCGAGCCGCTTGGTGTGGGCGGCGATGGCCCGCGCGGCGGTGCTCCCGGGGGCGATCAGGGCAGGGTCCAGGCCGTGAGAGCCCACGCGGTCGGAGAGGCAGTTGGCGTAATTCAGGCGGAGCATGGCCGGAGTGTAGTGACCGGGGCCGGGGGATGGGTCCGGTATTCGCCGCCGCGGCCGCCCGGGCGGGGCATCAGGACGGTCGGCGAGGTCGCCCGAGCCGCCGCGCTGCTCGCGCCGCTTCCTACGCTCCGCCATGATCCATCCATGGCACGAAGTCACGCCCGCGAGCGAGGGACACGAGCTCCCCGGGCGATTCCGGGCGATCGTCGAGATCCCCAAGGGTTCCAGCAACAAGTACGAGCTCGACAAGAGCTCCGGTCTGCTCAAGCTCGACCGTGTGCTCTCGAGCGCTGTGTACTACCCCGCCAACTACGGCTTCATCCCCCAGACCCTCGCCGAGGACGACGACCCGCTGGACGTGCTGGTGTATTCGACCGAGGAGATCCCGCCGCTCACGCTCTGCAACGCCCGCGCTGTGGGCATGATGACGATGATCGACCAGGGCAAGCCCGATCACAAGATCGTGGCCGTGCTCGTCGAGGACCCGGTCTACAACGATTTCGAGACCGCCAGCAGCTTCCCCAAGCACATCTTCAAGATGCTCAAGCGGTTCTTCGAGGACTACAAGACCCTCGAGGGCAAGGCCGTTGCGGTCGATGAAGTGCTCCCGGCGGAGACGGCCCACGCGGTCATCGAGGACAGCCTGCAGCGCTACGACCGCGCCCGCCGCAAGGGATCGCTCTCGGGCCTGCGGCCCTGAGCGATCCGCTGTAGGCTCACTCCAGCCATGCTCAAGGACCTGGACAAGACCCTCGTCTCCCGCGCCCAGATCGCGGCCCGCATCCGCGAGCTCGCCGCGCAGATCGCCCGGGATCTGGAGTCGTGCGTCGGCAGCCCGCTCGAGGACCACGAGGGTGAGATCGTCTTCGTCCCCGTTCTGACCGGGTCCATCGTGTTCCTGGCCGACCTCATCCGCGAACTGCCCCTCAAGCTCAGCCTGCGGCTGGTCGCGGTCAGCAGCTACCCGGGCAAGAGCGTCGAGAGCAAGGGCGCTCGGCTCCGCGGCGAACTCCCCCCCGATCTTGCGGGCAAGCATGTGGTGGTGGTCGATGACATCCTCGACTCGGGCCAGACGCTCGAGGTCCTGACCAGCCTGATCGCCGAGCAGAGCCCGGCGAGTCTGCGGACCTGCGTGCTCCTCCGCAAGCCGGGCAAGTCCGTCTTCACAGCCGATTACGTCGGCTTCGATATCCCCGATGAGTTCGTGGTGGGGTACGGGCTCGATTACGACGGCTTCTACCGCAACCACCCCGAGATCGCGACGCTCCGGCCCGAGGCCCGCTGACCGTTCACCCGCCGCCGCGGAAGACGCTGCGTGACGACCAACGCCCCCGCACAGGACCGACCACGGGACCACCCCGGCCCGCTCGCCCGCGAGGGCGGCCGCGGCCCCGGTCCGCTGATGCGGTTCATCCCCCGCGGTGAGAGCGTGCTCCTGCGGCTCCGCCCCAGCCTCTGGTTCATCTTGATCCGTGCGCTGCCATGGCTGCTCGGCGCGTTCGCCGTATGGCGGTGGGGGGGATGGGGCCTGCGATCGGCGGGGTGGCCGGTGTGGGCGGCGCGGCTCGAAGCGTGGGCGCTGACCGTGGCGGTGCTGGCCCTTGGCTGGTACTTCCTCGAATGGCTCTCGCGGGCGTACGTGCTGACCGAGCGGCGGCTCATCGCTGTCGCCGGGATTCTCTTCCAATCGATCTCTGAAGCCCCGCTCCGCGATGTCCGCACGCTCGCCGTCACGCGGTCGCTGATCGAACGCATCCTCGGGCTCGGTTCGCTCGGCGCCGGTACCGCGGGGACTGGGGCGTACGAGGTGGTCTGGGTGATGCTGGCGCGTCCCGATGCGGTGCTGGCGCGGGTGCGGCGGGCGGTGACCGATGCCGCGGAGGGGAGCAACGTGGACGACCGGCATGTCACGCCCGTGATCGGGCTGGTTGGCGGGATCGGCGCGGGCAAGAGCGCGGTCGCCGCGGCGTTCGCGCGGCATGGCTGCCTGGTGATCGACTCGGACAAGGAAGCCAAGGCCGCGCTCGACCTCCCGCAGGTCCGCGATCAACTCGTCGACTGGTGGGGACCCGAAGTGCTCGATGCGGACGGTCGTGTCGACCGGTCCAAGGTCGCCGCGATCATCTTCAGCGATCCCGATGAGCGGGCGAGGCTCGAATCGGTCGTGCACCCGCTGGTGAAGTCACGGCGTGGCGAGGTGATCGAGCGGGCGCGGGCGGAGGGCAAGAGCGGGGTCATCATCGATGCGCCGCTCCTGCTCGAGGCCGGATCGGACGCCGAGTGCGATGTCGTGGTCTTCGTCGATGCCCCGCGCGAGCGGCGGCTGGAGCGCATCCGGGCGCGGGGCTGGGACGAGGCGGAACTTGCGCGTCGGGAGTCGGCTCAGTTGGGGCTTGACGAGAAACGGCGGCGGAGCGACTTTGTGATAGATAACTCCGGTCCGGTGGGCGAGTTAGATCGCATTGCCGGGGAAGTGCTGGATCGGGCTCGGGCCGCGGCGGCCCGCGGCGACTCGGGTCCCCGCCGCGTGTCCTGACAACGCTGCTGGTGGCGGTGCCGACGGCCCCGGGCCCGCGGGTGTATACTGCTCCAGCCGAGGCACGCCCGCCCGGACCAGGGCCGGCGAGTGCTCCTCCCGGAGCAGTTTGGGGCGGCCGCGGCTACCGATCACCGATTACAAGCAGGACCCGTCCCGCCTGTTGTCCGGCCTGTCATCCGGCAGGGACCGTGCGGGTCCGAGCAGAGCAGCGTTCCACAGGGTCATCCGTCGCGTCGGCGTTGCCGGCGACGCGTGATCCGGGCACACCCCGGAATGAACCCGTTTCACATCCCAGAGTCCCGTCCGTACGCCGTGCGTTGAAGTTCAACGCAGACGCCGCAGGATCCGGCGTTGAGGCGCGGTCCCCGCAGGAAGTCACAGACCATGGCCAAGAGCACCCAGTCCGTCGCCGACGAGAGCAAACCCGCCAAGCAGTCCGAGTCGGGCGAGGGCGGTCCGAGCCGCTCGCGTTCGCGTACGCGGCGTGAGACCGACTCCGGGCAGGCCAAGGGCGAGAGCCGTTCCGAGGCCCGGGCGGAGGCCGCGCCGACGCAGCCGGAGCGACCCCCGCACCAGGAGCGAACCTCAGGTCAGGGCGGCTCGGGGCAAGAACGCTCGAACCAGGACCGCGGCAATCAGGACCGAGGCAATCAGGAGCGGTCGGGTCAGGACCGTGGCGGACAGGAGCGGGGCGGCGACCGCGGTGATCGCGGGAACTACCCGGATCGCGGTGGTCAGGATCGCGGCGGTCAGGGCGGCCACAACCAGGGCGGCGACCGCGGCTTCCGCCGCAAGAAGAAGCGTCGCAAGGGTGGTGGCGGCGGCGGCCCGGGCGGCTCCGGTGGCGGCGGCGGTGGGCACCAGCAGCGTTCGTACATCGATGCGCAGCTCCCGACGGATGAGGAGCTCGAGCGCGAGGCAGCGGAACTCGAGCGGATCGTCAAGCAGTCCGGCAATGCTGCGCTGTCCGATGCGATCACCATCTCCGACCTGCAGCGGATGGACATCGAAGAGCTCTTCAAGGTCGCCGAGCGCGAGGGCCTCGAGGACGTTCACCAGATCCCCAAGCAGGACCTGATCTTCAAGATCCTGAAGGCCCGCGCCGCCAAGCAGGGGCTGATGTTCGGCGAGGGCACGCTCGAGGTGATGCCCGACGGCTTCGGCTTCCTGCGGTCGCCCGAGCTCAGCTACCTGCACGGCCCGGATGACATTTATGTGAGCCCGTCGCAGGTGCGCCGGTTCGGCCTGCGCCGCGGCATGGTCGTCAAGGGTGTGGTGCGCCCGCCCAAGGAGAGCGAGAAGTACTTCGCGCTGCTCCGCGTCGACAAGGTCAACGACAAGCCGCCGGCCAAGGTCCACGACCTTGT
>JBDZUZ010000112.1:0-12682 GCA_040255445.1 Planctomycetaceae bacterium | reverse complement strand
ACGGGCCGAACAGCCCGGCGGGGGCGCGAGTAGGAGGGGTGGCGTTCAACGCCGCCAGAGTTGTTACATCGACACGCCGCGGCGATCGCCGGCGGCCGGAACGGACCCCACGACTGTGACCAGCGTCGCCTCACAAGGCCAGATGCCATCTCAGACGCCCGCGTGGCCGCCCACAGCCGAGCCCGCGGCCCCACGGTTGTCCACCGCGCATTGGGTCCTGGTCGGCGTGACGGCGGCGGCATTTCTTGCGCTGTTCTATCGGTGGATCTGGCAGCAGCACCAGTTCAGCTCGAGTTCTGTCGAGGACTGGGGGCACGCGTACATCGTGCCGCTGATCAGCATGTACCTGGTGAAGCGCGAGTGGCCGCGGATCGCATCGGCGGCGCGGTTCGCGTTCTGGCCCGGCTTGTGCCCGCTGCTGCTGGGCATCATGTGCTACCTGTTCTTCGTGGTGGGCGTGCCCAACCACATGCTGCAGGGGCTGGCGCTCATCCTGACGCTGGCGGGGCTCGTGCTCCTGACGCTGGGGCCGCTTGTCTTCCGGCCGCTCTTCATCCCGATCGCGTTCCTGATCTTCGCGGTGACGATTTCCGAGCAGGTGATGATCAAGATCACCTTCCAGCTTCAGGTGCTCGCCGCGCGGGGCGCGGAACTGCTGCTCAAGGTCGTCGGATTCCTCTTTGACTTCCTCATCGAGCGTGATGGCAACACGCTGACGGTCTTCGCCGACGGCAAGGTGATCCCGCTCAATGTCGCCGAGGCCTGCTCGGGGATGCGGATGGTCATCGCGTTCGTCGCGCTGGCGGCGACGGTGGCGGTGCTGAGCTGCCGGTTCTGGTGGCAGCGGATCGCGCTGCTCGGGCTCGCGGTGCCGGTTGCGCTGTTCATGAACATCCTGCGGGTCGCGATCCTCGGCCTGGCCTCGATCCATGATCAGGACCTGGCCGCGGGCGATGCGCACATGCTGATCGGCACGCTGCTATTGATCCCCGGCCTGGGCCTGTTCCTGGGTGTGGTCTGGGCGCTGAACAAACTGGTCGAGGAACCGGCCACGGCGGGAGGCAAGATCGCATGAGCGAGTCCACCCCCAACGAAGCGACGACGCCGGCAACCCCCGAGTCGAACCCTGCGCCGAAGTCGTCTGCGTCTCCCAAAGCCACGCCGAGCAAGAAGCAACACCGCGGCCGCAACACCGCGGTGTTCGCGGCGATCGGCATCCTCGCCGCATCGGCGCTGGGGCTCACCGCGGCGATCGACTACTTCCAGCTCTACCTCAAGAAGGCTCCGATCTACCCCGAGAGCGGGCTGCAGGTTTCCGCCATCCCCACCGAGACCGCATCCTGGCAGCGTGTGGGGCCCGACCGGCGCGAGAACGCCGAGGTCGAAGAGGTCCTGGGCACGACCAACTATGTCAGCCGCGTCTACATCCAGAAGAATCCGGCGAACCCCGAGAAGCCGGTCGCGCTGGATTTTCACGCCGCGTACTACACGGGCATGATCGATACGGTGCCGCATGTGCCCGACCGCTGCTTTGTCGGCGGGGGTCTGCAGATCGGCGAGATCGAGGGCGATCTACCGCTGGATCTCAATAAGGATGATCGCTGGGTCGCGGTTGATGATGTGCCCGAGCACCTGCGGGGCCAGATCTTCCGGGCTCCGCTCAGCTACGAGTATTCCGACCAGCCGGGCACCTTCGTGACGCTCCCGCGCAACCCGCAGGACATCCGGCTGCGGACGATGAAGTTCGTCGACAGCGGCGGCAAGGCGCTGTACTCGGGGTACTTCTTCGTTGCCAACGGCGGGACGGTCTCGCGGGCCGAGGGCGTGCGTCTGCTGGCGTTCGACCTGTCCTCGTACTACGCGTACTACCTCAAGGTGCAGGTCACGAGCACGACGGTCGAAAGCGGCGACGAGCTCGCCGCGGCAGCGTCGAGCCTGCTCGATGAACTATTGCCGGAACTGATGCGGTGCGTGCCCGACTGGGTGCGCGTCGAGCAGGGGCTGTATCCGGCGGACAACCCGATCGCCGCGAAGAAGGCGAACGACTGAACGATCCAGAGTGTGCCGCGATGCGGCATGGCAGAAGGGCGGCCGGTCCGCCCCGGAGAGCACGATGGCCTCACGCGTCAATACACGGTTCCTCATCATCCTCACGGTCTCGCTGGTGGCGGCGGTCGCCGTCGTGGGCGGCGCCGCGGCGTTCCTCTTGAAGAACAGCGCGGCGGACCTGGCTGCGCTGGGCGACAAGAAGATGGCCGAGGGCGAGTACCGCCAGGCTGTTGATCTCTACTCGAAGGCGGTCAACAAGGAGCAGACCAACTCCGAGTACCTCAACAAGTGGATCAAGGCTCTGCAGAGCGTGAGCCCGGCCGAGCAGCCGCGGTACGAGTACGACTACGGCCAGCTCATGTCCGCATCGCGGCAGCTGGGCGTTGTGAACCGCCGCGATCTTGAGTCGCAGAAGAACTACCTTGATCGCATTCTCCGCAGCCTCGAGCTCGCGGGCTTCCCGGTGCAGGGCTCGGAGAACCTGATCCGCGAGGCGGACCTGTTCATCGGCTACTACGTGCAGGACAATGCCCCCGATGGCCCGTGGAAGACGCTCTACCGCTACCGCGGCATCCCCGGCGCGGCGGTTGTCGCGAGCAATCCCGATGTCAAGGACGACGTCATCACCAGGGCGAAGGCCGATCTTGACATCGCGATCGCGACCGACCCGACGGATGTGCAGTCTGTCGAAGCGCTCCTGACCTGGTACGAGGCCGCCGAGCAGCGCGCGCGGGCTCGCGGCGAGACCGCCGCGGCCGATGCGCTCAAGGCCGAAGCCCGCGACGCCCTCGCGGCGGCGGTGGCACGCCTGCCCGAGAGCCCGCGCATGAACCTGATCGACCTGCAGCGGCGCATCGCGGACTACCAGGTCGAGGTGCGCGGGCTCGAGCCGGCGCAGGCGCTGGAGCGGACGCGGCAGATCCGCGAGAGCCTTCAGCCGGCGCTCGAGGGCATCGCCGGCCGGCTCGAAGCCGACGCGGCGGACCTTGATCCCCGGCTGCTGGAGCGGTTCCGCTTCCTCGAGGATGCGCTCGATCCGGCCGCGCAGCGGGCACGCACCCGCCGCGTGCTCGATGCGGCGATCGCCGCGCGTCCCGACGACGCGCGGCTGCTGTTCCGCCGCGCCGAGTTGCTGGCCGACGCCGGGCAGCACACCGAAGCGATCGAGCTGCTCGATCGCGTCCGAGCGATGCCGATCCCGACCATCAGCCTCGCGGGGCTCGAGCAGTTTGGTCTGCGCGGCAGCGCTGCCTACCTGAGCGCGTTGTGGAGCGTGCCGGTGTGGCAGAGCCTGGAGGAGCCGGCCGCGAAGGAGGCCGCGCTCACGCGGGCGGTCGCGCGGCGGGACGAACTGGCGAAGGTCGAGTCGGCCGATTCGCCGCGGCTCGCGCTGGTCGATGCGCAGCTGGCGTTCATCAACGGCGATTACACCAAGGCCAACCAGCTTCTGACCGGGTACAACCGCGCAGCGCGTGACAGCGACCCGCGTGCGATGCTCCTCACCGCCGATGTCGCGCTCAAGCTCAACCAGAGCGGCCGCGCTGCGGAGGCGCTGCAGCGCGTGCTCGCGCTGCAGCCGGGCAACCTCAACGCCGCCATGGCGCTGGGCGAGATCTACATCTCGCTGCAGCAGTTCACGCAGGCGAGGGAGATCCTCCAGAACATGGAGCGGATGGCGCCGGGCAACCCCGCCATTCAGGAGCGGCTCAACTACGTCAAGGCGATGCTGGGCGACGGCACGCTGCAGGACCCGACCGCGAACGCGCTGCTGACCCTCGAGCGCATGGTGCGCGAGGCCGCGGGCGACGAGGCCAAGCTCGCCGCGGCGGAGGACTTCCTGCGGCAGAAGGCCGCGGAGCTCGACTATCCGCCCCAGCTCGCCCGCGAGCTCGCGCTGGCGCGGTTCCGCAACGAAGACCGCGCCGGGGCTCTGGAAGCGCTCGATGCGGGCCTTGCGCGCAATCCCGAGAACGACCTCCTCCGTCGCACGCGGATCGCGATCGCGACCGAGGACCCGATCGAGGCTCGGATTGCCGTCGCGAACGCGCAGAACCTCCCGCCGCTTGAGCTCGCCCTCGCCAAGGCGATCATCTACTCGAGCGCCGGTCGCGATGAGCAGGCCGAGACACACATGGCCGAGGCCGAGCGCCTCGCGCCGAACGATGCCCGGGTCTTGGAGATCCGCTTCAATCAGGCGATCGAGAAGCGGGACTTCGACGCCGCGGCGAAGATCGCGGACCGGGCCGCCTCCTCGAACGCCGACAATGCCGGGGGCGAACTCTTCCGCGCCCGCCTGCTGTGGGCCCGCGGCCGCGCTGACGAGGCGCTGCGATCGCTCGAGCAGATGACCGCCCGAGGCGCGGCGGCGCCGGAAGCGTGGCGTCTGCTGGGCCGGGTCCAGATCTCGGCGGGCCGGAACCTTGACGCGATCCGGTCGTTTGAACAGGCGCTGCGGCTGCGGCCCAGCGATGTGAACACGATCGTCGATCTCGTCGCCGCGCACCGCGTGCAGGGCGACAACGAGAAGGCCCTGGCGGCGGCGCGGGAGTACGAGCGGTTTGCCCGCAACGACGCTAACTTCCTGGACCAGTGGCTGACGCTCGAAGCGATCATGGGCAACCGTGATTTCGCGATCCAGCAGCGCGAGTCGCTCGCCCGGACCGCGCCGACCTCGCGGGGCAACTTCATCGCGCTCGCGGACCTGTACATGCAGGCCGAGCAGTGGGACAAGGCTCAGGAGATGATCAGCCGGGCCCGCGCCCTCTCGCCCGGGCTCGATGTGCTGGCGCTCGAGGCGGATTGGCACTGGCGCCGCAATGAGCGCGAGCAGTCGATCGCCGTCTTCGAGGGCTACATCACCGCGATCCCCGAGGCGGAACGCACCGCGGTGCCCTACCTCCTCCTCTCGCAGTTCGCGCTCTCCAAGAGCCAGCCCGAGCTCGCGGTCCAGGCTCTCGAGCAGGGCCGGCAGTACCAGGACAAGGCAACGATGCCCGTCGACCGTTCGCTGGTCGAGGTCTACGCGCAGCTCAACCGCCTTCCCGATGCGGCGGACTCGTGCCAGCGGGTCGTCGACGCCAACGCCGACACCGAGGACGGGCTCTATCGCCGCCGTCTCGCGGATCTCCTGATCGCGCAGCGGCTCTACGCCGAGGCCGAGGCCGTGATCGCCAAGCTCCCCGCCTCTCAGTCGCAGGAAGCCTCGGTCATGCTCCTCAAGGCCGCGTGCCGCGGCGGCCAGGGAGACACCCGCGGACAGCGGGCGCTGCTCGATGAGGCCGTCGCCAAGCACCCGCGCGACGCCACCGTCTTCCTCCGCCGCGGCCAGGCGTTCCTCCGCGAGGAGAACCGCACGCGCGATGCGATCGCGGACCTTTCCCGCGCGATCCAGCTCCGACCCGACATGTGGCAGGCGTACCGCTCGCGGGCGCAGGCGCAGATCCAGAACAACAACGTTGATGGCGCGATCGTGGACCTCCGCGAGGCGGTCCGTGTGGCGCCCGGCAACGACGACCTGCTGCTGGGGCTGCTGGCGGACCTGATCCGCCTCAACCGCGACTCGGATGCGGTTGCGGTCGCGGAAGAGGCGATGGCCCGCCGCGCCAGCGATACACAGCTCCCGCTCTCGATCGGCGACACCTTCGCCCGCGTGGGCCGTTGGGATCTGGCATCGCGCTTCTACCGCGTGAGGTACCTGGCAGATAAGTCCCCGGCGGTGCTGCAGCGGTACCTAGATGCGCTGCTCGCGCAAGAACCGCCGAACCTGAACGAGGCCGACACGGTCATTCGTACCAACGAGCAGGCGATCGCCGCGAACGCCGGTCTCACCATGACCACGGCCAAGATCCGCGTCCGCCAGAACCGCCTTGAGGAAGGCTCGGTCGCCGCGATGCGGGCGCTCAGCCTCATTCCCAAGGACCAGGCCAACTTCCTGGTGGCGTGGTTCAACGACATCCGCCAGCTCATCACCGAGCCGGAGAAGCAGCTCGCGTTCATCGAGCGGCTGCGAGAGCAGGATGTTCCCGCCGGCTGGCGCGACTACTTCAAGGCTTCGGTGCTGCTGGCGATCGAGGCCCGCCGCGACGAGGGCCTCACGACCCTCGCCCAGCTCTCAGCACAGGACCAGAATCGTGCGGTGCAGTTGCTGTCCTACCGGGTCCGCGGCGCGACGCTGTATGAGCTCAACCGTCTCGACGAGGCCGCCCGGGTGTGGGAGGAGGCTCTCACCAAGTACCCCAGCGACTACGAGACGATGAACAACCTGGCCTTCCTCTATTCGGACAAGCTGGGCCGGCCTCAGGACGCCCTGCCCCTGGCCCAGAAGGCCGCGGACGCCTTCCCGAACAGCTACGAGGTCAACGACACCCTGGGTGTGGTGCAGGCCAAGCTGGGCAACTATGAGGATGCGGTCAAGCGGCTGGGCCGGGCCCTGGCCCTGGTGGACAACCCGCAGGCGATGGTTACGGTTTCCCTCCATCTTGCCAAGGCTCAGACCGAGGCGGGGAAGAAGCCCGAGGCGACGGCCACCTTGGAGAATGCTCTCCGGGTCATCGATGAGAACCCCGGCAGCGTGTCAGAGGAGTCCAGCCAGGAGGTCCGCAGCCTCCTGGACGGGCTCAAGCGGGGCTAAACGGGCGTTGAACGGCACTTGGGCGCGGATCGGGGCTAAGCGACCCCGCGTATCGGACCGAATTGAGGAGTTGCGGGCAGGCCGCCGACTCCGGACACTGTTCTCCCTCGCCCTGGTGGCGATTTTTCTGGGCCCCCAGGGGTCCCACAGACGCAGAAACAGGCTCGGCCGCGGCTGATCGCGCGGCAGACCTCACTCGAAGGACCAGATCCATGACGACGGTGCCAACCTCTCCCGCCATGACCGCCCAGCCCCGTCCCGCGGCGGCCGGTGTCGGCCCGGCATCGAGCCCGGCGGGCACCATCGATCCGGTCAAGCTGCTCAAGAAGCACAAGTGGCTGCTGGCGATCTCGGCGGTGGCCGGGGCGGCGATCGGCGTCGGGGCGCACTTTGCGCTGGCGAAGCTCTACCCGATCTGGCGCCCGGTCGCGATTTTCGAGTGCCTCCCGCCGATGACCGGCGCGGGCATCGAGACGGCTCCGACTGCCAACGAGCAGGAGATGAGCCGCTTCATGCAGACCCAGGCCCGGGTGCTCACCTCGGACCAGGTGCTGGCCCGGGTGGCGGAAGACCCCCAGCTCCGCGAGCTGGCGCCGCAGTGGTCACAGCGCTTCGTCAAGACCGGCGGGGACGGCGGCGTCGCGTTTGACAACGTGGAGGCGCTCGAAGAGCTGCGCGACACGGTCGGCTCCCGCGTCATCGCCCAGACCAACCTGATCGAACTCTCCGCCGCGTACCAGAACAAGTACGACGCCAAGGCGATCCTGCAGCTCACGCGGCAGAAGTACTTCGACGTCCTCAGCGACCAGGGCCAGGCGCTGCGCCAGCAGCGGACCTCCGCCCTGCGTGACCAGGTGACGCGCCTCGAGCAGGACGTCAACGCGCTGCAGCTGCAGCGTGAAGGCATCATCCGCACCGAGTCGGTCGACTCGATCGACGACCGCAAGGACGCCACGAGCATCCAGCTCGCGCAGGTCACCGAGACGCTGCTCGAGGTTGATCAGAAGCTGCAGGCCGGCAACAAGCAGCTCCAGCAGCTCGAGGCCGAGCTGAACTCGCCCACCGGTCCGACCTTCAGCGATGAGCTCCGCGACCTGGTCGATGTCGACCCGCTCGTGCTGGACATCAAGCGTCGCAAAAACGAACTCGAGGCGCTGCTCCAGAGCATGCGGCTTCAGGGCATCGGCCCGGGCCACCGCGACTTCATCCGCATGCAGGCCAACATCGACGGCACCCAGCAGAACCTGGAGGAGACGACCAATCGCCTGCTCCGCCAGCGGTTCGACGGCCAGGTGGACACGATCCGCAAGGGCCTCGAGCAGTTCCGGGCGCAGCTCGCCAAGCTCGAGTCCGAGCGTGAGATCTACCAGCGCCGGCTCAACGACCTGACCCGTGTGCAGGCGCGCCTCCGCGATATCGAGACCGAGATCTCCAACAAGCTGGACATCAAGGCCAGCATCAACGCGGACCTGCAGAGCCTGATCGCGCTCACGAACATGCAGGCCGCGGACCGCGTGATCACGAGGCAGGAAGAGCGGATCCCGACGGATATGTCCTTCCCCAAGCTGCAGCTGATGATCCCCGCGGGCCTGCTGCTCAGCGTGGGCCTGATCGGCGGCATCGTGTTCCTCCGCGAGGTGG
The DNA here is from genome assembly GCA_040255445.1 of Planctomycetaceae bacterium. Classification (GTDB taxonomy): domain Bacteria; phylum Planctomycetota; class Phycisphaerae; order Phycisphaerales; family UBA1924; genus JBDZUZ01. The sequence continues at coordinate 4,362 of JBDZUZ010000112.1, read as the reverse complement.
CCGATCAGCGGGTCAAGAGCCCGGCGGATGTGGCGCTGATCCCGCGTACTCGCCTCCTGGGCTGGATCCCCGATGCTTCGGAGGACCCGCAGGGGCAGGGCACGCTCGAGACCGCGCTGCGTGACCGCCCCAAGGGCGTCGTGGCGGAGAGCTTCCGCCAGCTGCGCTCCTCGATTGCGAAGCGGACTGAGTCTGCGGGGCACAAGACCTTCCTGGTGCTCGCGGGCATGCCCGGCTCGGGCGGCTCGACGGTCGCCTGCAACCTCGCGCTGGCCTTGGCGGCGACGGATCGCCGCGTGCTGCTGATCGATGCGAACTTCCGCCGCGCTGCGATCCACCGGATCTTCGCGGCCAAGGATGCGCCGGGCCTCTCGGATGTGCTCGCGGGTGACCTCGACCTCGCCGCGGCGGTTCAGGCGACCTCATCGATGAACCTGTCGATCCTGTCGGCGGGCTCCAAGGAGCAGCGGATCTACGAGCGCCTCGGCGGCGATGCGATGGGCGAACTGCTCGCCGCGGCCCGCAAGGAGTTTGATGCGGTGATCATCGATACGGCGCCGGTCATCGTCGCCGGCGACGGCATGTCGCTGGCGCAGCGGTGCGATGCGACGCTGCTGGTTGTCCGCGCGATGCAGGAGAAGCGTGGTCTGATCGCCCGTGTCCGCAACGAACTCACCGAGACTCGCGGCGAGTTCCTGGGCGTGGTGGTCAACGGCGTGAAGTCCGCCGCGGGCGGCTACATCAAGAGCAACATCCAGGCCGCGCAGGAATATCAGCAGGCCTGACCCGAAGCTGGGCGCGGGCCCGAATGCCCGCGCACCAGGAGCCCCGTGTTTGCCCGGCACACCGGACACAATGGATGATGCGCTGCGCGGCCACCGCCGCGTTCTCGTGACCGGCGGCGCGGGCTTCATCGGCTCGCACCTGACGGACCTGCTCCTCGCGCGGGGCGACACCGTCACCGTTGTCGACAACCTGTCGACCGGCCGGCGGGAGAACCTGCCGGCCGCGCACGAGCGGCTGCGCTTCCTCGAAGCGGATCTGGGCGAGGCGCTGCACGCCTTCGGCAAAGGTGAGGTATTCGACGAGATCTACCACCTCGCCGCGGCGGTGGGCGTCAAGCTGGTGATCCAGGACCCGATCCGCTCGATCGAGACGAACGTCGAGCAGACCGCGGTGCTGCTGCGCTTCGCGGCCACGCGCTCACCCTCCGGCGGCGGCTGCGCCACGCTCATCGCATCCAGCTCCGAGGTGTACGGAAAGTCGAGCCGGACCCCGTTCCGCGAGGAGGATGATGTGGTGTACGGCCCCACCACCGTCGCGCGGTGGTCGTACGCGTGCTCGAAAGCGCTCGATGAGTATCTCGGGCAGGCGTGGCACCAGACGCACGGCCTGCCGGTGGTGATCGCGCGGTTCTTCAACACAGTCGGGCCGCGCCAGGTCGGCGATTACGGCATGGTGCTGCCCCGCTTCGTGCGGGCGGCGATGAACGATGAACCGATCGAGGTCTACGGCGACGGCGAGCAGTCGCGGTGTTTCTGCGATGTGCGCGATGTCGCTCCCGCGCTGCCGCGGCTGCTCGCGGATACACGCTGTCACGGCCGGGTCTTCAATGTCGGCTCGGACCGCCCGATCACGATCGCGGCGCTCGCGGATGCGGTCGTGAAGACGCTGGGCTCGCGCTCGGCGATCCGCCGGGTGCCGTACAGCGACGCTTACGGGCCGGGGTTTGAGGATCTTCGCCTGCGGGCGCCCTGTCTCGAGCGTGTCCGCGCGGCGATCGGCTTCGCGCCCGCGATCCCGCTCGAGCGAACGATCAAGGATCTCGCGGCGACCCTCGGCGCCGATCACCCGGCAGCCACGGCGTCCGCCACGAACGCAAGCCGCGCGGGAGGACGCCCGTGACGCCCCCGCCGATCGACATGAACCCGCTCGGGGTCAATCCGCTGGCAACGCCGGGCGCTTCGCCCACGCTGAGCGGTGAGATGGTGGAGCGGATCAACGACCTGGTCTCGCGGGCGAACGAGCTATCGCGCGAGGCGTCATCGCTCGCGGGCGAGGTCGGTTCGCAGGCGACGGGCCCCGGCCGCCTGGACATCTTCCAGAGCTACGTCGGCGTACTGATCGTCGCGTTCCTTGTGACGCTGATGGCGACGCCGATCATGCGGCGGATGGCCGTGAAGCAGGGCGTGATCGACCGGCCCAGCGACCCGCGCAAGGTGCACCGGATGCCGATCGCCTATCTCGGCGGCGTCGCGGTCTTTCTCGGTTTGCTCGGCGGCATCCTGTACAGCTATGTCGCGACCCGCGTCGACTGGCTGATCGACTTCCACCCGACGACGAAACTCGGCGAAGACGGCGCCCACCAGCCTGTGGTACCGATCTCGATCCTGCTCGGGCTCACGATCATCATGATCGTCGGGCTCATCGATGATGTGGCGGCGATCAGCCCCCGCGTCAAGATCGGCGGGCAGTTGATCGCCGCGGCCGCGCTCGCGGTCGACGAAGTCGGTGTGCGGCTCGCGGCGGGGCTCTTCATCCCGACCGCGAAGGCGCTGGGCATCCCGATCTCACAGGTCATGGGCGAGAGCGGCACGATGTACGAGACGCTCATGCTCAACATCCCCCTGCCGATGGAGCTCATGGGGGTCGACCACATCTCGATCAACCTGATCTACTGGACCGGCACAGCGCTCATCGCGATCGCGGTGCTGGGGCTGTGCAACGCATCGAATCTGATCGACGGGCTCGACGGGCTGTTGACGGGCACCACGGCGATCTCCGCGGCGGGCCTGCTGGTCGTGGCCCTCGGCCTTGCGGTGCTCGACGATGGGCCGCGTGACACCCAGCGGCTGGTTCTCTGCCTCGCGCTGCTCGGGGCGTGCCTTGGGTTCCTGCCACACAACTTCAACCCCGCGAGCATCTTTCTGGGGGATGCGGGGTCGCTCCTGCTGGGCTTCTGCACCTGCGTCATCATCCTGACGCTGGGCGATACCGGAAAGACCCACCTGGTCGCGGCGGGGCTGATCATCTTCGCCCTGCCGATCATCGATACCAGCCTCGCGATCGTCCGGCGGAAGATGGAAGGTAAGTCGATCTCCGCGGCGGACGACCAGCATCTGCACCACATGCTCAAGCGGGCCCTCTCGGTCAAGAAGGCCGTGCTGGTGCTCTACGCGATCGCGGCGTCGTTCGCGGTGCTGGGCGCGGCGGTCACGATCCTGCGGGCCCGGCTGGTGTTCGTCTTCGCCCTGGTGCTCGCGGCGTACATCGGCGTGATCGCGATCAAGGTCGCCCGGCGGCGGGTCATCGAGGAGCAGGCCGCGGCGATCGACCGCAAGCTGGGATCGGCCGGAGCGGCGCCGCGCCCGACGGCCCCAGAGACGCCCGCCGCGGCGGGCCGGCCGGCTCCCAACTCCGGCGCGGTCTGAGCCCGACCGGGAGGCCGGGACGCTCGTCCATATACTCCCCGCATGACGCAAGGGACGCGGGCAAAGCCGGTTCGACTGATCGCCCTGATGAACCAGAAGGGCGGTGTGGGGAAGACCACGACCACTGTCAATCTCGCCGCGGCCTTCGCCGAGGCGGGGCGGTCGACACTGGTGATCGACCTCGATCCGCAGGCCCACGCCTCGCTGCACCTGGGCGTTGATCCGGCGACGCTGGAGCGGTCGGTCTACGACCTGTTGCTCGATCCGGATCTGGACCCGGCGGAGGTCATTCATCAGACGCGGCCGAAGCTGGCGGTGATGCCGGCGCAGACCGACCTGGCGGCGATCGAGACCGAACTCGCCGGTGTGCCCGAGCGGGAGCGGCGGCTGGAGCGGGCGCTGGCGAAGCTCGGCGACCGCTACGAGATGATCCTGATCGATTGCCCGCCTTCGCTGGGCATTTTGACGATCAACGGGCTCGCCGCGGCCCGCGAGGTGATCATCCCGATGCAGGCGCACTTCCTCGCGTTGCAGGGCGTGGGCAAGCTGCTCGAGACCGTGAAGCTGATGTCCGCTGCCGTGAATCCGCGGCTGAAGGTGACGGGCGTGATCCTGTGCATGCACGATGCGGGGACGACGCACACCAAGGAGGTCGTCGCGGATTTGGAGGGCTTCTTCGAGCAATCGAGGGGGCAGGAGGGGCCGTGGCGCTTCGCGCGGGTCATGAAGCCGGCGGTGCGGCGGAACATCAAGCTGGCGGAGTGCCCGAGCTTCGGGCAGACGATCTTCGAATACGCCCCCACTGCTCCAGGCGCTGAGGATTACAAGGCTCTGGGCAAGACCTTGCTGCGCGAGTGGGATGCGATGGTGCAGAAGCGGGCGGCGGGCGGGGCGGGCGTCACGAGCGTGACGGCGGCCCGGTCGTCCTCGG
>JBDZUZ010000111.1:0-12700 GCA_040255445.1 Planctomycetaceae bacterium | reverse complement strand
GCCTGATGCCGCGGCGGCGGCGTTGAGGAGTGCGAGGGTCGTGATCGTGAGGAGGAGCACAGCGCCGACGATCCCGAGCGTCGCCGCGGCGTGGATCCATGTGTTGTGCGCCTGGTTCTGGATGCGGACATCCGTGCCCTGCGCCTCGAGTTCGGCGAAGTCGCGGTAGCCGCCGGCGCCAAGGCCGCGGATCGGGTGCTCGGCGAATGCCTCGACGCCGAAGGCCATGAGCGCGTGGCGGTCGCCGGTGTCGGTGCCGTACTCGCTGTGCTCGACCGCGCGCTGCACTTCGCGGACGCCCTGTGAGACCCGCTCGCGGCCGCGCTCACCGATCGCGAACCAGCCGGCGATTGCGAAGAGCAGCGCTGCCGCGGCGACGACCGCGATCGACCGCGCTGCGCCGAACCGAGATGCCAGGCGCAGCCACACCACGATGCCGACGACCGCCGCCGCGCTGATCCATGCGCTGCGGGTGCCGGTCATGACCAGGCCCCATACCGCGAGCGCGAGCCCCGCCGCGGCGAACCATCGGAGTTTTCCGCGGCCGAAGACGACGACGGGTGTGTGCAGCCCCACCGCCGCGGCGAGCATCGCGCCCCCCACCGCCGGCTGATGCCACCAGCCCGAGTAGCGGACCGGCGACCCGGGCTCGATGGGCGGATGGCTGAAGGTGACGACGCCCAGGACCTCAAGGATCTGCGCGATCCCGGCGATCGCGAATCCGACGGCGAGCGCGCGGACGAGCAACTCGCGCCGGTCCAGCACGGGAAGCAGCACGAACGCCGCCCAGATCCAGCGGATGTTCGCGATCTCGGCCCAGCCGCGCTCGGTGCTGCTGGTCCACGCCAGCGAGGCGACGGCCCAGGCGAAGAGGAGCATGACGGCGATCCACAGCGGCTGGCGGAACGCGGCGATGAATGACTTCCAGACGAAGGGGGTGCGGGCGAGCCAGCATATCCAGACGATGAGTCCGCCCAGTTCGATGATCGAGACGGGGCCCACGCACAGGATCATCCAGGTGAGAGCGCACACGACATGTGCGGGGTAGCCGAAGCGTCCGAGCCGGTGCTCGAACTGCGAGCCCCAGGCCCAGCCGACCGACCCGACCTCGCCGTGGTAGCGGAGCGCCATGCGCGGCGATGATACCCGCTGTCAGCGCTTCCGCCGCCACGCCAGGCCGATACCCATCACGACGACGGCCAGCGCGCCGGGCGCGGGGATGGGGTCGTAGATGAAGTTTCCAGCGCGCATCTGTGAGCCGGCGAAGGTGATGTCGTACCAGCCATCGTCGGTGCGGAGGCGGGAGACGCCGCCATCAACGATCAGGTTGTCGAACGAGCCGGCGAAGCCGTTGGTGGCGCTGATCAGCAGGAACGACTGCGTTTGCGACGGGATGTAGCCGTTGAGCAGCGCGATATCGAGAGAGCCCGCGAGGGTGATGCGGCCGCGGACCTCGAGGACATCGAACTGGCCCGCGGCCATTCCGGCGAGTTCGAGCTCGATGTTCGCGCCGGCGGTGTTCACCAGGTTGCCGTTGATGGTGAGCCGGCCGGGGGAGTTGCCGGGCTTGACCGAGCCGGCATTGACCAGTGCGCCAGGGCTGGAGATGTGGACGGTGCCGCCGCCGGTGAGCTTGCCGCCGGGGAGGATGGTGGTCGTGCCGCTGGTGATGAAGAGGTCGGCGTTGACGTCGATCGCGCCCGCGGCGTTGATCGTGCCGCGGAGCTCGCCGATCGCTCCGGCGGGGACGCGAATATCGACGCCGGACCCCAGATTCCAGGAGCTGCCCGCGGCGGCGTTGAGCACGTTCTCCACCTGGAATCCGTTGTTGCCGAACTCGACGGCGCCGTAGCCATCGAGGAAGACCGAGCCCTCGGCGTGGAAGTAGGACGGGTAGGTGCCGAAGCCGGCGCGGTCATCGGCGGGGGTGAGGCGTGTGCCGGCGAGCGTGAGATTGCCGCGGAAGACGGTGTCGGTGGAGCCGCGGCCCTTGATGCGGACGGCGCCCATCGACATCGGAGCCTGCGCCGTTGAGACGAAGTAGGCAATGCCCTCGTTGCGGATCTCGCCGCTGCCGTCGATCAGGCCGCCGGTGATGACCGCGGCGTTTCGTGACACGCCTGCGCTGCTGAGGGTCACGAGTGATCCGCTCTCGACGGTGATGCGGCCGCCGGCGTTGTCGAACTGCGTTGTGCCGGCGATGATCGGGAAGAGAATGGTCGAGGCGCCTGAGGCGCGGAGCTCGCCGCGGTTGGTGAGCGCGAGATTCTGGAGCTGGATCGTTCCGCCGTCGCGGGCGTGGATGAGACCGCTGCTGGTGATCGGCGTGGCGATGGTGCCGTAGCCGGCGGGGCCGGTTTCGACGGTGATGCCGCTGCCAAGCGTGAGGGTTGCGCTGCCGATGGCCTCGATGAGGTTCTGCTGGCCGGCGGCGGGCAGGAATCGGATCGTGCCGGTCCCATCGATGGTGGTGGTTGCGCTGCCGGGGCGGAGTCGCGGGAAGACGCCGGTCGAGAAGGCGTGGTCCTGGAGTGTGATCGCGCCGTTGTCGAGCGTGAGTGTGCCGTAGATGTCGGCGGCGGTGCTGAAGCTGCCGGTCTGGATCACGAGCGTCGAGTCGGCGATGACGAATGGTGAACTCGTGCCTTCGATCGCGGAGTTGAGGGCGATGCGGAGCTCTCCGCCGCCCTCGAAGCGGCCGTGGCGGAGGTGGGCGTTGTGCGCCTCCATCCAGGAGCCGGGGCCCGCGTGGAGGATGCCGCCGCCGGTGCTGTCGATGAGCGAGAGGCCGTTGGTGCCGAAGGCGAGGCGGCCGCCGTTGATGGCCGAGAGCGTGCCGTGGTTGCGGACATCGGCGCCGGCGAACTGGATGTGGCCGCCGTCGGCGCGGATTGTGCCGCGGTTCGTGCTGTCGGCGAGGAAGTAGCCGACGCCCGCGGGGCCGGGGACGGTGGTGATGAGCTGGCCGACGCCGAAGTCGAACGAGCCGCCGTTGATCTGCTCGAACTCGTGGTTGTTGTTCGGATGATTGACAGAGTCGAGGACGATCTGGCCGATCCCGCTGATGGCGACGGGGCCATCGGCGCGGAGGATCGAGTTGATGGTGCCGAAGCCCAGGATCTGGTCGGACATGAAGATCCGGCCGTTGTTGATCAGTTCGCCGCGGATGGTGAGGCGGGTGTTGCCGGGGAGGTAGAGCTCGGCGTCCTGGAGCGTCATCGGCTCGGCCACGGCGTTGAGCGTGGTCTGCGAGTTGTTGCGGAAGCGACCGGCGCCTTCGAGTCGACCGCCGGTGATCCAGCCGGTGGTGACGATGGTGGAGTTCGCGCGGGCGCGGAGGACGCCGGCGGTGTTCTCAACTGTGGTGGACTGGTTGGTGTTGCCGAGGTGGAAGGTGCCGCCGTTGGTGGCCTCGATGGCGCCGGTGTTGGTGATCGAGGTCGCCCAGGTTGTGATCGTGCCGCCGTCGGCGCGCATCACGCCGTGATTGGTGAAGGGTGCAAAGAAGGCGCCGATGCCGCCGGGGACGGTGGTGACGAGCTGGTCCTGGCCGAAGATGAAGGCGCCGTTGTTGATCGCCTCGAACTCATTGTTGTTGTTCGAGTGGTTGACGATGTCCAGATCGATCCGGCCGGCGCCGTTGATGGTTACAACGCCGTCGGCGCGGAGGATCGAGTTGATCGTGCCGAAGCCGAGGATCTGGTCGGACATGAAGATGCGGCCGTTGTTCTCGATTGTGCCCTGGAGCGTGAGGCGGGTGTTGCCGGGGAGGTAGACCTCGGTGCTGTTGATCTGAACCGGTTCGGTGTGTCCGTTGAACACGGTCTGGCCGGAATTGCGGATGCGTCCCGTGCCGGTGAGCGAACCGCCGACGACGGTGGTGACGCCGGGCGCGCCGAAGGAATTGAGGAGCACCTCGCCGCCGGAATCGGCCAGGACAATCCCGCCGCTGTTCTGGATAGTGACGCCGCTGGAGAGGTGGAGGCGGCCGTTGGTGGAAGCACCCATCGAACCGGTGTTGGCGATGGTGGCGGGCTCGATGTAGAGCAGGCCATCGCTGGAAGCGCGGATGTCGCCGGCGTTGAGGATCGGGAGGTTGAGCCACATGCGGTGGCCGAGGCCCGCCGCGGCGACGGTTGTGCCGGCGCCGATGTCGAGCAGTCCGCCGTTGGCGGGGATGATGCGGTTGACGTGGTACTCGTGTGTGGCGACGCCGGCGTAGATGCCGCCGCCGCCCTCGCCGGCGTTGCGGAGGCGGACCGTGCCGTCGATGATCAGGTGGGCATCGCCGGTGCCCAGGCCCAGGTCCTGGTCCTCGACGAGCACGCGGCCGCCGGCGGCGAAGCGGAGTTCGCCGCGGGCGGTGAGAGCGCGGGTGCCGGGGATGTAGGCGGTGCCGCCGTCGAAGAGGATCGCTTCGGTCGAGGCGTCGAGCGTGGAGCTGGCGCGGATGAAGGCGCGGCCGCTGCCGGCGATGGTTCCGCCGATGAACGTTGCGTTGTGCAAGTTGGCACGGGTGGTCGTGTCGAGGCGCATCGCGGCGGTCTGGTAGACGCCGGGCTCGAAGTCGAGCTCGCCGGCGGGGACCTGCACCAGGCCGGAGATGGTCATGTTGCCGGCGAGGTCGTTGATGCCTTCGGCGTTGACGATGCGGCCCGCCGCGGCGGCGGTCAGCGTGCCGCCGGTGATGGTGGTGTTGCCGCGGAGGTTGAGGACGCCGTCGTCGATCGAGATCAGGGTGTTATTGCGGAGTGCGACATCCTTGAGCTGGAGCGCGCCGCCGGAGGTGGACCGGAGGACGCCGGTGTTGCGGAACTCGGTGAGGTCGCGGATCTCGACAACGCCGCCCGCGGCGATCGCTTCGCCGGAGAAGTCGGCGGTCGCGCTGCGGCCGATGGCGGAGGAGACCTCGAGCTTGGCGCCGGGCAGGGCGCGGAAGAGGCCGTCGAGGTCGGCGGTGAGCGAGGGCTTGATCGCGAGCGTCTCACCGGCGATGTCGGCGGTGATCGGCGCATCGATCGAGAGGGATGTGCCGGTGAGCATGCCACGGCCGGAGATGTTCTGATCGGCGATCTCAACGGCGCCCAGGAGGCTGCCGATGGCGGATTCGCCGGTCATGCGGAGCTGGCCCGCGCCGTCGAGGATGAGCAGGCCGGGGAGGAGGACGGTGGTGACGATGCGGCCGTCGTCGAGGCTGATCGTGCCGTTGTTGGTGATGCGGCCGGCGAGGGTGAGTTGAAGGGTGCTGTCCTCGACCTCGAGTGTGTCGGTCGGGTGGACCTCCATCGAGTTGATAGTGAGCGGGTCGAAGGGCGTGAGCGTGCGGAGGCGGATGCGCGAGTTGCTGCCGGAAGAGCCCAGCGGGCTCGAGGAGACGATGAAGTTGCGGGCGAGCGAGTTGTTGGGGTAGAGGAAGAAGTCGAGCCCGGGCACGGGTGGCGGGAGGTAGAGCCAGTCGTTGGCGTCGTCGAGTGTGACGAGCCAGTTGCCGTGGCCGCCTTGCCAATAGCCGAAGGTGACGATCTGGGCGTGTGCGGACAGACCGAGACCGCAAACGACAACACCGACGGCGATGCGACGCATGGGTGGGGCTCCGGGCTCCGCGATGTCCTGGCTCTCTCTTCTGCGCGGAGGTGGAGTTGAATATACAGCGAAGGCACAGAGGCACGAAGGCACAAAGGCACGAAGTGGGTGGGAATCGGGGCGGGCTAGCGGGGGTCGGGGTGGTTGGCGAGTCCGATAGTTGTGTGTCCGTTTCGGGTGTACTGCTCGCTGGCGGGGGGGTGGTACGGGGCGGCGTGATGCGCTCGCACTTCATGGAGATCGATCGCTTGGTCGACATCCGAAGTGGATGCCGAGGACGATCCATCTGCCGCGGCGGCTTGGTCAGGCTGGGTCGCTGCCGCGGGATCGGGTTTGCGGCGGCGGGGGGTGGCGGGTTTGGGATCGCGGGCGTGGGCGATGGCGCGGGTGAGGGCGGTGGCGAGGCGGCGGCGTTCGATGGGGTCGGTGGCGTTGCGGAGGAGGTTGAGGGTCTGGTCGACGTTCTCGCGGGCGGCGGCGGCGAGAGTGAGGGCGCGTTCCGCGGCGAGCCAGGCGGCGATGTGGGGCTCGCTGGCCCAGTGGACGATGTCGGCGAGGGGCCGGCCGGTGGCCGCGGAGATGGCGTGGATGTCGCCGCGGTGGGCGAGGAAGGTGTTGAGGAGGTCGTAGTCGGCGCGGTCGAGGGCGGGGAGGGACGGGGGAGGTGTATTTTCGGCTTTTGATTGGATCATTGTGATAGCGTACAACGACCGAACGAGTTTGCAAGAGGAAAACCGAAAATTTTCCGAACTCTCGGAGCGGGGGCACGGACGGTCGGCGAAGAGGAGACCAAGATGCGGTATGCAGCACTGATCGAGCAGGTCGGGACGGGCTATTCGGCGTTCGTGCCGGACCTACCTGGGTGCATCGCAACGGGTAACACCTTGCAAGAGGCCGAGATACACATTCGCGAGGCTGTGCGGCTCCATGTCGAGGGGATGCTGGAAGACGGCGTCGGGGTCCCGGAACCGACCACGGTATTGGTGTATGTGGAGGCTGTCTGAAGCCTTGGTACCGGTCCGCGGCGGGCATGCCGGTCTGAAGACCGGCACCACCCTGGAACCCGGAACGGCCGATACCAGTAAGAGTCCAATGGGAAGCCCCCCGGGTGGGGATGGGGTAGGCTTTCGGAGTTCAAGCGTGCCGGTCTGGTGACCGGCGCTACCGGGACTGGCAGAAGCCAGCGACCGGCCAGCAGCGGGAGACAACGCCGTGCAGGACATCCAGAGCGTTATCAAGGCGGCCTCGCGGCGGCTGTACATCAGCGATTCGTTCCGCACGCTGGCGGTAACGACGAGCATCGGCGCCGGCGGCCTGATCGCCGCGCGGATCGCCGAGAAGACGCTGGGGTTCGCGATCCCATGGCAGACGACGATCCTCGCGACCGCGGCGGGCGCGGTCGTGTCCGCGGCGGTGTGGTCGTTCGCGCGGCGCAAGCGTGCGCTCGCCGTCGCCCGCGAGCTCGACGAGCGTGCGGATCTGAAAGAGAGCCTGAGCACCGCGCTGTGCGTGCAGGCATCGACGGACCCGTGGGCGCGGATGGTCGTTGAGACAGCGCAGGAGCGGGCCAAGGCGGTGAAGATCGGCGAGGTGATCCCGATCTCGGCGCCGCGGTTCTGGCCGGTGCCGATCGCCGCGGCCGCGGCGTTTGCGCTGGTGTATTTCAACTTCCCCACGATCGATCTGACGGGTCGCATCGCGGCGCAGGACGAGGACGTCCGCCGCGAGCGCGAGGTGATCGAGGTGAAGGCCGAGGTCGACAAGAAGCGCGAGGAATTGCAGAAGGCGCTTGCGAAGGCCAAGGTCGAGCTCGAGAAGGGCGACGAGACCGAGGGCATCGCGGGCGACCCGATGCAGATGCAGGATCCTGATGCGATCCGCCGCGCACTCGTCAAAGAACTGACCACCGCCAACGACAAGCTCGCGGAGATGCGCGAGGGTGAGAAGGCCGCGCAGCTGCAGAACCTCAAGGACACGCTGCGGCAGCTCCGCCAGCCGGGCCCGGGCCCGCTGGAGGAGTTCAGCCGGCAGCTCGCCCGCGGCAACTTCGAGAAGGCCGAGGAAGCCCTCAACGAGATCTCGCGGCAGATGGCCGACAGCTCGATGTCCGAGGAGCAGAAGGAACAGCTGCAGAAGCAACTGGAGAACCTGGCCGAGCAGATGAAGAAGCTCGGCGATCAGCAGGAGCAGGTGGCCAAGGAACTGCAGAAGCAGGGCCTGGACAAGAAGACCGCTGAAGAGCTCGCCAAGAAGGCCGCGACCGATCCGCAGGCTCTCAAGGACGCGATGGAGCAGATGCAGAACCTGACGCCCGAGCAGAAAGAACAGCTGCTCAAGATGGCGAAGGCCGCGTCGGAGTGCGCCGGGCAGTGCAGCGGCATGGGCGAAGGCCTGAGCAAGATGGCGCAGGGCATGATGCAGGAGGGTCTCGATCAGGAGGGGATCGACGGCCTCGAGAACGTGATGTCCGAGCTCTCCGCCGCGGAGATGCTGCAGTCCGATATGGAGGCGCTCGACGCCGCGCTCGATGAGGTCAAGAGCCAGATGGCGTCGCTCGGCGGCCAGATGGGCAACTGCTCGGGCAAGGGTGAGGGTCAAGGCGAGGGCCAGGGCGAGGGTCAGGGCCTGGGCGGCGGGCTTGGTCAGTGGGCCGAGGGTTCATCGGATCAGCCCGGTCAGGGCAGCGGCGGTCCGGGCAAGGGCAACGGCGCCAGCCCCGAGGCGATGGCCGCGGACTACACGGTCGAGAACAAGAAGGCCAAGGTCGAGACGACCGCGGGCCCGATCATCGGCCAGCGTCTGGTGTACGGCGAGCAGGTCCGCGGCGAATCGCGGGCGACCTTCGAGCAGGGTGTCGAAGCCGGCAACAACGAGGCCAAGGAAGCGATGGAGAGCATGACCGTGCCGCGTGAGTATCACGATGCGGTCAAGCACTACTTCGGGCGGCTGCAGTCGAAGGTGAGCAAGACGGCGGCGGAGAAGCCGGCCGAACCCAAGCCAGAGTCTGAGAACAAATGATCGATCCGCATTCGCGTGATGTGTCGGGGCAGGGATTGTCACGACGGGTGGTCTTGGTGCGCGCGGTGACTGCGGCGGCGGGCCTGGCGGCGATGGGCGGCGGGGGCGCGATCCTCGCCGGCTGCAGCACTCGCCGCGGCACGAGCGATACCAGCGTGACGCTGTACACGAGCACGGATTCGTATCTGCTGCCTCCGATCATCGAGCCGTTCGAGGAGCGGACCGGGATCAAGGTCCGCGTGGTGGGCGACACCGAAGCGACCAAGACCTTCGGCCTGGTGCAGCGGCTGCTGAGCGAGCGCGACCGGCCGGTTGCGGATGTGTGGTGGTCGAACGAGATCCTGAGCACGCTCGCGCTGGCCGAGGCCGGTGTGCTCGCGCCGTTCGACGGCTTCTCGGACGCGACGCTCGACCCGTGGCCGGCGACGCTGCGGGGTGACAAGAGCCTCTGGCACGGGTTCGCGCTGCGGGCGCGGTGTCTGGTGATCAACCCCGCGCGGGTGACCGAGCCGCCGCGGACGCTGCGGGAATTGACGGATCCGAAGTACCGCGGTCGGGTAGGGCTGGCGCGGCCGCAATTCGGGACGACGCGGACGCATGTCGCCGCGCTGGTGGCGGCGTTTGGTGAGAGGGCGACGGGTGCGTTCTTCGCCGCGCTCAAGGCGAACGAGCCGCGGCTGTACGACGGCAATTCGGCGGTGGTCCGCGGCGTTGAGCACAGCGAGATCGATATCGGGCTCACGGATACGGACGATGTGCTGGCGGCGAAGCGGAACGGATCGCCGGTGGAGCTGGTGCTCGAGCGGCGGGACGATCCGGCGGAGCTTCATACCGGTCTGCCGTCGCGTGGGCCGCTGGTGATCCCCAACACGGTGGCGCTGGTGGGGCCGGTGCGGCAGCCCGATCGGGCGCGGTCGCTGGCGGCGTATCTGCTCTCGGCGGAGGTTGAGAAGCTGCTGGCCGAATCGGATTCTCGGAACACGCCGGTGCGTCCGGAGGTGGCCGCGGCGGTGAACCCGCCCCCGGTTGAGCTTCCGGTAGAGAGCTTCGTGAAGTTTGATGATCTCCCCGCCGCTGCGACCGTCGCGGACGGACTGATCGAAGCCTTCTTCCCGATCGGCTAGCCCGGCGCGGGCCGCGCCGCTGCGCTCAAATCCGGCCGGCGGGTCTTGCGGAGCGCAAGTGTGGCGGGTCTCCACGCCGATCGTACCTGTGTGCTGGGCATTTCACTTCAAAAGATCTGTGACCTGCGGCTGACATCGCGCGCCAGCCTGATCGCGGCATCGGTCGTGCTCCAGGCGGCGGTTATCGGCCTGGGGTGGGTGGGCACTACCCACCTTGCCGATTCGCACGCCTCTGTGACGCAGTACGAGCGGGCGGTCGAGAGCAATCACCGCACGGTCCGGGAAGTCATGCGGCGTTTGCGGGATGCGTTCGCGACGGCTCCGTCGGAAGCGCCCGAGGATGTAGACCGGCTCCAGCAGATCGTGGAGTCGACGCCGACGGCGGCGGGGGCCTCGCTGATCATCCTCGATGAGCAGTGCAACCTCATCGCGCACCCGGCGCTCTATCGCAACGCCAATCTGCGGCGGGTCAACTTCGCGAACGAGTATGTGGACCTGCTGCCCGGCGGCGAGCATGTGACGCTGGGTGAGATCAACCCGCGGTCGACGCTCACCGCGCGGGCCGAGTTCCTGGCCGGCCCCGCGCTTCTGACGATCTCGTACGACCCGCGGCTGCTGGTGAAGGTCATGGTGATGCAGCCGGAGGCGGATGTGGTGGCCGCGGGCGCCTCCGCCGCGGCGGGGATGCGGCTGTGGGGCACACTGATCACGCTGGGCGTGCTGTCGCTGACGGGGCTGGGGTCGTGGCTGCTGGTGAAGCGGTACGACACGATGCTGATGCGGAGCAACGAGCGGCTGGAGCAGGAGGTGGCGCAGCGGACGGATCGCGCGATGGCGATCCGCAACGGGCTGATCGTGGGTCTGGCCAAGCTGGCCGACACGCGCGACAACGACACCGGGCGGCACCTGGAACGGATCTGCCGCTCGAGCGAGCTGCTGGCGCGGGCGATGGCGCCGGTGCGGCCGGATGTGATCACGCCGGCGTGGATCGAGCGGCTGAAACTCGCCGCGTCGATGCACGACATCGGGAAGGTGGGGATCCCTGACACGATCCTGCACAAGCCGGGGGCCTTGACGCCGGCGGAGCGCGAGATCATGCAGGGGCACGCGGACCTGGGCGCCGACACGCTCGAGGCGGTGCGCGGGCACGTGGGCGATGATGATCTGCTGCAGATGGCGACGCGGGTGGCCCGCGAGCACCACGAGCGGTACGACGGCGGCGGGTACCCGCGGGGTCTCAAGGGGGAGGAGATCGATCTCTCTGCGCGGATCGTGGCGCTGGCGGATGTGTACGACGCGCTGACATCCAAGCGGGTCTACAAGCCGGCCTTCTCGCACGAGGAGGCGAAGCGGATCATTGTGGAAGGGTGCGGGACGCAGTTTGATCCGGGGGTGGTGAGGGCGTTCTTGGAGGTGGAGGGGGAGATCAGCGGAAGGGACAGAGGGACAGAGGGACAGAGGGACGAAGTGGTTGCGGGGCTGGGTCTGGCCGCGTGACCGCGGCCAAGGAACGTACGTCTTCGCACTTTGTCCCTTTGTCCCTTTGTCCCTCTGTCCCTTTGTCCCTCTGTCCCTCTGTCCCTCGCATCGCGCGTCTTCCGTACAGTGAGCACTCCGGCTCGCACGCGCCGGGATCGCAGGTACGGAACCCCGATGCCCACCATCCTCCACATCTCGACGCGGCTGATTCTGGGTGGGTCGCAGGAGAACACGGTCTTGTCGTGCGAGGGGCAGGCGCGGCGGGGGGATCGGGTGTTTCTTGCGTATGGGCCGATCTATGGGCCCGAGGGGTCGATGCAGGCGCGGGTGATGGCTTTCAACGAGCGGTGTCGGCGCGGCGAGGAGCGGGCTGAACCGATCGGGCTGGTCGAGGTCCCGAGCCTGGTGCGCGAGGTTGATCCGGTGCGCGACTGGCGGTGTCTGGGTGAGCTGCGCGCGGTGATTGAGAAGATCGATCCGGATGTGGTGCACACGCACAGCAGCAAGGCGGGGATTCTGGGGCGGATCGCGGGGTGGCGGGTGCGGCGGGCGCGCAGAGATGGGCGGCCGCGGGTGGTGCACACGATCCATGGGCCGCCGTTCATGCCGGTCGAGGGCGGGGTGGGCAAGCGGCTGAAGCGGTGGCTTTCGAACTGGGTGTATGAGATCGCGGAGAAGCACGCGGCGAATCGCTGCGATGTGATCGTGAGCGTGGCGGATGCGATGACGCGCGATTTTCTGGCGCGCGGGATCGGGCGGGCGGAGCAATATGTCACGGTGCGGTCGGGGATGGAGACCGGGCCGTATCTCGAACCGCGGCCGGGCGAGACACGCAGCGCGGTGCGGGCATCGCTTGGGATCGCCGAGAGCGACTTCATCGTTGGCACGGTGGCGCGGCTCGCGGAACACAAGGGGCACGATGATCTGCTCGATGCGCTGGCGGGGGTCATTCGCGGCGCGGCGGAGGGGAAGCGTCTGCGGCTGCTGTGGGTGGGTGATGGATGGTGGCGCGAGCGGCTGACGGCGCGGGCGAAGGAACTGGGTTTGCGCGTTTCTGAGCGGGACACGGGGGTTGGCGGCGCTGATGGTGACATCGTGATCACCGGTCTCGTCGGGCCGGAGCGGATCCCCGGGCTGATGCGGGCGATGGATGTGCTGGCGCACCCGAGTTACCGGGAAGGGCTGCCGCGGACGGTGCCGCAGGCGCTGCTTGCGGGGACGTTTCCGGTGGCGTACAACGCGGATGGGACGGGCGAGGTGTGCCGCGACATGGAGACGGGGCGGCTGGTCGGGGTTGGTGATGTGGCGGGATTGCGGGATGCGATCGTGTGGGCGATGGAGCATGAAGCGGAGCGCAGCGCGATGGTGGAGCGGGGGCGGGCGCTGTGCGCGGAGTGGTTTCGCGTGGAGCGGATGGTGGATGGGTTGGGGGAGGTGTACTGGGAAGGCACAGAGGGGGAGGGACAGAGGGACAGAGGGACAGAGGGACAGAGTGG
>JBDZUZ010000275.1:0-2518 GCA_040255445.1 Planctomycetaceae bacterium | reverse complement strand
TGTCCTGATTCACTGGTGCGGGCTCGGGTGCCGGGGCGGTCTCCGGCTTCTTGCCACACGCCGCGAGGGCAGCTATGGCGAGGAGCAGGGCCGGGGCGACGCGGGTCTTGCCAGTCATTTCAGTCTCCGGGTTTGGTTGGGTGGATGGGCTGGATGGGTGCTGCGGATGCTACTGCGCGCGGTCCAGGTAGCGCGACCACGCGCTGAGCCGGGAGCCCGAGCTGTGAGTGAGCTGACGTGCGCGCCCCGACTCGGTGTCGAGGACGAACAGCTGCTTGACTCCCGTGCGTGTCGACGTGAACACCACGTGCCTGCCATCGGGTGCCCACGACGGATCTTCATTTGCGCCCTCGCTCGTGAGCTGCTTGATGCTCCGGTCGCGAAGGTTGATGGTCATGATCTGGAAGAGACCATCGAGCTGCGATTGAAAGACGATCGACCTCCCGTCAGGAGACCAATCGGGGTTCGAGCGATAGTTCTGGTCGCCAAAATTGAAAGGCGTAAGCAGCTCCATGTTCGAGCCATCGAAGTCGGCGGTGTAGACCTCGGGGTGACCCGAGCGGCCGGAGGTGAAGGCGATACGCCGGCCGTCCGGGCTGAAGGTCGGCGAAACGTTGTCCGTCCCCCGCCCCAGCGTTATCCGTCGTGCCGCGCCACCGGTGAAAGCGGGCACCGCGTACAGGTCGGTCCCGTTTTCCCCTCCATGAGCATAGACGAGCCACTGGCCGTCCGGTGAAAACGTGGGCGTGGTATTGAGTCCGCCGGATGTGGCAGTTACCGGTCGCGCACCGCCATTGGAGAGGTCGAGCACGTCGATGTTCCAGCCGCGCGTACCGAGGACGCTGAAGGCGATGTGATGCCCGTCGGGGTGCCAGGCGGGAGCCATCGCCGTGCCGGATGATGTGATTGCGCGCTCCCCGAATCCATCACTGTCAACAACGTACACCCGCCCGCCCTTCACGTACAGGACGCGCGTGCGTGCTATTCCTCGAACGCCGGTTATCCATCGCTCGATCTCGTCGGAGATCCCGTGTACATCCATGCGCCACCCCGCACTCCCGACGTCCGCCGAGAGCGGAAAGTCACGCGACTGCGCGATCTTCCTGGCTGCTACGTCGTGCACCGCCACACGAGCGAGCGAAGGCATGATCGTGACCTGAACGAGCGCGGCAGCGCCCATCGACTTCCAGATGGCGTAGCTCGGGGCACCATCGTTGGAGGCGGGCCGCGTCACCTCGCTTCCGTCGATGACCTCGATACGGTCGCCGAAGTCGAGATCGCGCGCGATGATCGCCTGCACGCTGTCCCCGCCCATGCCGCTCACGGGGAGCACCACCACACCGGGCTTCGTGCCGGGCGTGTACGTGAGACCGATGCGAACGCCGCGCTGTCCCGTGGTGTCCTGCGCGTGCACCGGGAGGGCGGCGACGGTGATGATGGCCGCCGCGGCGGCCCAGATTCTTAGAGACATCTAATGCAGTACCCGGGGGTCGAAGCTGAAGATGACGGGCAATACGTCGTCGTTGAAACCGGCGGGGAGCGGGCCGAACGCCTTTACCTGCGCGGCCTGATCGACTGCACCCTGCGCCTCGAGGTCGAACGCGAAGTTGCCCGAGCGGGTGAGGAAGCGAAAGTTGGAGACGGAGCCGTCGCGATGAACGAGGAACATTACTTCGGCGCGTGCGGCCGTGTTCCCCGGCGGCGCGAAGCGCACCGCAATCTGACGGACAATGTTCTCGAGGTAGCCGGGAAATGGGAAGTCCACCCCCTCGGTTCGCACGGTAGCCACATCGGTACCGCGACCTCCGGTGGGACCGCCGCCAGCCGTCGCGGGCTTCTCGGCGGCCTCCGGCTTCTTCTCGGCCGGCTTGGTGGTGGGCGTCGGAGTGGCCTGCGAGGTCTGCTTCCGCTTCGGCGGCGCCTTGTCGGGGAGCGGCATAGCCTTCTCGATGGTCTCGGCGCGCTTGGGCGGCGGCGCCGCCTTCTCCGGCGGTGGAGCGGGTGCCTCGCGAGGCCGCACGACGCCGGCCGCGCGCGGCCCCGGCGGTGCCGCGACGATGTTCACGCGATACATCGGCGGCATCGGTGGAGGAGCCGACGGCTTCAGGAGGAAGAGCGCCGCGATCACACCGGCGTGCAGCAGGAGCGACGCTCCCAGAGGAGCGCCGAGCCGCGTGCCGCCCCGGCTCCCGCTCCTCGACCCGCCGCGCTTCACCGGGTTATGTCCTCCGGCTCCGCCACGAGCCCCACATCTCCCACCCCAGCGGAGCGCATCACCGCCAGCACCCTCACGACCGTGCCGTACGGCACGCCCTGATCGGCGCGCAGATAGATCCCCTGCTGCCCACGACGCGACGCGAGCGCCTTGAAGCCCGCGCGGAATTCGTCGTAGGTGAGGGTGTTGTCGTCCACGTAGATCTGGCCGGCGCGGTTGACCGAGACCACCAGGCTGCTCTTCGCCTCCAGCGGGCGCGCCACCGCACGCGGCAGAGCGATGTCCACGCCGCCCTGCATCATC
>JBDZUZ010000274.1:1477-2525 GCA_040255445.1 Planctomycetaceae bacterium | reverse complement strand
CACTCTTCACAACTCAAAACGCTATCGCCCTCGTGACGCTCACAGCCCTCGAGATCGTCCTGGGCATCGACAACATCATCGTCATCGCGGTCGTCACCGCCCGCCTGCCCAAGGAGCAGCAGGCCAAAGCCCGCCAAATCGGTCTCCTGCTCGCGATGGGCATGCGCGTCCTGCTCCTGCTCGCGATCGCCTGGATCATGAAGCTCGAGGCGACGCTCTTCGCGATCGACCTCCCCTTCTTCGCCCACGAGTTCTCCGGCAAGGACCTCATCCTCGTCGGCGGCGGCCTCTTCCTGATCTTCAAGGCGACCAAGGAGATCCACGCGAAGGTCGAGGGCCCGACACACGCCCAGACCGCGCCCAAAGCCGCGACCTTCACCAGCGCCCTTGTCCAGATCCTCATCCTCGACCTGGTCTTCTCGCTCGATTCGGTCATCACCGCCGTCGGTATGGCCAAGTCCATCGTCGTCATGATCATCGCCGTCGTCGCCTCGATCGGCGTCATGATGGTCTTCGCCGGCCGCATCAGCGCATTTGTCGAGCGTCATCCCACTGTCAAGGTCCTCGCCCTCGCCTTCCTCATCTTGATCGGCGTGCTGCTCACCGCCGAGGGCATCGGCCAGCATGTCGGCCGCGGCTACATCTACTTCGCGATGGCCTTCTCGCTGATCGTCGAACTCATCAACATGCGTGTTCGCGCCAAGCACACACCGCCGGCCGCGGCGGGCTGAGCCACCAGTGCCTGATTCGATCCCATTCCGGCAGAGCCTGCTGCGGAACCTCGTGCCGCTGGTGATCGTGCTGGGCGCCGCCGCGCTGGCGACGACTTTCGTCGGTTCCCGCCGCGCAATCCGCGACCTGGCCGAAGCGCTGACGGTCGCGGACACCGAGCGATTCGCCACCCAGCTCCGCCAGTACTTCGAGCCCGTCGAACGCGGCCTGCTCCTGACCCGCCGCTGGCAGGCCGACGGCCTCGTCGACCTCTCCGACGCCGCGGTCATGAACCGCCTCTTCGTCCCGCTGCTCGAGGCCTACCCCTCCCGCGCCA
>JBDZUZ010000274.1:0-1467 GCA_040255445.1 Planctomycetaceae bacterium | reverse complement strand
CCCGCGCCAGCTCTTTCCTGCTCGCCGATGAAGCCGGCCGCGAGTACATGCTCCTCCGTCTCGATGGCGGCTGGCGGATCCGCCTGACCGATGCCTCGCAGCGGCCGGGCGCCGCCACCTTGATCTCATGGGATGACGACCCCGCCAGCGACGGCCCGCACGCAGACCTTGAGAACGCGCAGATCGTCGAGCAGACCGTCGACTATGACGCCCGCCAACGCCCCTGGTACACCGGCGCCGTTGATCTCTACAACCGGACCGATGCCAAGTCGGTCGGGCCCGTCTACTGGACCGAGCCCTACGAGTTCTTCACCACAAAAGAACCGGGCATCACCGCCTCTGTCGCGTTCCGTGATCAGGATGGCCGTCTGCTTGTCGCCGCGTTCGACGTCCTGCTCAGCGACATCTCCCGGTTCACGAGCACCTACATCGTGGGCAAGACCGGCGGCGCCATCGTGCTTACGGAGGATCAGCGCGTCATCGGTGTCCCCAACTCACCGCTCTTCCGTGATGAGGCGTCGATCCGCAGCGCTCTCCTTCGCCGGCCCGATGAACTCGGGTGGCCGCTCGCGACAGACGCCACCGCCGCCTTCCGCGAGGAGCGCGAGACCCCCGTCTTCCGCTTCGAGAGCGGGGGCGCAACGCACTGGGCCAGCGGTCAACTCATCGAGCTCGGCCCGGTCCGCCGCCTCTGGGTCGGCGTCGTAGTGCCCGAGATGGACCTGGTCGGCGATGTGCTCGCCCGCCGCATCGCCATCGTCATCGCCACCCTCGCCGCGGTCGGGTTCGCGGTTGTCCGCGCGTTCTTCCTCGCCCGCCGCTACAGCAAGCCGATCGAAAGGCTGGTCCGCCAGAGCGACCGCATCGCCGAGGGCGACCTGGGCACGCCCGAGCCCGTCGACTCCGCCATCGCCGAGGTCCGCACACTCGCCGCGGCACAGGAACGCATGCGCCTCGCCGTGCAGTCCCTCGTCAAGATCGAGGGCGATCTCCGCATCGCCCGCCAGATCCAGCGCAGCATGCTCCCCGGTGTGGTGCCCACGGTGCCCGGCTTCTCGCTCGCCGGCTGGGGCGAGCCGGCCGAGCAGACCGGCGGCGATATCTACGACATGATCGGCATCCGCCGCGATGCCGACGGGCGCCACCCGCACGCGGGCGACGGTTGCGACGGCGCGATGCTCCTCCTCCACACGTACGCCCCGCGCACGGTCGACGTCGAGAAGATCGAGGCGACGCTGAAGGAAGGAATCCTCACGGTCCGCCTGCCCAAGCGCGAGAACGTGAAGGCGCGCCGCATCGAAGTGAAGAGCTGACCTCGCGCTCCCTCTCGCTCGACGGAGACGACGACGCCCCCTGCCGCTCGCGCGGGAGGGGGCGTCGTGCGCTCGGGTGGCCGCGCTCAGCTCGCGCTGCTCGAGGCGCGCGGGCGGGTGCTCGGTCGCGACGCTCGCGCGCCGATGTTCGCGA
>JBDZUZ010000273.1:0-2531 GCA_040255445.1 Planctomycetaceae bacterium | reverse complement strand
GCGGCACGACCTGATCCACGGCTTTTCCGCCAAGCCCGTTTCAACGGGCTTCTCGTCGCGCCTTCAGGCCATCCCGCTGTATGCCTGCCTCAACCCGCACCAATGCGATCGGCTGCTCTGATCACGCCATCCACTCCCCCCGCCCCATCGCCTCCAACACCCGCTCCGTCGGCACCGCGGCAAGCCCCCGCCCATACCACCACACCAGAAGCCCCCGCCCGGCAAACTGCGATCCAACCCGCAGCACATTCGCCAGGTGCGCATCGTGCTCATGCTCCTCGCGCAACAACGCATTCACATACAACCACGCACAATGCGCATCCCACGCCCGCTGAGACTCCGCATCCATCCGCGGCCGCTCATCCATGTTCCACGGATCCGGGCACACGCCCAGGTTGTAACGGACGCCCGCGCAGGCCCACGTGAAATACCGCATCCCGCCCGGATTGTCCGCCGCGATCCGCACCGTTGCCGCGACATCCCCGCCGAGCGCCGCTTGAACCGCGCCCGCCACCTCCGCCGCGCCGATCTCCACCGGGCGCTCCAGCATCACGACGATCATCGGAAAGAGATCAACATCACGCTCGCCCACGCCGCATCTCCAAAGGGAGGGGGTGCCGGGGGAACCGTAGGTTCCCCGGCATCAGCGCCCGTGCACCCCGTACCATCTCCCCGTGCTCCCTATCCCCGAACGCTTCCAACCAGAACTCCGCTCGCTCGAAGCGCAGATCCTGAGCGCGTTCCGCGGCGTCACCCGCGACGGCGGCGTCTCGTGGTCCGAGTCCCGCATCATCGATCACTACGGCACCGACGAAGAACGCGAGCAAGCCCGCAAGCTCGACACCGAAGCGAGCTGGGAAGACCTCATCGACAGCCCCGCATGGACCTGCCACGTCGGCATCGGCGGTTTCAACTTCCTCGACCCCATCGGCTTCCGCTACTACCTCGCCGCGGCGATGGCCCGTCTCACCCGCGGCGACGACGACCCCGACCAGGTCCTCGCGTTCGTCCTGAATATCGACAGCGACTTCAGCCGCGAGCACATCAGCCTGCTCACCCAGGACCAAGCAGCCGTCGTCGCCCGCTTCCTCCGCACAATGGCCGAGCTCTACACCGCCCAGGGCGACGACACCGGGGGAGCGCACTTCGCGACCGCGTACGAAAGCCACTGGCGCCAATGGGACAGCGGCGCCCAGCCGAAGTGATCCAAATGTGGCTCAACTTTCCCGCCCCCAGGCGGGACAGTTGAGGGCACACACCACCTCGCGCAACCCCCCGCCGCCCCGGCGGGTGGCCCGGCCACGCCCCTTCCTTGACGTAGGTACTCCAAGATTCCGTGCCACGGGGTCGAGGCTCTGCGAGTCCCCGTGGTTGGGGGTCCGATTTACCGAGACCTTCGTACCCCGTCTGTCGCCCCCGTTCCAAGCCACCCGCAACCGAGCCAGGCACGCGGTCGCCCGGTCAGCCAACACAGCAGACCCCGCCGCGGAGCATACCCGAGCCTCCGCAGCGCCGAACGCGGCCCGACTCCGATGCCATGGGTACCCCACGCTCCGCGTGGGGCGGATGTGCAACCCACCCGCCCACAACGCCTTATCCCACCCTGCCAGAAAAACCAACCAAAGTCCAAAAACGGAACTTGTCAGGGTGCCCCGTCCACTGTACATTCCCCGTACAAATGGTCGCCGAACCCCAAAGCCCCGCTCCTTCTCCCCCGCCCGACCCCGCGGCCATCCCCCGCTTAAAACCCCTCGCCCCAGAAGAGGCCCGCCGCCTCAACGCCTTCCTCTTCACCCACCACCAGGACCACACCGCCGCGGCCGCCGCCTTCCACACCACCGAGGTCGAGCTCATGCTCTTCCTCGACCAGCCCCACATCACGCCCTACCTCCAGCGCTTCGCCGCCAACCGCCGCGACCAGCGCACCGACCGCGCTGCGGCGAAGCTCGACGAGCTCATCAGCCGCACCACCAACGACATCGAGCTCCGCCGCGCCATCACCACCCTCTTCCGCTTCTACCAGCCCCCGCGCGCAACCCGCTCCCGCACCATCCGGACTGGCCCCGACAACCCGCCACCACCCCCCGCGCTCGATCCCGATCCTGATGGGTTCGACCCGCGATCACACACCACCGACCAACCCCAATCTTCCCGTGCCATCAGGATCGGCGCAGAAGACCCACGACCACACCAAGCGCCCGACGCCGATCCTGATGGGCTAGACGTCGCATCGCCAACCAACACCAAACCCGCAACCTCCCGCGCCATCGGGATCGGCGCAAAGAGCCCGCGCCCACACCCCGCGCCCAATGCCGATCCTGATGGTTCCGGCGCCCCTGGTGCTGCCGCTCCCGGCGCTACCTCTTCCCACAGCGCCTCATCCGACAACGCGTCAACCACCGGCGCCACCGTCCAAACTTCCGCTTCCCCCACACGCGACCACTCGACCACGCGTCCACGCGACCACTCCCCAGAACCCATCATCGACGACCTCACCCCGCTGATGCCCACCGACCCCGATGAGCTCACGG
>JBDZUZ010000272.1:0-2486 GCA_040255445.1 Planctomycetaceae bacterium | reverse complement strand
GGACTTGATCTCGAAGAGCGTCTCATCCGCGATCCCGAACGCGGATGAGACGCTCTTCGAGATCTGCGACACCCGCGAGGGTTCGCACCTCTTCGTCTTCCCCTTCGAGGGGCGCCTTGTCCACGGCGGCCTCGCCGCGCTCCTCGCGTTGCGGATGACGCGTCTGCACAAGGCGACCTTCGCCACCGCGGTGAACGACTACGGCTTCGAGATCCTTTCCTCCGAACCCTTCGACTACGCCACGCTCCTCACCGATCAGCTCTTCAGCCGCGACAATCTCGTCGAGGATGCGCTCGACAGCGTCAATATCAGCCAGCTCGCCAAGCTCCAGTTCCGCGAGATCGCCCGCGTGGCGGGGTTGGTCATGGCCAACTACCCGGGCGCCAAGAAGACCGGCCGCCAGCTCCACGCCAGTTCCTCCCTCATCTTCGATGTGCTCGTCGATTTCGACCCCGGCCACCTGCTGCTGGAGCAGGCCCGCCGCGAGGTGCTGGCCAAACACTTCCAAGAAAGCCGCCTCGCCCGCACGCTCGACCGCCTCCGTGACTCCCCCAGACGCGTGGTCACACCCCGCCGCCCGACGCCGCTGAGCTTCCCGCTGCTCATCGAACGGCAGTCCGCCACGCTCACCAGCGAGACGATCGCCGAGCGCGTGGCAAAGATGACCGCGGAATGGGAAGCACCGCCGCCAACCCGGCCGGCCGCGCGATCGAGGTCGCGGGCGAAGAAGTCACGCTGATGCCGCACCGCGCGGTCTACTGGCCGCGTGGCCGCGCGCTGCTCGTGGCTGATCTGCACCTGGGCAAAGCGCAGACCTTCCGCGCCAGCGGTGTGCCGATCCCCGGCGGGACGACTGGTGAACAGCTTGGCCGTCTCACCCGCGCGATCGAGGCCAGCGGCGCCGAGCGACTGCTCGTCCTGGGCGATCTCCTCCACGCGCCTGCGGGCCTCACCGAGAGCATTCTCGAGCCCGTCGCGCAGTGGCGCACCGTCAACCCGATCTCGATCGAAGTCATCACCGGCAACCACGACCGTCGCATCGAATCCGTCGCCGCGGCGTGGTCACTCACCATCCGCGGCGACTGCACCCGCGAGGGCCCCTTCACCCTCGCCCACGATCCGGCCTGCGAACCCGAGCCGGGCACCTTCCTCTGGGCGGGCCACCTCCACCCCGCGGTGCGCCTCGCGAACTCGACGCAGTCGATCAAGCTCCCGTGCTTCCACATCATGCCGCGGTGTGGGGTGTTGCCGGCGTTCAGCGCTTTCACGGGTGGCGCATCGGTCCGCCGCGTCGCGGGGGATCGGGTGTTTGCGGTGTGCGAAGATCGCGTGATACCGATGTCCTGAAGCGCAATACGCCGAAGTGCCACAGTCTCGCCTGCTTTGAGGCGAGACTGTGGGTTGGGTTCAGCTTGCGCCCGGGTCCTCCGGACGGCGAAGCGAGCGCAGGAGATGAATGCTGCGCGAGCGATCGAGGGTGTAGACCGCGAGCACGGTGAGGCCGAGCGAAGTGATCAACGGTGGGCGCTCGATGCGGGGAGAGCGCGGAGCTCCTCCGATTGCTCGCGCAATCGGCTCTTTCTCCATCTCCATCTCTTACGCAACGCATCGCTTGACGTCCGCCGGGTCATCGGGATCTCAGAGCAGATTCTGACGGCACGGGATTCGGTACCGGTAGCGCGGGGGTGGGCGCGAGCGGTTGATGCGTTTGTTGATGATGGGGCTGAGGAGTTTGCCGCGGAAGACGTAGGTGGCGATGGGGTCTTCTTTGGAGAGGTCGACGC
This sequence comes from Planctomycetaceae bacterium, assembly GCA_040255445.1. Classification (GTDB taxonomy): domain Bacteria; phylum Planctomycetota; class Phycisphaerae; order Phycisphaerales; family UBA1924; genus JBDZUZ01. Next base: position 702 of record JBDZUZ010000272.1, on the reverse strand, counting down.
CGCGGCGGCGGGCGGAGGCGTAGGCGAGCTCGCGGAGCATCTCCTGGGCTTCATCGTGGTAGCGCTTTGACGTCGCTTCGTGCTCGGCGCGGCGGGCTTCGAGCCAGGCGGGGAGGTCGGTGAGGTTGGTGGGGTAGTCGGGGGGGAACGGAGGATCGGATAGGTCCGATGGGTCTGATGGTGCGGGGGATTTGCTTGCGTCGGTCGCGGTGGACTCGGCGGTTGTGGTGCGCGATGCGTTGTCGGTGGTGGGACGAGGGGATGTAGGAGAGGTAGGCGCAAGCTCGGCCGCGGAGCCGGCCGAGCCTGTGGCACCGGAGTGCGCGAGGGGGGCCTGGGAGCCACCGAGATTCAGAGCAATCTCGGTGGCACGGCACGCGTGTTCTTTGGTTCCGGAGGATGCAGCGCCGAACCCATCACGGTCCGCGGAGGCGGTGTCGGTGGTGGGACGAGGGGATGTAGAAGGGGTAGACACAGGCACGGCCGCAGAGCCGGCCGAGCCTGTGGCACGGGAGGGGGCGTTGTAGAAGCGGAGGATGGCGGTGGCGGCGCGGCGGGGTTCTGCGGGGGAGTCGGGGGTGGTCGCCGCGTGTTTGAGGGTGTCGAGGGCGGCGCGGATGTCGTGTTTGGTTTGGGCGGCTTCGAGAGAGGCGAGGTGGGCGGCGATGTGGGGGAGGTGGAGGAAGGTGTTGAGGTCGGTGG
>JBDZUZ010000110.1:0-12927 GCA_040255445.1 Planctomycetaceae bacterium | reverse complement strand
GGCGGCCAACGACCTGGACAGCGTGCTGCTGCGGATCGCGGCGACGATCGAAACGCGGCTGGATCGGCTGCTGAATACAGCGATCAAGCTCATCGAGCCGATGTTGCTGATCTCGCTGGCCGGCGTGGTTGCGCTGGTGGCGTTCGCGTTGATCCTGCCGATGCTCAAGCTGTCGAGCGGCCTGAGTGTGTAGGCTGTGTCGCCGGTCCGGCCCGCGTTCGGGGGTCGCCGGCGGGATTCGGGCTGCTTGGGGCCCGGGTAGGATAGAAAGTCATTCGTACCGGGCCCGCCGCTGTTCTGGCGGGGGGCCGAGGATGGAAAGGGAAGTCCAGCCCATGAAGAAGCATCGCTTGATCGAGAAGCGTTTGAAGAAGCAGCGCTCCGCACTCCGCCGCGGTTTCACGCTGATCGAGGTCATGATCGTGATCCTGATCGTGCTCGCGCTGGGCGGCCTGGTCGCGTACAACCTGCTGGGCGCGAAGGAGAAGGCTGTCGCGCAGCTTGGCGAGGTGGACATGAACACGCTGAAGGGCGCGCTCAAGCAGTTCCGCTTCGAGCATGGCCGCTACCCGACCGACGAGGAGGGGATCGCGGTTCTGTGGGACAAGAACGCGACGGCGGACGAGGATGTCGCCGGCAAGTGGACCAAGCTGCTCGAGGCCCCGATGGCCGAGGACCGTTGGGGCACGCCGTGGGGCTACCGCCAGCAGAGCGAATATACGGAAGAGACGATGTACGACCTCTGGTCGTTCGGGCCCGACAAGCAGGAGGGCACCGAGGACGACATCGTGTCGTGGGACAAGGATGCGGCGGAGGGCGGCGGCATGTCGCCGCCCGTGACGCCCCCGACGGGCGGGTGATCTGTGGCCGACTCCGCGGCGGTCCATGCGCGGCGAGGGCGAAGGCGCCGAGCGGCGCTGGCGGGCGGTCCATTTAGACACGGTGTGTCGGCACGGGGCTGTCGGGCGTTCAGCCTGATCGAGATCCTGATCGTGATCGCGATCGTTCTGGCGATCGCGGCGGTCGCGTTCCCATCACTCTGGGGCACGCGTGACAGCGTGATCTGGTCGCAGAGCGTGGCGAGCATCGAGTCGGCGGCGAGCACGGCGCGGGCCGAGGCGATGCGGCGCGGCGTCGCGATCACGCTCGGTGTCGTCGAACCGGCGGGTTCGCAGGAATTGTGGATGTGGCCGTTCTCGCCCGACACCGATGAGGCCGGCGGTGAGTTGGCGGCCGCGCCGGCGTGGCGGGAGCGGATCTTCGTCCTGCCGACGGGGGTTCGGCTCCGCGCTGTTGAGGAGCTTGAAGGTCTGGCGGGAGAGGGCGAACTCGGCGGCGGCGCGAGCGGCGGTCTCGGCGCGGCGGATGCATCGGTCGATCAGTCGGTGTTCGGGCCTGTGGCGGCCGCGGCGGAGCCAACGCCGTGGATCGTGTTCGTTCCCAGCGGCGAGGCGTGGGTCGTGACCCCGTATGGGCTCGCTGGGAGCGGCGATCGGCGGGCACGGTTTGCGGTGAGCGCATGGAGCGGGCGGGTGCGGGTGACGCAAGCCACGGTCGGCGACACGGGCGAAGTGTTGGAGTCGGACGGTGATGGCGATGCGGACGACACTGCGCGGCCGGATGCTCCCGATGCGCTTCCTGCACCGGCGGAGACTGACCCGATCGAAACGGGGCCGATCGGATCGGGGGAGATCGAGTGATCCCGCATCAGACCAGCACGCGACGAGTCCGGGGCGCTGTGTTGCTCGAGGTGGTGATTGCGCTCTTCATCTTCGTCGCCGGCGGGCTCACGGTGCTGGCGGTGATGGATCGCTCGGCCGCGGCGATGATCCGAGTGCGGGAATTGGAGATCGCGGCGGATCTTGCCCGTTCTGCGATGTCGCGTCTGGAGATGGGCGAGGCGAGCCTCGAAACGCTCGACGGTCCGGTGCCGGAGTGGCGTGATGAGACGGACGGGGGATTCGAGGACGATCTTCCGCCGCCGAGCCTGTGGAACCTCGAGGTGACGACCGAGCCGTCGGAGTTCACAGGCCTGACGCGGGTGACGGTGCGGGCGTTCCGGCTGGAGTCGGTTGGCTCGGAGCGGGAGTCGGTGTCGTTCTCGCTGACGCAGCTGGTGCGGTTGTCGGCGGGGGCGCGGGATGACTTTGGCGCTGAGGATCCGCTGAACGCCGGCGTTGAGCGCGGGGGAGGCGCACCGTGAAGTCGCGCGGGTTCACGCTGATCGAGATGCTGGTCGCGGTCGCGATCACGCTGGCGCTGTCGGGCGCGGTGCTCGCGTACATCTGGCGGCTGCGCGATGCGCAGGAGCGGATGACGGTAGCGGCAGCGCGGTCGGCCGGTGTCGAGATGCTGTTCACGCGGCTGGAAGACGACCTGGTCGGTGTGATCGCGGGTGATCCGAAGCTGGGCGCGGGCGTGAAGGGCGATGCGACATCGCTCACACTCCTGTGCCGCGGCACACCGCCGCTCAGCGAGACGAACCGCGGCGGCGACCTGGTGCGGATGGAGTTGCGATTCGATGCCCTCACCGGCACGGTCTACGGCGAGCGAAGTGGCGCCGAGAAAGCGACCTCCGCGAGCGATGCCGCGGAAGCGGTGTTCGGCGCTGATGTGGAAGCGACGCCGCGGGGCGAAGCTCTCATCGAGGGCGTCCGCGAGATGCGCCTGCGGTACTACACGCAGGGCGCATGGTCGGAGTCTTTCGACTCGGGTGCTTCGGGCGGGTTGCCCGAGGCTGTCGAGGTTGCGCTGTGGTTTGGCGCGGTCGATGAGGCGAGCGAAGGGGTCGTGGCTGAAACGGACATGCCGCGGCCGCCGCCGGATCGGCTGCGGGTGATCGTGGTGCCCGATGCGCCGGAGAAGGCGTGGGGGGGTGGGCTGTGAGGAGCCGCCGCGCCACGGTGTTGTTCGCGGTGCTGCTGATCGTCGCGATCGCGATCGTGATCGGCACGAGCGTGGCGCTCGCGACCGATGCGCGGCGGACCTCGATGTCGGGGACGCTTTTGCGGATGCAGACGCGGGCGATGGCGTGGTCGGGTGTGCAGGGCGCGCTGGCGGAGCTTGCGGACCAGCGGGTCGAGCTGGTCGGGGGCGGCGACCCGACGCCGATCGATTCGTGGGAGGTCACGGTCGATGGCCGGCGGCTGATCGTTCGGCTTGTCCCGATCGGTGGCGAGGGTGTGTTTGCGGTGAGTGAAGCGGCGAAGCTCAACATCAACGTGGCGACGCCGGAGATGCTCGCGGCGATCGAGACCTTGGGCGATTCGGGGGCCGCGGAGATCGAGGCGCTGCGCGGGGATGCGGGGATCGGGTCGATCGAGCAGGTTGCCGCTGTGCAGAAGACTCGTCCGCCGGCCTCGGCGGGGGCGGGGGTCTTTGTGGCGGAGCCCAACGAGCAGAGCGCTTCTAGTTCCTTGATCGGGGACTCGGGCGGCGAGCAGGATCTGCGGTCGCTTCTCACGACATTCAGCGCGGATCCGAATCTACAGATCGGCCTGGGGGAGCGTGGCGGCGAGTTCGCTGGGTATACACGGATCAACCTGAACCAGGAGTGGTCGGACACCCTCGGCGATGCGGTGCGGAGACGGTTCGACGACGATGTCGCGCGGTTCCTCGAGGGGGCGATGCGGTCCGGGCTGAAGCTCGAGGATGACAACGCGATCGTGCGCGAACTGAACAAGGGTCGCGTGCCTCCGGAGGATTGGGCGCAGTTCATCGACGCGTTCACCGTGTCGCCGGATCCGTACCAGATCGGTCGCGTGGACATCAACCGGGCGCCCGCGGCGGTGCTCGCTTGCCTGCCGGGATTTGATGCGGAGATCGCCGCGGCGATCGTGGAGACGCGGGGCCGGATCGGCGCGGACTCGCTGCGCAATCCCGCGTGGCCAGTGCTGGAGGGTGTGATGGACGCCGCGGCGTTCGAGGCCGCGTGCGGCTGGGTGACGGCTCGGTCGCTGCAGTGGCGGGTGCGGGTGGAGGCGGGGTTCGCGGCGGCGGCCGAGAACGACCGCGATGGGACCGGGCCGCTGGAGCACATGACAGTTCTGGAGGCGGTGCTGGATCTCTCGGAGAATCGGCCGCGGGTGGCGTATCTGCGCGATGTGACGTATCTCCCTGTCCTGCAGCGTGTTGCGGTCTCTGCGGTCACGGAGGCAGCCCCGGGGGCGCTCGATCCGGGGGTTGACAGCGGGGCGGCGTTTGTGGACGCTAACCGTTTGGAGGGAGATCCGGCCACGACCGCCGGTCGTTTCCCGGCGTCCGAGGAAGGCGCCAGGCCCGGGTCCGGGCGTTCGCCCTCGGCGCGGATGGACTTTGGGGATCTTGATCTGGGCGGCCCGGCCCCCGATACGGAGCCGGCGCCGAGTGGCGGGGATGCGCCCCGCGAAGGACGCGACCGAAGGATCGGTCGCTGGACGAGCGGAGGGAGACGCTGACCATGGCAGGGCGGCAGTACAGCGTTCTTGAACTCGATGGTCCGCGGCTGTCGGCCGTGACGGCGTTCGTGTCGAAGGACCGGATCGAGGTCAAGCGGTGGCTGAGCACGGTGCGTCCGCCGGATGTCGCGGGCGACGACGCCGCGGCGGTTGGCGACTGGATCGGGCGGGAGTTCAAGAAGGCGGGGCTGCAGAAAGGCCGGGCGGTGCTGGCGGTCTCGCGCGGCGAGATCGTTCTCAAGCAGCTCAGCCTGCCGGCCGGCGCGGAGGCGACCGAGGCGGACATCGTCGGCATGGTGCGGCTGCAGATGGTGAAGCAGCTGACGATGCCCGTGGAAGGGACATCGATCGACTACGCGCCGACCGCGGCGGGGGGCGTATCGCCCGGCGGCGGTGAGGAGCGAGCGACGACGGTGCTGGCGGGCGCGATGCCCGCCGACCGGGTGGAGTGGTGCCGCGCGGTCGCGAAGCACGCGGGTCTGAAGCTGCACCGCATCGGTCTGCGGTGTTTCGGCGCGGCGGCGCTGCTCGCGGAGATTTCCCAGCGCCGGGCCGGTCCGGTGCTGGGCATCGCGATCGGCACGGGTTCGACGGAATTCGTGATCGTCGAGGACGGCGCGATGGTGTTCGCACGGGCGTGCGATGTGCCGCGGCCGGTGTCGGCGGCGGAGATCGACGCGTTCGCGGAGCGGCTCGCGGTCGAGGCGAAGCGGACGTGGATGAGCCACCGGGTTTCAAAGCCCTCGCCGGATGCTGAACTGGTGGCGGTCATCGGTGAGGGTGAACTGGCCAAGCGTGTGGGCGAGCGGTGTGCGGCCGCGCTCGATGCGCCGGCCGAGACCATCGGCATCCCCCCGCTGGTCGAGATGCCCGACCACATGCCCGAATCGGACCAGGCCACGGCGGCCCCGCTGGTGGGCCTGCTCATCGAGCGTGTGATCAAGCGGCCGACACTGGACTTTGCGAACCCGCGGCGGCTGCCGGATCACGCAGCGCGGAAACGGCAGATGGTCCTGGCGGCGGCTCTGGGGCTGATCGTCGTGGTGATCGGCGGGTACATCGTTCGAGACCAGCAGCTGGCTTCGATCCGCGAGCGGATCGCCGCGGAGCAGCGGCGGAGCAAGGAGCTGGCGACGCAGCTCAATCAGCATCTGCTGCGGCACGCCAGGGTGAGCCACTTCGACGAGTGGTCGGGGGGCGGTGTCGCGTGGCTGCAGCACCTCGAGCACATCACGGCGAAGCTGCCGGAGCGCGGGGTCGTGCTCGATTCGATCTCGGGCGGGGCGCGATTCAGCACGGAGTTCGAGCCCAAGGGCGGCGAGTATCCGGCCGGGTCGTGGGCGACGCGGCAGATTGCTGAATTCGAGATTGCCGGGACGGTGGACGGGCGGGAATCGGCGACGACCTTCCGTGAGCATCTCCTCGCGGATGGTCTCTACGGGGTGGAGAGCCGCGGGCCGGATACGCCGGACCGATTCAGCCTGCAGTTGATCACCGCGCGGAGCGCACCGCCGGACGCTGTCGAGCGTTCGGGCGAGAGCGACTCGGGCAAGAAGGAAGATGCCAAGGCGCCGGCCGGGCGGAAGGAGGCGGGTCGATGAACCGCCCCTCGCCAACGCTGGTCAAGATCGGCATCGCGGTTGTTGCGCTGGTCGGCGCGTACTTCGCGTGGCAGATTGGCTACGTGGCGCCGCGTGATGCGTTGCTTGAACAACTCGCGGCGGAGTCGCGCCGGGCGGATGCGATCGAGGAGAAGCTCGCCGACGAGTTCGCCACCGTTGATCGCGTCAAGGCGGCGGGGGCGAGGACGCTGGGCGGCAAACTCGACGACGCGATCCACCAGTTCCGGACCGGGCTGGGCCGGGTCGCCGAGAGCGAGGGCCTGACGCAGATCGTGGTCGATCAGGGTCAGCCGCAGGCGCAGACGAACCCCCTGGTCTCGGTGCGGGGTCTGACGGCGTCGAACATGACGCTGTTGAAGCGTGACCTGCGGCGGCAGAGCGATTTCTTTGCGATCAGAGGATCGGTGCGCGGCGTGGGCACGCTTGATGAGGTGTTCCGCGCGATCGCCGCGATCAGGGCGCAGCCTTGGGTGCACCGGGTGGAGGGGTTCTCGATCCGGCCGACGGGCAAGGAGCGGCGGCAGTTCAATGTGCGGGTCGATGTCGCGACGCTGTTTGCGCCGCAGTTCTCGCCGCCGGCGGTGGCGGAGGCGACGATTGCGCTCCCGCCGGTCGATACGGATGTTGTGGTGCGGGCGCTCGCGGCCCGTCCGCTGTTCATCGCCGCGGCGCCGCCGGAGCCGGCTCCCACGCCGGCGGTGGCACAGAAGCCGCCGACCCCGACGCCGCCCAAGCCACCGCCGCCGCCTCCGTACGACGAGTGGCGGTTGACGGGCATCATCAACGGTTCCAGCGGGACGGAAGTGTTCATGGTGAACACGAAGACCGGCGAGCGGCGGGTGGTGCAGCCGGGCGGGTCGGTGCTCGATGCGGTGTTCATCGAGGCGTCGGGCGAGCGTGCCATCTTCGGCGTGGGCGAGGGGCGGTTCGAGGTTTCGAATGGGCAGACGCTCGCCGCGCGTCGGCCGGTCGGCTAGGTACACTCGCGACGGCGGCGGATTTCGTCGGCCGTGATTCACGACATTGTTGAGGAAGGGCCGTTGTTGTGCCCCTGATGGAGGTTGGGATGCCCCGAGCGACCGCCAGGACCCTGATCGTCGCCGCGTCTCTGGTTGCAGCGGCGGGCCTGCCGCAGTCTGTGTTCGCGCAGGGGGAAGCGCCGGCGGCGGCGCAACCGACAGGTTCTCCGCAAGCGCCCGCGCCGGCGGCAACGCAGCCGCCCGTCGCGGCACAGCAGCCGGCGGTACAGCCCAAAGCCGGGGTCATCCGTTTCAACTTCAAGGAAGCGCCTGTCGATCTCGTGCTGGATTTCTTTGCGCGGGAGAGCGGTGTCCCGATCATCTATGAGGCTGCGGCCCCGCAGGGCGCGATCACGTTCGTGAGCGGGTCCGGGTACTCGTTCGAGGAGGCCTTGAGCATCCTCAACCTCAACCTGCGGCGGTTCGGCGTGCACCTGCGGCGGCAGGAGGACTTCCTGTATCTGGCGACGATGCAGGAGTCGATGAAGAAGCCAACGCCGGTGGCAAACCCCGGCAGCATCGCGGGGTTCACTCCGGATCAGATCGTGACGGTCAGCATCCCGCTCGACAACGCGCGGGCGGAGCAGGTGGCCGAGCAGATCAAGCCGATGGTGGGAGAGTTCGGCGGTGTGCTGGCGGTGCCGCCGCAGAACATGGTGATCGTGGTTGAGACCGCGGGCCAGGTGCAGCGGATCCGCGAGATCATCGGCGCGATCGATTCGGTGCGGCCGACGGACTCGGCGTACAAGCTGTTCCCGCTGAAGTACGCGCAGGCGGAAGTGGTGCTCGGCGCCCTCAAGGGGCTGGTGGGCGAACGCACGCGGACCGTCATCGTCGACAAGGACGGCAAGCAGCGGGTGGTCGAGGAACTGCAGGTCTCGGGGCTGAACCTCGCGCCGGATGTGCGGACGAATTCCATCGTCGCGGTCGGGCCCGAGACGCGGATCCGGACCGTCGAGGAGCTCATCGCGGTTCTGGATGTGCCCGAGCAGGGGCAGTCCGATCAGCGGATGATCACCTTCACGCTGACGGGCATCACGCCCGACGCCGCGGCGAGGCAGATCAACGCGCTGTTTGCGAATGTGGATGCGAAGCGGCGGCCGACGGTCATCCCGATCCCGGAGCAGGCCAAGCTCACGCTGGTGGGTGGGGGCGACCTGCTCAACCAGGCGTCGGCGTTGATTGGCGAGATCGATCCGGGTTCGGGGCGTGGCGACACAGGTGAAGCGGCGGGGCCTGTTGAGCGAGAGTCAAAGAACATCGGGCTGACGCACATCCAGGCGTCGACGGTCGAGTCGCTGGCAGCACGTCTGCTGACGCCGCGTCAGCTGGCTTCGGTGCGGTTCGCGGCAGCGCCGGGCGGGCGGTCGCTCGTGGTCGTGGGTCCCAGGGCGGACGTCGCGGCCTTCGAGGCGATGGTGGCGGGGCTGGATGTTCCGGCGACGACGGACCGGGAGGTGCGGCTGGTCCGGCTGGCAAACGGTAATGCCGAGGAGATCGTCGGGCGGGCGAGGCAGCTGTACCAGGAGACGGGTCGCAGCGAGGCCGCGCCGGTGACGACGACGGTCGACGCCGAATCGCGCACCGTCACGCTGGTGGGGTCGCGGCAGGGGATCGAGGATTTCCAGCGGCTGCTGACGACCGCCGAGTCGATGGCGGCGGTCGATCAGGAAGCGAGGCGGTTCACGCTGGAGAAGGCGAGGCCGTCAGCGGTCGCGGACAAGCTGCGGCGGATGGCCGAGCCGCTGCTGCGGAGCGAGCTGGGCGATGGGTACGCCGCGCCCGTGTTCGAACCGATCGACGAGTTGGCAACGCTCATCGTGCGGGCGCAACCGTCGCAGTTCACTGTGATCGAAGGGCTGATCGAGCAGCTCGACGGCGTTGAGGCGAACGGGCTGGAATTCCGCATCGTCAAGCTCGCAGCGCGTGATGCGGCGGGCGTGATCGAGCGAGCACGAAAGCTGTACGACGAGCGGACGCGCGGGCTCCCCGCGGGCGAGGGCGGGCCGGTCAGCGCCGAGCTCGATGAGATGTCGGGTTCGGTGATCCTGTCGGCGTCGCCCTCGGCGATGCGGCTGTTCACCGAGTCGCTGCAGCAGGTGCAGCAGCTCCTGCCGCCGGACCGGGTAACGCGGCTGATCGAGGTGCGGAACGTGCCCGCGGCGAGCGTGATGGAGCCGCTGCGGCAGTTGCTCGCCGCGGCGGACCCGATCGATGCATCGCGGAAGGTGCCCGACCCGACGATCCAGGTGATCGAGCGGACAAACACGCTGGTGGTCACGGCCGAGGAAGCGCAGCACCGGTTCGTGCAAGATGCGGTGAACAGGCTCGACCGGCTCGAGCCGGGCGATCTGCCGCCCATCCGGCTGCTGCAGCTTCGGACCGCCGATGCGCAGAGCATCGCGAACGTGCTCGCGGAGCAGTACAACAAGCGTCCGCAGCAGGAGCGGATGACGCGGCCGGTGGACATCCGCGCTGATCAGGCGACCAACACGCTGATCGTCTCGGCGCATGCTGACCTCTTCGACGAGATCAAGCAGTTCGTTGAGGAGCTCAATCGGGATGCTCGCGGCCAGGATGCGCGGGTCACGCAGCTGTTCCAGTTGAAGGTGGCCAAGGCGGTCGATGTCGCCGCGGCGATGGACCGGCTCTTCCCCGAGCCGCCGGTGCCCGTCGATCGATTCGGGCGGCCGCAGCCGTGGCTCAAGCAGCCCAAGGAGGTGTCGGTCTCGGCGGAGGCGACCAGCAACTCGCTGATCATCGATGCGCCGGCGGACCGGATGGAGTCGCTGCAGGAACTGGCGGGCAAGCTCGACCGCGTCGAACTGCCGCCGCAGGCGGAACTGCGGACCTATCGCATCAGCAACGCGAGCCTGGATGCTGTGGCGAAGACGCTGCGGTCGATGTCGGACCGCGGCATCCTGAGCGAGCCGGCGCAGCCGGGCAAGCAGCCGGTGCAGGTGACGATCGAGACCGAACCCCGGAGCTCGACGCTTATTGTCGCGGGTGATGAGCGGACATTCGAGACGGTGGAGCGTGTGCTGGAAGAGCTCTCGCTGGTGCCGGTCGAGAAGGGGCTGCGGATCATTCCGATCGCCAACGAGGACGCCGCGGATGTGCGGACGCGGGCGATGGAGATTTACGATGCGCAGGTCGCGCAGATCCCCGATGCCAAGCCCATCGAGGTAACCGTTGACGAGGCGACCAACTCGCTGATGGTCGTCGCCGATGGCGAGGGGATGGCGCGGTTCGTGAAGGTTGTGGAGGAGCTGCAGCGGCAGGCAGGGCCGGCGCGCGAGGTCCGGCTGATCGAGCTCGAGCTCGCCAAGGCCGAAGATGTGCTCAAATTCCTCTCGGAGCTGGTGGCTTCCAGCGAAACGTTTGACCTGCGGAGCGGGCCCAAGCCGCAGTTCGAGGTGATCACGGCGACCAACACGATCATGGCCGGGGCGACGCCGGCGCAGTTCGCGGTGATCGAGCCGCTCATCCGGCAGCTTGACAGCGCGCAGGCCGCCGACCGGCCGCCGCTGCGGATCCTGAGGCTGCGGTCGACGGATGCCGCGAACCTGGCATCGGTGCTGCAGCGGTCGTACGACACGCGGCCGATCGAGCAACGCGGCAAGCTCCCGGTGCGGATCGAGGCCGACAGCGCAACCAACACGCTGATCGTCTCGGCACACCCGGAGGTGCTGCCCGAGATCGAGGCGATCGTCACGAACCTCAACGAGACCCGCGCTGTCGATGCCGAGGGTCGCGAGATCCGCATTTTCCCGCTCAAGGTCGCCCGCGCCGAAGAGCTTTCGCAGACGATCGATCAGATGTTCCCCGAGCCGCCGATGCCGGTGGACCCGCGGACGCGCCAGCCGCGGCCGGACCTGCGGCAGCCCAAGGAGGTCGTGGTCCGCGCCGATCGCGCGACGAACTCGCTGATCGTCGATGCGCCCGGGGCGCGGCTCGCGGGCTTCGAGCAGATCGTTGCGTCGCTCGACCAGCAGAAGCTTGCGGACGATGTCGAGCTCAAGACTTACCGCGTGCAGCGAGCGGACCTCGCCAGCGTGACCAACACGCTGCGGAGTCTCGCTTCAGCCGGCTCGCTGGGCGCTCCCGGCAAGGCGGCGACAGCGCCGATCTCGATCAACTCCGAGCCCGCGACGCGGACGCTGATCGTCAGCGGCCCGACCGAGATCTTCACAGCGGTCGAGGATGTCCTCAAGAAGCTCGATGAAGCGCCGGATCGCCCCGCCACCGCGCTCAAGATGTACGGCCTCGCGCACGCCCGCGCGGACAGGCTGCAGCCTGTTCTGCAGCGACTGCTGATCGCACGCTTGCGCGAGCAGGCGGATCTCTCCGGCCGTCCCGCGGCGGAGATCGAGCAGCTGGTCGAGGTGGTGCCCGATGTCGCCTCGAACACGCTGATCATCTCGGCGCCCGAGGAAGTGCAGCGCATCGCCGAGCAGCTGATCGAGGCCCTCGACTCGGAGAACGCGGCCACGGGGCGGACGATGATCCGCGTGGTACCGCTGAGCTTCGGCGATCCGCAGGCGGTCTCGCAGGCGTTGACGCAGTCGCTCGCCGCGGCGGAACTGCCCAGCGGGGGCAGGGTCGCGATCGTGCCGGTGATCGGCTCGAACGCGCTGCTGCTCACCGGCGCCGAGGCGGACCTGTCGCGTGTCGAGGAACTGGTCAAGCCGCTCGATGTGCGGCCCGGCGGCGCGGACACGCCCTCGGTCGAGACCTTTGCGCTGACGCACGCGGACGCGACGCAGATCGCCAAGACCGTGGAGTCGCTGCTGGTGCAGCAGCAGGAGACGGACCCGCGCATCATCCAGCTGCAGTTGCAGCTCGCGCGGCAGGGGCGGCAGGACCTCTTCAAGCGGCCGTCGATCCGTGTCGAGGCCTCGGCCCGCAACAACTCGCTGATCGTGTCGGCCCCGCTGGCGACGATCGAACTGGCGCGGTCAATCGTCGAGCGGCTGGATCAGCCCGCGGGCGACAGCGGCCGGACGGCAGCGACGTTCACGCCCGCTCGCGGAAGCGCGGCGGAGCTGGCATCGACCGTCGCGAAGATCGTGAATGAAACGCTGCCGCAGGGGCGGGGCCCCGCGGAGCTCGCCGCGGAGCCTTCGAGCGGGAGCGTGGTGGTGATCGGCTCGCCCGAGCAGGTCGCCGAATCGCTGCGGCTCCTGGCGGAGTTCGACGACCGCGCGGTGGGCGTGCCGGGTGTCGATGTCCGCGCCATCGAATTGAAGAACGCGGAGGCGGCCTCGCTCGCCGCGACGCTGCAGGGGATGCTCACCGATCGCTCCCGCTGGCCGGATGAACTCGTCCGCGCCGATCGCGCTGGGCTGCGGATCGCGCCGCCGAGCGTGACCGCGGACCGCGGCACGAATCGCCTGATCGTGAGCGCACCGTCGGTCCTGATGCCGATGGCGACGAGGCTGATCGAGACGCTCGATGCGCCCGCAGCCCGCACGAATGTCGAGGTCCAGGTCTACCGACTCAGCAAGGGCAACGCCCAGTCGGCGGCCCAGGCGTTGAACACAGCGCTTGCCGCTGCGGCGACGCCCGGCGAGCCCGCGCCCAAGGTCTCGGCGGATTCTGCGAGCAACACCCTGATCGTGACCGGCTCACCCACGGCGATCGCCGCGGCCGGGGTCATGGTTGAGAAGCTCGATCAAGCCGTGGAGCCGGCGGGCATGGGCGTCCGCACCATTTACTTGAAGAAGGCTCGCGCGGAGGCGGTCGCGCCGGTGCTCGAGGCCGTGCTGGTGCAGGAGTCGGCGCTCGACAAGCTCCCGGACTGGGCGCGGGCGACCGCGATCGCCCGCGGCGCCGACGAGGGGCCCAAGG
>JBDZUZ010000109.1:0-12985 GCA_040255445.1 Planctomycetaceae bacterium | reverse complement strand
CCCACGCAAAATCCAGCAACAGCAACCCACCAATCTCAACAACCCCCGTGCTGAACCCCCGCGGCGAACCGGGCCACGTCGACCCCGTCGGCACCCCGCTCAGCGCTGACTCCACACACACCACCGCGGCCCACGCCGCCGCCGCGGCCGTCATCACGAGGAACCGCCGCCGCGGCGTTGGCCGCCGATGCACGCCCCACTTATACCGTGCCCGCTGCGTCCGTTCCCACAACCGCCCGCACACCGCGAACACCCCCGCCGCGCTCACACCGCACCCCACCGCCGCGATGCAGCCCGCCACCTTGAACACCATCGGCGGCAGCCACGCCACCAGCAGGAAGTACACCGCCCCCGCACCCACCGCGGCCGCAACCCCGCCCCGCGCCCACACCGCCGCTGCGGACCCGCGCACAACCGCCACGCCCGATACCACCCACACGCCACCGAACCACATCACCGCCGCCACCCCCACCGCTCCCATCGGCAGCCAGAACAAAGTCTCCATGATCGCGTTGGAGCCAAGCGCCATGGACACCACCAGCACCACCGCGAACACAACGAACGCCGCGCCCACCATAAGCGGCGCCCGCGCCGCCATGCCCAATCCGCGCACAAGCCGCCGCGCCTCCCGCTCGCTCAGCACCCGCCGCAACAACTCCGCATCATCCGCCGGCGACACCGCCGCCCCACACTCCGAACACCGCACCCCGACTACCGGATACCCGCACAGCCCACACCCCCGCGGCCGCCCCGGCAACGGCGGCGGCGCCGCCGCTTCACTCACGGTTGCGCTCGAATCCGATCCCACCACCCCGCGCACCCCCCTCACACCCCACCCCCGCAACGGCGCCACCCACCGCCACGCAGCCTACCAAACCCCCGAACAACACAACCCCTCGCATCCACCCACATGGAGCCCCGACCGTCAGGGAGGGGTTCGCGGGAACCGCAAAAGCACTGCGCGCTCCACTTCGCCGTGATCTCGGTCCGTTTCGAACGCCCAGCCCGCGCAGCGGGCGACAGCGTTTAGCCCACGGCGCCGCGGCGGAGCCGCAAGCCGTGGGTGCAGCGAGCAAGGAATCTCAAAGCCCTCGAAGAGGGCGACAGCGTCCAGTGCAACCGCGATTACCCCCGCCGCCGCGTCAACACCCCGCCTGCCACCGCTCAAAGAAGAACCCGATGTCGTCCCCATCCGTCCCGCCCGACCCATCGATATCCGCATCACCCGCTTGCCAGTCCTCAAAGAATGCCCCGATGTCGTCGCCATCCACGCCACCAGAGAGGTCCCAGTCCGCCAGGCACGGGCACGCCGCCACGACCGCGACCTCAGAGTGAGCCACATCGCAGAGGTTGCTCACGCGGCAGCGATAGGCGCCAAGATCCCCGGCTCCCATCCCTGAGATGGTGAGCTCGGCTGTAGAAGCACCCGAGACGATCGCTCCGGACTGACTCTGTCCATCCACCACGGGTGTTCCCTCGCGCATCCACTCGTACGCCAGCGGCGGATTCCCGGTCGCCCCGACCCGCAGCACGATGGTGTCGCCCTCGCATGCGAGAGCGGATGCGGGATGCGTATGGACGTTCGGCCCAGGACTCCGCATGAGCGCGAAAGCCGGAGATACGCCGCCGTTGACGAGGTCAAATCCCCCAATCACCGCGATATCTCCGTTCACCATCCGAACGAGTTTTCCCGTGTTGCCAGGCTCGATCGTTCCGATGACCTGAAATGTGCTCCCGTCCCACCGAACGATGTCGCTCACGGGAAGCGGCGGGGCCAATTGCACGAACCCAGAAAGAATGATGCTGTCTCCGTCGACCAGCATCGAAGTCGGCTGGCCCGGGGAAGTTAATCCCTCCCACGCCGGGGTCCAACCCTGACCATCCCAGCGCGCAAACCCACGTACAAAGAGCGGGCCCGAGTCTCTGAAGAGCCCGCAGGCATACAGTTGATCGTTCCACACTATCAAATCACTCGCTCCGACGTCGAGGCCGGCGCCAAGCGGCCGCCATTGAAATCCGTTCCATGCTGCGATGTTCTCAGCCGGCACCCCACCCGCATCCGAGAACGTGCCCGACACGATGAGCTCGCCACGATACTCCACCCAGGTGCTCACCTCGGCCGATAGTGAGGAATTGATATTCATACCACCACCCAGCGGTGCCCAACGCTCCTCGTTCCACACTGCAACCCCCTTCGCGGGAGCGCCGCCTGAATTCTCGAAGTTTCCGATTGCTATGAGTTGCCCTTGATAGTCAAGGAGCTTACGAACACGATGCAATCCCCCGGCGACTCCATCTCCGATCGGCTCCCACGCGTCGCCGGTCCATGCGGCCACACTATTGCATGGCACTCCGTTAATGCCCCCGAACATCCCGCCCATCATCAGAGTTCCACCGTGCTCAAAGAGATCCCATAGCCCCCCGGATGTAAAATTGCTCGGAAACGTATATTCGATACCCTCGCCAAACGGAATTATGGCGCCATCCCGGTATTCGGCGATCCGTCGCAGTACCGTCGATCCGTACGAGATGAAGTTTCCGATGAGAATGCCGCCCGTCGGAGTGGGGAGTAGATCCATAACCCGGGCACTGCCCGCTTGATCACTCGCCAGACCGGTACCGAGCGGCCGCCATTCAGTCCCGGTCCACCTCACTATATTTGAAACTCCATGATTCCCAACGCGGTAGAGTGAGCCCGCCGCGATCAACTCTCCGCGGAACCGGACAAGCTTGTGCACCGAGGCGTCGGGATCTCGCGCGAGTGGCTCCCACAGAGCTCCCCGATTCCTCGCGAGAACAACGTCTGTCAAACCGGTTCCCGTCGCCAAAACGCCAGCTACATACACGTCTCCGTCGAATACCTCGATGTCCTTTACGTAGTCAGATGACGCCGTTGCCATCAGCGGCGTTGCAAACGCGTGCCAGTTTGTGCCATCCCAACGCACGATTCGATACGCCCAGTTCCAAGGCTCACCGCCCATGTGCCGGTTCAAGGGCCCAACCATTACAATCTCATCGCCGATGCGTATCGCGTCGAGGATGTACCCGCCAATGCCGCCGTTCAATCCGGACCAGGCGCTGCCGTCCCAGGCGACAATCCCAGTGCTCGCAACCCCGTCAGCGCCGGTGATCTGGCCACTGACGAATAGCTGGTGATCAATGGTTGTCAGTGAAGCCACGGATGCGCCGCCGACATTCTGCGGGATGAGACCCGGCACAGCGAGCCACCTCGTTCCGTCCCACCGGGCGATCATCCGCGACTCAACAGCTCCAACCCGCGTGAAATTCCCCGCGATGTAAAGCTCGTTCTGGAACACCTCCATGTCCTGCACCTGGCCGTCAATGGTTGCGATCCGCCACCAGAACGCCCCGGTCCACCAGCACACGAAAGCCTGACCGTTGGCTTCCCCGGTCGCGTAGAGCCGACCATTCAGGACCGCTAGCCTGCGGACGAGCCTCACCTCCCCACCGAGCGTCCCCAGCCCGCTCCCGACCGCCTGCCAACGTTCACCATCCCACGCCGCGACGTTCGGCGAGAACACGGATCCCGCGTGCCGGAACACCCCCCCCACCACAAGTCGCGACGGCTGAGGGCCACCCCCATCAGGATCCCATTCGACAGCGTCGTAAATCGTCCCGAAGATGGAGTTATGAACCCGGCGATCCACCCCCGGGATCTCGCCAACCCTCTCAAATGTCACATCACACTGCGCCCGCACGACCGATGCGCTGCACACCAACATAACGCACAACATGAACAACGACATCACCATCCCCCGCATCCAGCACACTCCCCGTGAAGCCCACCGGTCCGTAAAGCCGCGGCCCAGCCTACCCGCGGCCTGCTCCCCCGGCAATGCACATCCTGCCGCGTGACTGTCGCCCCGCCGCCCCGCCGTGACCCGAGGCCGATAAAAAACCCCGCCTCACGGCGGGGTCTTTCAAAGCTCACTTCACCTATCCCAACTCACTCATCCAGATTCCGCAGCCCAAGGTTGTGCTCCGACAGCCGCTCCTTGATCTCAACCAGGGACGTCGCGCCGAAGTTCTTCACACCCATCAGCTCCGCCTCGGTCCGGCTCGCCAGGTCGCCCAGCGTCTGAATGTTCAGGAGCTGCAGCGCCTTCCGCGCCCGCACCGACAGGTTCAGATCCGACACCGGCTTGGCCAGCAGCGCCTCCTGCCCGGTGCCCTTGTACTGCTCCATGAGCGCCCGCCGCGCTGCCCGGTGCGCATCCTCGAGGCCCTGACCCAGCCGCAGGCCCTTGGCCGCGAGCATCTTCTTGATCTCGATCAGGCTCGACTCGCCGAAGTTCTTATAGCTCAGGAGCTCCGCCTCGGTGATCCGCAGGAGGTCGCCCAGCGTGCGGATGTTCATCTTCTTGAGGCACGTCCGCGCCCGCACCGACAGCTCGAAATCCGTCACCGGCGTGTCGAGCAGCGCCTTGCGCTTGAACACATCGCGGTCGTGCTCCTCAACGACAACCATCTCGCGCGAGGCGAGGATGTCCTTCATATAGAGCCGCGCCCGCGGGTGGTTCGGATTCGTATCCAGGATCTGCCGCAGGCAGCGCTCCGCGTGGGCGTACTCGCCGCGGTCCTCGTACAGCACCGCCAGATTCAGCAGCGCATTGAGATGCGTCGGCTTGGCCTCGGCCGCGCGCTCATAGAGCGCCAGCGCCTCGTCCTCCTCGCCCACCAGATCCAGCTCGTACGCGAGCTTGAACAGCGCCTGCGAGTTCTCCGGATCCGCGGCCGTCGCCTTCCGCAGCTCCCGCACCGCCTCCTCGCGGTCGCCCGCGGCGATCGCCTTGTCCGCCGCGGCGATGTGCTTCGCCGCCGCCTGCGTGTCGCGCCGGGTCGAGTCAGAAACGCCAATCACCGTGTCGAGCGGATCGTGAGCCATCGCGCCAGATTCTCCAAAAGCGTTGTGCGGGCCGGACTTGGGGCACCCACCCGAGCGCGGCGGACCGCGCCCAGGCTCGGCCGACCCGGGCCCAAACCATAGGTGAGCCCCTCCCGGTCCTCAACCGACGCCCCAACCCCTTGGCCGCGGGACGTTTGGACACCCAACCGCGGCCTTACACCAGGCCGTCGCTGGTGTACCCCGCCGCCGTCAGGTCCGGCTCCTCGTGATCCACCAGCCGGATCGACTTCCACTTCCCCTGCAGGAACCGCCACAACAGCGCCAGCCCCAGCACGCTGATGTACACCGCGCACCCGATCCACGGCCCCAGGCTCCCCATCTCCGGGAACACCACCGCCATCCCCCACCCCAGCCCGACGATGCACGTCCACGACAGCACGATCGTCGCCACCCCCGGCCACACCGTGTCCCCGGCGCCGCGCAATCCGCCCGAGAGCGACACCGCCAGCGCATCGAACACCTGGAACGCCGCCGCGGCGATCATGATCGGCCCGCCCAGCTCCACCCACAACGCCACCTTCTCCGGCGGCGTCTCATCGGGCACGAACACCTCGATCAGGTCCCCGCGGAAGACGACGAACGCCACCGCGCACACGCCCATGTACGCGCACGCCAGCGCGGTTCCCATCCAGGCCCGCCGCGCTGCCAGGTCCGGCCGCCCCATCCCCATGCACTTGCCCACCGTCGCCGTGATCGCCACCGAGATCCCCACCGCCGGCATGAACGACAGGTGCATGTACTGCAGCGTGATGAACCCCACCATGCTGTGGTCCTCACCAAACCGCCCGATCAGCACGATCAGGAAGATGGCGAAGCAGATCAGCTCGTTACCGAACATCGCGCCGCCCGGCCAGCCCACGCGGAACAGATCGCGCAGGAACTTCGTGCTGGGCCGCCACTGCGACCGCGTCGCGTACCGCCGGTTCCACGATGGGCTCAGGAAGATCGCGAAAGGAATGATCAGCTCGAACGCCGTGCCAATCAGCGTCCCCAGCGCAGCGCCCGTGACCCCCATCGCCGGGACGCCGAAGTGCCCGAAGATCAAGACGTAATTCGCGCCGATGTTCACCGCGTTGCCCAGCAGCGCCGCCGCGAGCACCACCATCGGCTTGTGCATGCCAAAGAAGTAGTTGGACAGCGCCTTGGTCGCGATCGTGATCACGCCGCCCACCAACAGAATCTGCGCATACTGCGCCGACAGCGTCGCCACCCGCTCGGGGTTCTCAACCTCCGCCCCCACCAGCCCCCGCATCACCAGCGGCATGAGAGCCGCGGCGGGCAGCAGCAGCACCAGCCACCCCAGCGTCCCCAGCCACAACCCGTTCCACGCGTACGCCGACCCGCGCTCCGGCCGCTTCGCCCCCAGGCTCTGCGACACGAAGGTGTTGATCACCGTCACCAGGCCCATGATGATCGAGATGGGCACGAACGAGGCGATGCCCCCGTTGCCCTGCGCCGTCAGGAACAGCGCGGGGTCGCCGCCCACACCGGCATCGATCCGCGACACCATCAGCTTGTCGACGAACTGCATGACGGTGAACGACGTCATCGTCGCCACCGTGGGCGCTGCGATCTTCACCATCTCCGCCAGCCCGCCCGGATCCGGATGCGCCTCCGCCACCCGCGCATCGGGCGCAGCCCGATCGTCCGGGCGCATCACCGCATCCCCGGCATCACCGGTCACATTGGACTGCCTGTCATTCATGAGCCCCGCGCCTCCGGAAGCGGGTAGCGGGGAGGGTAGGGGGGACGCAAAGCGAGGGACAGAGGGACAAAGGGACAGAGGGACAAAGTGGTCGAAGAAACGCAGCCGCGCAGCGGGGTTGCGTCACCCGCGGCGTGAGAACAGGCGCAAATCGCTTATGAAGCCCTCGGGACGACGGTGATCAATCCGCAGCGCAGCCGCGCTTCCCCTCACTTTGTCCCTTTGTCCCTCTGTCCCTCTGTCCCTTCCGCAATCACGCCGTCCGCCGCAGCGACCCGGCCCCCGCCCCCTGCCCCGCTTCCCGCGCCAGCTCCGTCAGCAGCCCTTCCGCCAGCCTCTCATAATCCCCCACCCCGTTATACAGCTGCGCCGAGATCCGCACGATCCGCATCTCATCGGGCCCCATCCGCCAGATCGGCGCCACGAGGTTGTGCCGCTCCAGGAGCGCATCCTGCAGCGCATCGTCGTACTTCGTCGCGCGGGTCTTGAGCTCGGGCGCGCAGTCCGGGATCGGGATCGACGCCATCGTGCCGATCATGCTCGCCGGCGCGGGTTCTTCCACGCCCAGCGCGCGGCACACGATCCGCCGGCCCTCCAGCACCATCTCGTGATTCCGCCGCATCAGCGCGGGCCAGCCGCCCTCCATCAACCCGCCCAGGAACTCCACCGCATCCGCGATCGCCAGGATCCCGGTGTAGTCGTCGGTCCCCATGTAATCGAAGTCACGCAGGAAAAGCGCCCGGTCATGCCGCACCTTGTTCGCCCGGCTCGAGAGCGCGATCGGCCGGAACCCCGGCTGCTTGTCCGGCCGCACCCACAGGAACCCGGTCCCCTTGGGCGCGCTCAGCCACTTGTGCCCGCTGCCCACGAAGTACGTCGGCCGCAGCCCCGCAACATCCACCGGGATCTGCCCCGCGCTGTGCGCCCCATCCACCACCACATCGATCCCACGCTCGTTCAACTCCCGCACGATCCGCGTCACCGGGAAGACCAGCGATGAGGCGCTCGTGATATGGCTCACGAACACCAGCTTCGTGCGCTCGGTCACCGCCGCCAGCACGCGCTCGGCCACCAGCTCCGAATCCTCGATCGGGAACGGGATCTCCGCCTTCACAACCCGGCACCCGGTCGCCGCGCTCACGCGTTCCAGTTCATTCAAGAGCGACTGGTACTCATGGTCCGTAATCAACACCTCATCGCCCGGCCCCAGCGGTGTGTTCGCCAGGATCGTGCACAGCGCCACCGTCGCGTTGGGCATCGGCGCCAGGTCACACGGCCGGCAGTTCAAAAACGCCCCCATCCGCTCACGCCACCCGTCCAGCAACCCCTCGAGCTCCGCCTTGAAGAACCGCACCGGATCGCGCTCCTGCCGCGCCCGGTACCCCGATTGCGCTGCGAGCACCGCCCGCGGCACCGCGCCATACGACCCATGGTTCAAAAACGTCAGTGCCGGGTCGAGCGTCCAGTGCTGCGCAAACGCCGGCTCGGCTCGGGTGATGAACGAGCGGCCCACGGTGAGCGGGCTGGAACGCGCGGCGACGGTCTGTGCGGTCGAATGGGGGGTGATCACGACACAAGTATCGGCAAGCCGTGCGCTCCCGCGCTCAGCCGCCGCGCACAATTCTTGTGGTTATAGAAGCTCGCTCCGCGAACGCGCTCAGCAGGGAAACTCGTCCCCGTCCCGCGCTGTCTTCGGCGCTGCGTACCGGTCCGCACACTCCTCCGGAACCGGGGATGAAAACGCGTAGGTGTTCATCTTCTTGATCGGCGGCGAGTAGATGTGCAGCGTGATCAGGTCGTGCTCGGGGGCCTGCATATTCGCAACCTGGTGGATATCCGCATCCGCCGCGGCACAGATGTACCCCGGCTCCATCTCCACCGCCTCGACCGGGCAGATCAGCCCCGAGGCCGTCGGCTTGAAACGGATCTCCGTCCCCGTCCCCTCGATCACCTTGAAGGCGCACGACACGCCCTGGTGGTCATGGATCGGCGTCCGGTCCCCGCTGTGCCAGCACAGCGCGAGCAGCTCAAACCACGGCGACGACCGGATCGTGTTCCGCCGATACCCCCGCGCCCCGAAGATGCACGAGCACGCGATATCACACCGCGACACCTCGAGCCCGCCCAGCAGCTCCGCCAACACATCCAGATCAGCCCGCGACCGCAAGCTGTCGAGATACTCGATCAGCCCGGCCAGCTTGGGCGACGCCGCGGCCGCGGCGGGCCCGGCGGCGGTGTCGGAAGCGGCGGATTGGGAAGGGTCCTGGATCATGGGCGCGAGTCTCAGATCATTTCAGGATACACAAAGAAGGGACAAAGGGACATAGGGACCAGGGGACAAAGTGCCCCCCCGCCCGTGGCATCGGCCACCAGGCCGATGTGCTGGGCGTCCCTGGCGCAACGCCGCGAAGCCCGGTCGGCGGGGCGTCCCCCCAATCACCGCACAACCGCCGTAGTTCCGCACAACCGCACCGCGAGTCGCGCCACCACATCGGCCTGGTGGCCGATGCCACGATCCGCACCCCCAGCGTGCCTGCGTGCCTTCCCCTCACACCGTCCGCTCCGCCGCGAGCTCTTCGCGCAGCGCCTCCGCCAGGTACTCGTACTGCTCGCGCGAGTTGTACAACTGCGCGCTGATCCGAACAAAGCGGTGCGGGCGGCCCGGCAGGCCCCAGATGGGGACCTGGATCCGGTGGTGATCGATGAGACGGTCCCAGAGCGCATCGTGGAACCGCGTCGGGCGCTGCATCAGGCGGGCGTGGCGCTCGGGGTCGTGCGGCGGGAGAATCAGCGTGCACAGCGCGCCGAGCATCGACTCGGGCGCGGGCGGGTCGATGCCGAGCGCTCCGCAGAGGATGCGGCGGCCTTCGAGCACAAGCGCTCGGTTGTGGGCGCGGATGGTGTCCCATCCGTGCAAGGCTGAAGCACTCGCGCCGGGCTGGGGTCCGGCGGCGCCGGGAGCAGAACCCCACTCGGAGAGTGGGGGTACCCCGGAGGCGATGTGCGGCATCGCCTCGATCGCCGCGGGGATCGACATGAACGCGGTGTAGTCCGCCGTCCCCTGGTAATCGAACTCGGTGAGAAACTGCGCTCGCCCGGCCCGCGGCTTCTCGGCGTTGTTCGAGAGCACCAGCGGCCGGAAGCCCGCCTGCCGGTCCTTGCGCACATACAGGAACGCAGAGCCCTTGGGCGAACAGATCCACTTGTGACAGTTGGCCGTGTAATAGGTCGGATTCATCGCACGCAGATCAACCGGGATGTGCCCCGGCGCGTGCGCGCCGTCGATGATCGTGTCGATGTTGCGGGCGTTCAGCTCGCGCACCAGTTCCTCAACCGGCAGCACCAGCCCCGTCGGGCTGGTGATATGGCTGATCAGCGCGACCCGCGTCCGCGGCGTGACCTTCGCCATGATCGCCTCGACAACCTGCGTTGGGCCCGTCACCGGGAAGGGAGCGCTCGCGACGACCACGCTCGCGCCCGCCGCCGCCGCGGCACGCCGCAGCCCGTTCTGACACGCCGGGTACTCGTGGTCGTTGGTGAGGATCTCATCGCCCGGTTTCAATGGCGTGTTGGCGATGGCGGTCGCGACACCGGTGGTCGCGTTGGGCACGGGCGCGATATCGGACCACTCACAGTTCACGAACTCGCCCAGCGCCCGCCGGGCCGCATCCATCAACAGCGCGGACTCCTCGACGAAAAAGCGGACGCCGTCGGCTTCCATGCGGTCGCGAAAATCACGCTGCGCGGCCAGTACCCGCTTGGGACACGCGCCGAACGACCCGTGGTTGAGATAGCAGACCGTGGGGTCGAGCGCGAACTGCGCCGCCGCCGCGGACGGGGCGGGGAGCGTGACAGGGACGGGGCCGGTTGGGGTGTGGTCGCTCACGCGGTTACAGTAGCGGCCCGTGGCAGATGCTCAGGAACAGAATGCCCCCCCACCGCCGGCGCCCCCGCCGCCCGCGCCCGCATCGGCGGGGCTGCTCAACGCCAGGCGGGCGGTCTTCCTGCTCGCCGCCGCGGCGTGCGCTTCGCCACTGGCCTCGCCGCCCGTTGCGCTCTTCGTGGGCATCGCGCTCGCGCTCCTGGGCTGGACCGCGTTCGATGCAGTGAGCAAGCGGGCCTCCAAGATCGTGATCCAGGCGTGCGTGGTCCTGCTCGGGTTCCGCATGGACCTCTCAACGCTGGTGGGCAAGGCCGCGGAAGGCCTGGTCTTCGCCGCGGCGACGATCGTGGGCGCGATGGGCCTGGGGCTGCTGCTGGGCAAGTGGCTCAAGACCGAGCGCGAGACCTCGCTCCTGATCAGCGCGGGCACGGCGATCTGCGGCGGCTCGGCGATCGCGGCGGTGGGCTCGGCGATCCGCGCGAGCGCGAGCCAGATGGCCGTCGCGACGGGCGCGGTCTTCATCCTCAACGCGATTGCGCTCTACATCTTCCCGCCGCTGGGGCACGCGCTCGGCCTGACCGCGACACAGTTCGGCACCTGGGCCGGCGTGGCGATCCACGACATCGCGAGCGTGGTCGGCGCGGCCAAGAGCTACGGCAAGCCGCTCCCGGGCATGGAAGTCGCCGGCGGCGCGGAGGCGTCCGGCATCGCGCTCGACACGGCGAACGTCGTGAAGTTGACGCGCGTCTTATGGATCCTGCCGATCGCAACCTTCGCCGCGTGGTGGACGCAGCGCGCGGCCGTGAAGGCGGGCGCGGCGAAGGCCAAGGCGCCGGTGCCGTGGTTCATCGCACTCTTCCTCGTCGCGAGCGCAGCGCGGTCGATCGTGCCCGGGCTCGCCGAGTACGAAGCGCCGATCCGCTTCATCGCCGGGCTGGGGTTCCAGCTCGCGCTCTTCCTGATCGGCGCTGGGCTGTCACGCAGCGCGCTCAAGGCCGTCGGCTGGCGCGCGTTCGTGCAGGCCACTGTGCTGTGGATCACGCTCGCGGCGGCCGCGCTGATCGCGGTGATGCTGGTTGTAGAGTAAGGCTGACCGATCTGGTCAGCCCTCGAGATCCAGTCGGGCTGGTCAGCCCTCGAGATCCAGTCGGGCTTTTCAGCCCTCGAGATCGAGCGTCCGGCCGATCGAGATCTCGGTCGCCGCGGTGTTGCGGTCCGTCGGATGGCGGTACATCGGCAGCGCGCCCGAAGCGGGCGCTGCACCGGCCGCGGCGGTGAAGTCGATGCGCTGCGCTACCTTCGCGGCGACCAGCGATTCGATCTTCGGAGTCTGCGCCTTGCGCGGCTGCGGCGCGATCGCCGCGACCGTGTCGACATCCGCGGTCTTCGCCGCCCGGGCCCGCTGGGCGTGTGCAGCGCGCTCCGCCGCCGCACTCAAATCAACGCGGTCGGCGATACCCGGCGTGATGGTGATACCCGAGTCAGTCGTCGCGATCGGACGCGGCGAGGGCCGCGGCCCCGTCTGAATCACCGGCGCGTACGCGCGGGCGGCGTGGAACGGGATCGAAGCGCGGCCGGCGTTGTTGTCGACGCTGCTCATCGTTGGTGGAGTGTACCTCGGCCCCGCAACGCGGCCAGCGGCCCGCAACCATCTCGTCAGCGCACAGTTTGCGCATACACCGCCCGCGCCGTCTGGGAAGCCGAATTATGCGGACGCGGCCGAAACTGCGCCCACAAAATCCCGTCCGTTCGGTTCCGGGTACCCCCACACTCCGAGTGGGGCAGCTCCCCGTGCCTCAAGTTTCGCCGCAAAGCGGCGACACTTGAGCCCGGTGGTGCAACCGCCCTCGCCCGCGCAGTACCGCGCGAACAAGATGCGCTCAGCTCATCGCTTCCTCGAGAATGTCCGCACACGCACGCCCCGCATCGTCATTCCGCGATGCGGCCCAGTCGTGCGCGGTGCGGCCCTGCGAATCGGTCTGCTTCGCATCCGCGCCGGCGTTGAGCAGGATGATCACCGCCTCCGAATCACCCGCATCCGCCGCACGCATCAGCGGCGTGACGCCGTCGGCATCGGCGCTGTTGAGGTCCGCGCCCGCCGCGATGAGCTGCCGCAGGCAATCAACCGCGCCGCCCGCGGCCGCCGCGAGCCCCAGCGCGGACTGGCCGTTGGTGTCCGCCTGATTCACGTTCGCTCCCGCGCTCACCAGCAGCCGCACCATGTCCGCCTCGGCGCGGCGGGCCGCGGCCATCAGCGCGGTCTGCCCCCACTTGTTCCGCGTCTCCACATCCGCGCCCGCGTTGAGCAGCGCCTGCAGCGACGCCGCCTCGCCGCGCCCCGCCGCCATCATCACCGCGGTCCACCCGTCGTCGGTGCGGTCGTTGGGACGGGCTTCGAACTTCAGCAGCACCGCGACCGTCTCGGGCCCGCCCCAGCCCGCGGCATAGATCAGCGGCGTCTTGCCGTCCT
>JBDZUZ010000108.1:4058-13074 GCA_040255445.1 Planctomycetaceae bacterium | reverse complement strand
GCGCACCGCCGAGCTCATCGACCTCCCCGGCATCTACTCCCTCGAGCTCGACCTCTCCGAATCCGCCGTCTGCCGCGCCGTCCTCGCCGGCGCCCTCGCCCCCGCCGGCGAACGCGCGGCCGCCCCCGATGCCGTCTGCATCGTCGTCGACTCCACCAACCTGGGCCGCAACCTCCTCCTCGTCGGCGAAGCCCTCCGCCGCCGCCTGCCCACCGTCGTCGTCCTCAACATGATCGACCTGGCCCGCCGCCGCGGCCTGGCCATCCATATAGACAAACTCGCCGAGCACCTCGGCTGCCGCGTCATCGCCGCCTCCGCCCGCACCGGCGAAGGCTTCGACGACCTCCCCGCCGCCCTCGCCGCCGCCGTCATCCCCAACCGCACCCCGCCAGGAACAGTCGAGGGCCTCGAAGCCTGGGCCGATGACATCTACGCGCAAGTCGCCGCGGCAGCTGTCACCGCGCGCCCGCCTACCGAGAGCGCTCGCGACGATGCCACCACACGCACCAACAACTCATCCGACGCCGTCGCGCCCCCCTCCGCCCACATCGCCCTCTCCCCACTCGACACCCCGCGCGATGCCGCGCTCACCGACCGCCTCGACCGCATCTTCACCCACCCCGTCTCCGGCCTGATCGCCTTCAGCGGCGTCATGCTCGCGCTCTTCTGGGTGATCTTCACGCTCGCGCAATACCCGATGGGCTGGATCGAAACGCTCTTCGCGGTGCTGGGCGATGGCGTCAAGGCGGTCGTCCCGCCGGGCATCATGCAGGACCTCCTCGCCGACGGCGTCGTCGCCGGCGTCGGCGCCACCGTCATCTTCCTCCCCCAGATCTGCCTCCTCTTCTTCCTCATCAGCCTCCTCGAAGACACCGGCTACCTCGCCCGCGCGGCCTTCGTCATGGACCGCGTCCTCCGCCCCTTCGGCCTCCCCGGACACGCCTTCGTCCCCCTTCTCTCCTCACACGCCTGCGCCCTCCCCGGCATCATGGCCGCCAGAGCAGTCCCCGACCGCCGCGACCGCCTCGCCACCATCCTCGTCGCCCCCTTCATGTCCTGCTCGGCGCGCATCCCCGTCTACGTCCTGCTCACCGGCCTCCTCTTCGCCGACTCCCCCGCCAAACAAGCCCTCGCCTTCGCCGGCTGCTACATCCTCGGCATCGCGGCCGGCCTCTTCAGCGCCACCATCGCCCGCCGCACCCTCCTCCGCGGCAAGTCCCGCCCCATGGCCCTCGAGCTCCCCACCTACAAAGCCCCCTCACTCCGCACCGCCCTCCTCACGACCTACGACCGCGGCCTCATCTTCCTCAAGAAGGCCGGCACCGTCATCCTCGCCATCTCCATCATCCTCTGGTGGCTCAGCGCCTACCCACACCAGCCAACCCCGCCCGCCGCGGCGGAATCACTCCGCGCCCAGGCGGCCCAAATCGAGCAAGCCCAGCCCGAGCAAACCCCGCTCGCCCTCGATAGCGCCAACCCGCCCGACAGCCTCGACTCCACCCCCGCCGACCGCGCCGCCGCGCTCTATACAGAAGCCGACCGCCTCGAAGCCGCCGCCGCGGCGGAGTACTCCTTCGCCGGCCGCATCGGCCGCGCTGTCCAACCCCTCTTCGCACCCCTCGGCTACGACTGGCGCCTCTCGATCGGCGTCGTCACCAGCTTCGCCGCCCGCGAGGTCTTCGTCAGCACCATGTCCGTCGTCCTCGCCGGCGAAGATGAAGCCGAAGATGAAGAAGGCGAAGCCCGCATCCTCGAAAGACTCCAGACCGCGACGCGCGACGACAACACCACCCTCGTCTTCAACCACGCGGCGAGCTGGTC
Source organism: Planctomycetaceae bacterium (assembly GCA_040255445.1). Lineage (GTDB taxonomy): Bacteria > Planctomycetota > Phycisphaerae > Phycisphaerales > UBA1924 > JBDZUZ01. Next base: position 11,253 of record JBDZUZ010000108.1, on the reverse strand, counting down.
CCTCCTGGTCTTCTACGTCCTCGCGATGCAGTGCCTCCCCACCCTCGCCGTGACAGCCCGCGAAGCCGGCGGCTGGAAATGGGCCGCCCTCCAATTCGCCTGGATGACCACCCTCGCCTGGCTCGGCGGCTTCATCGCCTTCTCGATAGCGTCCTAACCCATTCCCCCTGTACGCTTTACGCTGTACGCTTTACGCTTTCTGCCTTGAATGTCAGCTGTAAGCTGTGAGCTGTAAGCTTTATGTTCCCTCTCACCGACCCCCAATTCTGGCTCGCCACCCTCATCACCGCCGCGGCGGTCCTCTTCATCCTCCGCGCCCTCCTCCCCAAACGCGCCCGCCGCCGCGGCGGAAAAGGCCGCCCAACAACACTCACCGTCGAACGCAGACCGGTGGAGTGAGTGTGGTGCAGGCCTCTGGCCTGCCAGCCTGAACTACGCGGAAGCTCTCCGGTGACCGCGATCGGCGAACGCTTTCAGCCGCGACTCTGATCGCTCGTAATCCCCCAGATGCGCTCGCATCAGGCTCTTCCACAGCTTGCCGTGGTTCGGCACACTCAGGTGCAGCAACTCGTGCACGATCGCATAGTCCTGCAGATCCGGGGCTAGCTCCATCAGCGTTGCGTCGAAGGTCAATCGACCGTTCGTCGAGCAGGAGGCCCACTTGTTCCGCATCTCCCGGATCGCGAGCGACCGGTACGACACATCGAGCCGCGCGGCCCACGCCGCGACACGTTCCCGAAATCGCGCTTTCGTAACGGCACTGCTCATCCTGCGTCACCTGACTGCGAGAGACTGCTCACGAGCCTTTCAACGATCGCGGCGACCTCATCGATGTCGTCCAACGTCGCTGCGAGCGCGAAAGTGGTCGCATTGCGTGCCTCCCGAAGGTCCGCCTCGCTTGTCCGCCAATTTGGATGCTCTGTGAACGCCCTCGCGATCCGCCCGCTGACCGACTCGGCCTCGCCAATGTTCAACTCTCCGAGTAGCGAGTACACGAAGAACCGAAGGTTGTCGTAGCCCTTCTCGGCTTGGCGCTTCTTCCGCTCCTCGTTCGCCTTGATCTCCGCGAAGAGCTCGTCGAGGGCCTCCTGCGTGCTCTTCTGCCGATCCTCGTAGCTCTCCTTGACCTGCAGCGCCCGCGCGGCCATCGCCACCAGGAACGGATCCCCCGACTCATCTTCAGCAGTCTTCTCGATGCTCTTGATCAGGTTGATGACCTTCGTGTCATCCCCCCCTTGCTTGGCCTTGATCAGGTCGATCGTCCGCTCATCGATCTTCACGAAGTCGCTCACCGCAGCGATCGGGCTAGAAGTCACGTGCCTCTGGACAAGCTCGTTGGTCTTCCGCTGAAAAGCCCGATCCACGTACACCTTTCGGCTGTAGGCGCCCGCCACCACCGCGTACATGGCCGAGAGCGATGTGTACTCGTCGATGAATGGGCGTAGGAATGCATCGGGCGAGATGATCTCGTAGAGCATCTCGAGCTCCTTGTACTCCTTGAAGAACTCCTTGCGGCGGTCCTTGTCCTTGAAGTGCTCGATGAGCCCGTCCACGTCCTTGTCATTGAAGTCATGCCGGACGAGCTTGAGAAAGTCGGGGGCCTTCTGCGTCATCTTGTTCTTGAAGAGGACCTTGAGCAGGCCGAGGTCTTTCACGATGGCGTTGATCTCGTCAGAGTCGAACGCAAGGGCCTTCTCGAGCTTGTCGAAGATGCCCACGAAATCCAGCACGAACCCGTGGGGCTTGCGCAGGCTGGTGGTGCCATCGGCGTTCTCCACCTCGTAGGGCCGGTTGACCCGGGCGATAGCCTGCAGCAGCGTGTGGTCACGCATGGGCTTGTCCAGGTACATCGCATACAGCACCGGGGCGTCATAGCCTGTGAGCAGCTTCTCGGTGACGATGAGTACCTTGGGCAGCTTCGCCGATTTCGCGAAGTCCTTGCGGACCTGCTTCTCCTTCTTCTCCTCGATGTGGTGCTTCTTGAGCTCCGGACCGTCGTTGTTGTTGCCCGTGTACACCACCTCCGAGTACTCGGGGGGGAGATACTTGTCGAGTGCCGCCTTGTACTTGGCGCACGCAGGGCGGTCCACGCCGACCAGGAACGCCTTGTATCCCAGCGGCTCCACATTCTGGACGTAATGCTCAGCCACATATCGGGCGATCTTGTCCACCCGCTCGTCACCCTTGAGAAAGTTCTTGAGGTTCACAGCCCGGTCGAGGATCTTGTTGAGCTCCTCGATGTCCGTGACGCCCTCGGTTTCGGCGACCGACCAGAACTCCTTCTCCATCAGTTCCTCGCTCGCCAGCATCTCGTTGGGCGCGAGGTTGTAGTAGAGCGGGAGCGTCGTCCCATCCTCGATCGACTCCCGGATCGAGTACTTGTGGGTGTACCCGCCCGGGTCCGCCGTGCCAAAGGTCTTGAAAGTCCCCCTGCCATAGGCCGTCTTGTCCACCGGCGTGCCCGTGAATCCGATGAAGACGGCGTTCGGCACGCCGGCCATCAGGTAGTTGCCGAGGTCCCCGCCGGTGGTGCGGTGGGCCTCATCGATCAGCACGAAGATGTTCGCTCTGGTGTTGAGGTCCGGCGGCATCCCCTGGAACTTGTGGATCGTGGAAACGACGATCCCGCGATAGTCGTCCTTGAGGAGCTTGTTCAGGGCCGCGATGCTGTGGGCGTGCTGGACGTTCTGGAGCCCGAGCGCGGCGAGGTTGCGCAGCATCTGGTCCTCGAGCTCGTTGCGGTCGATCAGCACCAGCACCGTTGGTTTGTCCGCCTCCGCGGCCTTGAAGAGCCGCTCGGCGGTCTTGATCATGGTGTAGGTCTTGCCGCTGCCCTGCGTGTGCCAGACCAGCCCGCGGCGGGCCTCGGGCTTTTTGACGGGGGCGGTCAGGCACCGCTCGACCACCTTCTCCACCGCGGCGGTCTGGTGCTGGCGGAGGATGTACTTCTGGAGTTCCTCATCCTTCTCCGCGAAGAGGATGTAGTCCTTGAGGAGAGCCAGCACATGGGCGGGCGAGCAGAAACTCTTGACCTTCGCCTCCAGTTTCCCCTTTTGCTCATCCTTCCAGTTGAAGATGTTCCGGCGGATCAGGTTCCACGTGACGCCGTAGGAGAACCCGATCGCTTCGGTCGCGGTGAAGACCATCTGCGGGACCATGATCTCCGGGGTCTCGGCGTGGTAGCGGCGGATCTGGTCGACGCCGAGAGCGATGGCCTCGTCCTTGGTGGCGTTCTTGCACTCGATGACCAGGACGGGGATGCCGTTGATCAGGAAGACGACATCCTCGCGGATGCCGTGGCGTCCGTTGTGGCAGTAGAACTCCTCCGTGACCTCGAAGATGTTGTTCTCTGGGTGCTCGTAGTCGATGACCGTGAGGTTCAGCTCCCGTTTCGCCACCTTGTCGTAGAAGGTGGCCGCGTTGCGGAGGTAGCCGAGGAGGTCGCGGTTGCCGGCGATAGTGGCGTGGAGGCGACGGAGGTCGCCGACCAGGGCACCCCGGCCCTCTACGTACTTGGGGTTGAGCCTGCAGACCTGGGCGTCGAGTAGGTCGTCGAAATAGGGAGAGGCGTCGCGGGCCTGCTCGGCGGCGCTGGCCTTGGAGCGGTCGAAGCCGCGGCGTTCCTCAGCCTGAGCGCGAGGTACAAATTGCCAGCCGATCGCTTCAGCGTACGCGAGGATGCGGGCCTGAACCGTTTTGTGCTCGCCCGGCTTGCTCGCCATGCACAATCCTCAAGTCATAGAATGGACTATATTCTTGTGGAAGCCGTGGCAGACCACTGCGCACTGAACAGCGACTTGAATGCGGCATGCCTAACCGAAAGCAGCATGTTACGGGCCGTGTCGATGCTCCTAAGCTCGCCGTGTATGGCATCGAGCGCCTCCACAACCGCGGCCTGCTCTTTCTTGTCCGCCGGAAAGGCGATTTGCTCGTGTGCTAGGAAGTCATCCAGCTTGAAGTTCTTGATGCTTGTAGGCTGCTTCTCGTACCTGGCGGTGCGGCCAAGGTCGTACAGCATCGACCAGTAATAATAAAAATATTTCGGTAGTATCCTCCTCTGGTCGACTCGAAGAAGTTTAGTAAAGTTAGTGTGCAGCAGCGCCCCCTCAGTAGCAGTGACTAGCTCTTCACTGATATAGAGCGCGCGCCCCGTGTTCTGATATTTGCCACCACCCGAAGTCTCCACGAGCACGTCGCCGGTTGTCGGCCGCTTCCTGATGGCCGTATGCTCCGGCACGAAGCGGATCGGGACCTCGGCCAACCGCAACTGCGCTACCTCAGGGAAGTCGGTGCCTCGAATGACGAGGCATCTTGAGGAGGAGACGCCTTCAAGGGGTGCATCCTCGCCCCACTCACCGCTGATCTTCTTGGTCAGCACGGAGCCGATAGCGACGGAAAGCCAGCCTCGCTCCGCGGGGGCAACGACACCTGTTTCACTCAGTTGGCTAAATAGAGCAACTCGACGCGACCTTTGCCCCGTGGCGACCACGGCGGCGGCTTCCTCAGCCTTTGCAGCAAGCTCGAGCGGCACGACAGGGATTTGAGGATCTAAGGGCACATGACGGCTGGGGCTTAGGTCGTAGTCCAAGTCCTCTATCACCGTGGCAGGTACGACACGGCATAGATCGTCAATATCGACATCCGAGGAAGCCGCTTCAACGATCCGGTTGATGTGAGCATCGGCGAGGAAGTTCTTCGGCTGTCCCTTCTCAAACAGTTGTGATGCATTGATAAGGCGCACCGGGGCGCCGTGAGCCCTCGCCGTATTTATCACAATGATCAAGCCGGGCGCACCCGTGTTATAAAACAAATTCTCAGGGAGCAGGATCACGGTTTCGATGAGGCCCCGATCCACGAAGGCCTTGCGGATTTCACGTTCACGACTTTTCGCCTTGTTTCCACTTCCTCGGGAGACAGCGGGCGTGTCGAGTACTACGGCCATTTTTCCGCCTGGGCGAGTCGACGCCAGCATGTGCTGCATCCATCCCCAGTCTGCAGTGTTGTCCGGTGCGACCCCAAGCTCGAATCGGGAGAACTCGTCGTCTTCGTAGTCAGCGGCTACAAATGACTTTTGGTTCCACATCGGATTTGCGATCACCCTATCGAACCGCTTCAAACCGGTAGTCCCGCGGAACTTGGGGTTCTTGAAGGTGTCGCCGATCTCGATCTGGCCTTCCATGTCGTGGATGATCATGTTCATCCCCGCCATGGCCCAGGTCAGCGCTGTGTACTCCTGGCCGTACATCTTCAGCGGGGCATACTTGGTCTTGCTGCGCCGGTGCATCGCCTCGTCGAGCACATGCTGGCATGCGATGAGCAAGCCCGCCGAGCCGCAACAGGGATCGTACACGCTCATGCCCGGCTGCGGGTCCATGATGCGGGCCATGATCTGGCCTACCTCGGGGGGCGTGAAGAACTCACCAGCTGACTGACCACCACCTTCCGCGAACTTGCGGATCAGGTACTCGTAGCTGCGACCGATGATGTCGGCCTCGACGTCCTTGAGGCCTAGGCGCTTCTCGCTGATCTTCTCAATAAGGTTGGAGAGGCGATCATCCTCGAGGTCGCGCTGGCCGTGGGTGGTGGCGTTGAAGTCCACCCGGTCGATGATCCCTTTCAGCGGCGGGTTAGCCTTGGCGATCGTCTGGAGATGGTCCGTCACGCCCTCGCCAATCTTCTTGGTCAAGCCGCGGATGACCGACCATACCGGCTGCTCAGGATCGGTGGGTCGCAGCGGGATATAGAAGCGGACGAGTTTGTGGTCTCTGTCTACCAGCTTGAACGCCTTGACCCGTGAGCCGACCCCCTCCGCGATGCGGTTCACCTCATCGTCAAAGACATCGCAGAGTCGCTTCGCGAAGATAAGTGGGAGAATGAAGTCCTTGTACTTGGGCGCATCCTGCGCGCCCCGAATCGAGCAGGCGGCGTCCCAGATCCAGGACTCAAGCGACTTTTCCTTGGACTGTGGCGCCTTTGCGCCATTCTTCTGCGGTCGTCGTGCCATATGCGGGGGGTCTCCTCGATCTGCGACGAGTGTACCTGCCCACAGAACGCTCGGTTGGCCGACCCGAACTCAGCGCCCATCCACCTTGAAGACCGGCGCTGCGATCGGCGGCATTCCCGCGCGACGCCCACAGGAGTCGAGAAACTCCCGCCAATAGGGCACGAGGTGAACAGGCACATTGATCCGCGCGAAGGCGTCGAGGGCTTCTGGGGTCGCTTCGGCGTCCGGCTTCAGCCGATACCGCGCCTGAAACATCCCCTCACAGAAGAAGCGGAGATCTTCGATCGGCTCAGATTCTCCGAGCCGCTTCGCCACCGCCGCGGCGTCCTTCCCCTCGGGCACAGCGATGCAGCGGAAACCCATGACTACAGCGAAAATGTGGTCCGCATCGGGCCCGATCACTCCAGGCTCGGAATTGAGGAACGCCAGCTTGTAGACCGTGTTCTCACCCTCGCCCGCTCCGAACTGTCTGCGGAATTGAGCACCGATTTGGACAAGGTCGACGACCTCGGCAAGGCCTTTGACGATGGGGGTGGGATCAAGGTCGGGCATAGGGTTCCGCTCACCGACGGTGTCATGCTGCAAGAGCGAAGGGGCGATCGGTCGGAGAGTCGCTGTTTGGAACTACAACCGGCATCTCACTCGTGTATTGAACCTGCGGGGCGAGAACTGCGGACCACTTCTGGGTATCGAGCACTTGAGGCACTAGCTTCTCCACCGCCGGTCGGCTGTCGACGAGCACTTGTCGCTTCTCTCCGCGATCAAGCGCCTCGTAGAGCTCGCGTACCTCCGGCAAACCGAAGAAACCACGTAAATGCCGGTTCACCGCTCGCGACTGGATCGCTCGACCTCGCTCCCACCGACTAATTGACTCCGGCGCACACTGCAAGCGCTCAGCCAGTTCCTTCGCCGTAAGCCCCAACTCCTGACGGCAGCCGCGGATCTCCTCAGGACTCAGCAGTCCAAGCTCCGCGCGGAACGCCGCGTAGATCTGCCGATTCGCCTCGGGTCCGAACGCCGTGAATCCGCAGTTGTCACAGCGCGAAATCGGCACGTTCTGCACCGCGATCGGGTGCAGCTTTCCCTCGTACCTGATCTCGAACGTTCTGTCGATCGTCGCCGCCCGCAGCGCCAACTGGCGGCACTTCGGACAAGCGGAGACCGACTTTGACCGCTCAACGTGCGTCATAA
>JBDZUZ010000108.1:0-4048 GCA_040255445.1 Planctomycetaceae bacterium | reverse complement strand
GTCATAATCTCCCTGTCCCCCGCTTCAATTCAATGGATGGTGAAACCTGATCACCCAGACGTCCGGCGACTCGTCATCCGGCCGCAGCACGAACTTGAAGAAGTACTTCTTCTCACGCATCGTGAAAACGATGTAGTACCAGCCAAGCTCCTCCTTCTCCCCGCTCTTTTCGTTCTCCTGCCACTTGATTTCATGGCGATCCCACACCACGTGTTTCAACGCGTGCTTCTCGATCCGCTTGAACGTGGCTTGGTCCGCTCCGACGTGCTTCAGGACCCATTCATGGGGCAGTTCTTCCCAGTAGGTCTTTCCACTCGAGAATGCCGCGCGAATGCGACGTCCCTCGTCGCTTTCTGCGTCCACTTTTCTCGATGTCCCGTCGCGTGGTGAGGGCTCATCCGTCATGGTGCCGCCCTTCGCGACCTCCGGTCGCTCTGGGCAGTACCCCCTAGGGCCTTGACTCTACTACATTCTTGACGTATGTCAAGTTCGGCGTTCGAGTTCTTCGGGTTTCGCCGAAGGGACGCATCACCAGCACATTGAGTTTCCGGACCCCACGCCGGGTCTCGGGCACGACATCCACCGTCCATGGTCGTTTTCCTTCGGCCCACCACGAGTCCACCTATGGGGTGCCGTGGCTTCAGCTTACCACATCTAGGGCCTGATCGCTGATGCGTGCCACCCTCCACCACGTTTCGCGCACGATTCCGTACAGAACCCTATTGACACCACCCCCACAACCCGTACACTGCCCCTCCATGCACCCAACCCAAACCCAATCCCACGCCCCCAGCGGCTACGACCCCAACCAGGACTACCACACACTCGCCATCCGCGACCCCGGGGACGCGGCGGGTGGGGAGGCCGCGGCGTGGCGGGCGCGGGCCGACGCGGCCGATGCGGTCCGGGCGGGCGCGGGGCTCAAGGCCAGTGGGGCCGGTGGGGGAGCTGAGACCAGTGGGGCCGGCGAGGCCAATGGGGGGGCTGAAACCAGTGAGGGCGGTGGGGGGAGCGAGGCGGGCGACCCGGAAGCAGACACCCGGGGTGGCGCGGGGGCCGGCGGGGATGGCCGCGCTCTCAACACCCTCCCCCCTCTCGACGATGGCGAGGCCGCCGCGCTCTCCACCTTCCTGTCCTCCGGCGGCGTGGCCGCCGCGGCGTTGGCGATGGGGGTGATGCCCGTCGACCTGGCCCGCTTCCTCAGCCAGCCCCACATCCGCGCCTACATGGCCTTCATCGATACCCTCGATGTCCGCCGCGACCTCCGCGAAGGCCTCGACACCCTCCGCAAGATCCTCACCCTCAACAACCCCATCGAAGCCCGCCGCGCTGCATCAACGATTGTGCGGTACCACGGAGCGCGCAGCGCGCCCGCAAAGCCACGCAGGGATGAGGACGGCCCCGATGACGGGACCTCGCCGCGAGGCACAAAGGCACGAAGGCACAAAGGCACAGAGGGGGAAGACAGGGAAGCCGGAGACGCCGCGCCCGGCCGCGCTGCGTCTTCCCACTCGAGCACTCGAGCACTTGAGCACTCGAGCACTTCGGCAGAAGGGACAAAGGGACACAGGGACGAAGGGACAAAGTGCAAAGGCAAGAACGCCGCGCCAGCGGCGCCTCCCCTCACTCTGTCCCTCTGTCCCTTTGTCCCTCTGTCCCTCGCCGCGCCGCTCCCTCGTACAGCGCCTCATACCTCTCCAGCAGCGCCCCCTCATCGAACTGGCGGAATACCCACTCCCGCCCCCTCGCCCCCATCTCCGCCCGCAGCTCTGGCCGCGTAAGCAGCTCCTCCAGCGCATCCGCAAACGCCTCCGGCGTCCGGTCCACAATGCGTGAGCCCCCGCTCTCGATGAGTTCGGGCCAGATATCCACTCCCTTGGTCGTGATCACCGGCGTGCCCGCGGCGAGCGATTCGGGGAACACGAACCCGAAGTTCTCCTGACTCGTCGGCAGCGCGAACACATCGCACGCCTGGTAGAGCGAGACCTTCAGCGGCCCACCCACGTGCCCGATGAAAGCGATCCGGTCCTCGAGCTCGAGGCCCGCGACCAGCTCCTGCATGCGCTCGGCGTAATTGGGGTCGCCCGTCCCGGCGATGATGAACACCGCATCGATCTCGCGCTCCTTCAGCCGCCCCGCCGCGCGGATGAAGACCTCCAGCCCCTTCTTGTGGTGCAGCCGGCTCAAGAAGAGCACCGAAGGCTTCGCCCCCGCCGCGCCCGAAGCCCGCGTCAACAACGAAAACTTGTTCGCGGCGAGCCCGGGCCCCGGCGGATTCCGGAACGGGTCCAGATCCAGCAGATTGGGCAACACCACCCCCCGCCCCTTCGGAAACCACTTCCCCGACTGATCCAACTCCGCCTGCGCCGTGCAATGCACCGCCGCGGCCAGCTCCAAATGCTTCCGCCCGACCAGCGCAAGAAAGGCCTTCTTCTTGAAGGTCTTCTGCTCCATCGGCCAGTCATCCAGCATCCCCCGCAGACTCACGAAGTACGGCTTCTTGTGCGCCCGCGCCAGCGCGCTGAACTGGGTGTTGGTGTAATCCCAGACCCCGTGGACATGGACCATGTCGTGCGACTTGACCAGTTCCTCGGCGCGAGCCTTGGCAGCGCCGCGGAGGATGGGGACGACCCGGGGCTGCTCTGTGATCTGCACGACATTGGGCGTGGCGGGATCGTCCTCCCACTCGAGGGGCGCATCGCCGCGTTCACAGGTGCAGATGGTGAGGTGGTGGCCGCGGCCGTGGAGCCCGGCGCACAGATCGAAGACAGCGCGGACGGGTCCGCCGCGTGCGAGGTCGAGAGAGGGAAGGAAATGGAGGATGCGCATCGGGCGGTGTTCTAGCGCGGTCGATCGCCGGACATGACCATGGACATCCACAGGCCGGGGGCGCGGCCGGCGCCCCGGAACTGAAGATCGGTGAAGCCCGCCTCTTCGAGCAGTTCCGCCAGGGTGCTGCGGCTGAAAAATTTGATGTGCCCGCCGTCCCAGAGCGGTTTTAAGTGCCAGTCCCACTTCCCCGCCAGGGAAAGCGCGAGGTTCTTGAGGTAGCCGTGGTACGGGGTCGAGCAGACCAGCCGCCCCCCGGGCCGGAGCGCGTTGAAAGCGGCCTGGGCCCATTCGCGGGGGGCGTAGAGGTGCTCGACGACCTCGAGGGAGAGGACCAGGTCGAAGGGTTCTTCATCAAGCTGGTCGAGCAGGTCCGGCGCGATGAGCTGCTGCTCGAATCGCATGCCCGGAAAGGATTTGCGCGCGATGCCGATCCCCTCGGCCGAGGCGTCGATGCCGACGACGCTCCAGCCAAGCCGGGCGAGATGACTGGCCCAGTACCCGTTGCCGCAGCCGATATCGAGAGCGCGGCCGGGGGTGGCGGGCAGGAGCGCCTCGACCGGCGGCGCGAGGTAGGCGACGGTGTGCTTGGGCGCGGCGTTCTCGTAGCCGAACTCGGGGACGGCTTGGGACATGGGGGCGAGCCTACCCGAGGATCCGCCGAGCGCGATGTGAAATCTGGGGGCTTAGGTAAACCGCGGACGCGGCCGGACCGCCGCGGCGGGGTTGCCGGCGTAGATGGTCCAAGGCTCGAGGTTCTTCATGGCGCAGGCCCGGGCGCCCAGGAGCGCGCCCTCGCCGACGGTGACATTGGGCCCGACGAAGGCGTCGGCCGCGATCCAAGCGTAATCGGAGATGACGATGGGCGGACGGAGGAGCGGCATGTCGGCGCGGCGGTAGTCGTGCGTGCCGGCGCAGAGGTGGGCGCCCTGCGAGATCGAGACATGCTCGCCGATGGTGACCGGGCCGAGGCAATAGACGATGGCGCGGTCGCCGATCGAAGAGTTGGCGCCGATGGTGAGATTCCAGGGTTGTTCGATGAGGACGGTGGGCCGGAAGCGGACGGGCTCGGCGACCTTCGCGCCAAAGGCGCGGAGGAGGCGGTTGCGCGTGCCGTACCAGTTGTGGAAGGTGAAGCGGAAGAGTTTTTGACCGAGGTAGTTCCAGAGGACGCGGAGGATCTTCTCGCGGCGGGTGTAGGGGCTGACGGAGCGGTGGG
>JBDZUZ010000107.1:0-13093 GCA_040255445.1 Planctomycetaceae bacterium | reverse complement strand
GGTGCCGCCCGACTGGTCGATGTCGGCGTTGCCGCCCTGCCAGTCGGTGAAGAACGCGGCGATGTCGTCGCCGTCGACGCCGCCGGACCGGTCCCAGTCGGCCGGGCAGGTCTGGCAGTTCTGCGATGTCACCACGAGCACGGTGGTCGCGGTGGTGGTGATCTCGCCGCAGTCGTTACGGACGGTGCAGGTGTACAACCCCGAGTCGACGAGCTGTGCGGCGGGCACGTCGTAGACCGGGCCCGTGGCATCGGGGATCGGTGTGCCGTTGCGGGCCCACTGATACCGGATGCTGGTGCCGGCCGCCGTGACCTCGAGGCGCAGCTCGTTGCCCGGGCAGAGCGAGACGGTGGGCGCCGGCTGCTGGAGCAGCGTCGGCGGCGACTGCGTGGTGCCGCAGTTGGCGGCCGGGCCGTTGATGTAGTTGCGGATGGTGTCGTCGACGCGGGGGCCGAAGCGCATCTTCATGTTCCGCATACCGCCCGAGCACGTGTGGCAGTAGCTCATGATGGTGCCTTCGCCGAGCGATGCCACGGTGCAGTCGCGCGGATCCGAGCCGCAGCCATCGATGATCGGGGTGTAGGAGTTGGGATCGTGCGTGTGCCCGGTGCCCAGGTTGTGGCCCAGCTCGTGGGCGACGACCATGAGGTCCCAGTTCTGGCTGCTGTTGTCCTGGATCGGGTAAGGGAACGAGCCGCGCATGTTGGCGGAAACGGCGTAGCCGTAGTTGGTGGAGCAGGCGACGCGGAGCCACGCGACACCGCCGCCCAGGCCGCGGCCCGAGAGCAGGTGCGCGAGCGAGCGGGGCTGGCTCTGCATGTTCGAACGCCACCAGCTGCGGAACTCGCTGAGCTGCGGGCTGGTGCTCTCGGCGGTCCAGGGGTCGGTCTCTTCCCAGATGCGGACGAAGGGCGAGATCAGCACGGAATCGGTCTCGGCGCGGTAGACCGAAGAGACCGCGCCCATCAGGACCTGCACGTAGTCGGCGGCCATCTGCGTGGTCGGGAAGAGCTCGCCGAACTCGACATCCGCGTCGATGGCGATCTCGAGCACGCGGCAGGGCCCGCCGCGGGGCGCGTACCCGCCGCTCTCTTCCTCCGCAATCTCGATCTCCATGCCCGGCGGGATCAGCGCGCCGTTGCAGACGATGTCGCCCCGCTGGTTGGGGTCGAAGTCCTCGGCGGCGGTGATGAGCGTCACCGCGCTGCCGGCGGGCGTGGCGATGTACTGAAGGTCGGCGCCGGTATCGATGAAGCCCTGCGCAACGCCCGGGGCGAGGCCCAGGAAGACGCGGCTGTCGGCCAGGCCGTCGATCTCGCCGCGCCAGAGCTGCACCCGGCTGTCGAGTGGCATGGAGACGACTTCGCCGCCGGGGCCGAGGGTGGCGGCCAGCGGCGTCACACCGGCGGGCAGGATGTCGAACCGCTCGAGACGGACGGTCACCACGCGGCCATCCGCGATCGGGAGGTCGGCGGTGAGGGCGGTCAGCCCGGCCATCATCTCGATCTGGGCGGGGTCGAGGGCGACCAGCAGCGAGCGGTCGTTGCGCTCGAGGGGAACGAGCGGCAGGTGGGCGTGGGGGGGCTCGCCGGCGGCGCACAGCGGCGCGGCGAACGCCGCGGCAAGCGTGGCGAGGAAGCGAGCACTCGGCATGGAGGCCATCTAGAACACCTCGGCTTTCAGCGATGGAACCCTCTCGTACCCCGCCGGGCGCGGAGTGATCGCGGCGGGGACGACGACAGACACAGACCGACGGGGCCGACCCACAACGCGGCGAACGCCGCTGCCCCGGGGGGAACGTTCGGAATGTACCTCAGGATGGACCCCTCAGGAAGCAGGAATCCGACCAAATGCCCCTGAGAACAGGCAAAAACCAGTGGTGATGGGGGTTTGGGCAAGCCTGAGGCGCGAAATGGGTGCATTTCGGGCGTTGCGGTCGGACGGAAAGCCGGTAGTCTGGTGGCGCTGGCCCGGTTTGCCGGGTCTTGTGGGGGTGCTGCCGGCGCGGGGTGCGCCGGCGGCGAAGACAGTCCAGGGCGCGGAGGCCATCGCGTCCGCCGGTCAGGGGTGATCCGGCGTTCCGCGTGGCCTCCGCCCGGACTGCTCTTTGGGAGCGGGCCACGGCCGCCCGCGTCGATATCCCGATGTCCCGTCCGCGCAGACGATGCATCAGGCTGGCATGCAGCAGGTTGGCATGCAGCAGGCTGGCGTGCATCAGGCTGATTCGCCCGACGGGATCGATCGGGGAACGGTGGATAGCGCAGAGAGAGTCCGGAAACAGCGTTGTGTGCATGAAATGGCTCTGCCGGTGTAGGTGCCGCGGAGCGCGATGGATATGTTGCCGCTAGAGATCGGGGCGCATCCAGCCCCGGAGGAGATTGGAAGATGCAGAATCAGAATCGGAAGTACCAGAGTGTGTCGGCCGTCCTGGGTCTGGTTGCGGCGGCGGGGCTCGCATCCGCGCAGCCGACTGTCACAACCGTCCTGCGTGACTTCGACTTCGTCGGCGGGTTCGGGTCCGTGACGACGATGGCGTCGATGGCCATCAACAACAACGGCGACTGGCTGATCGAGGTCGATACCGACTTCCCCGATACCAACCTCGACGGCGCGCTGATCCGCAACGATCTGTCCAGCCGGCTCCGCGAGGGCGATGCGCTGCTCTCGCCCGTCGGCGCGAGCCTGGGCTCGTTCGATGCGGTGACGCTGAACAACGTCGGCAACAGCGGCTGGAACTTCTTCCTCGATGGTCTGACGACCTCGACCGACTCGGGCATCTACTACAACGACATCCTGCTGATCCAGGAAGGGTCGAACACCACCGCGCCCCAGTTCTCGGCGGGCACACCCTTCATCGGCTTCTTCGATTCGAAGATCAACGACTCGGACAACCAGCTCGTCATGGCGAGCCTCGACGACCCGGCGATCAGCTCGACGGTCGATCGCGGGCTCATCGTCCTGACCTACCAGCCCCTCACCGGCACCTTCACCGAGAACGCGATCGCGATCGAGGGCCAGACGATCCCGGGCACCACTGACCCGCTCGCCGACATGTCGACCGGCGTGCACAACACGGCGTGGAACAACCTCGGCCAGGCGATGTTCTCCATCGACACGACGGGCGCCACGACGAGCGACACCGCGATCGTGCTCTGGGAGAACGGCAACTACTCGATCATCGGCCAGGAGGGCTCGGCCTCGATCGTCGCCGGCCGCAACTACCTGAGCATGACCAGCCGCTCGATGGACCTCAACAACGGCGGCGACTTCGTGTTCCGCGCAGCGCTCGACGGCGACAGCGCCGACAACGACATGATCGTCAAGAACGACGAGGACTTCATGCGTGAAGGCCGCTCGTTCGCGGCGATCGCGCCCTACGCGATCACCAGCTTCGGCACCGGCCCGGTCTTCATCGACGACGCCGGCAACGTCTTCTGGTACGGCGTGTGGAACGATCCCAACACCGACATCAACAAGGGCTTCTTCCGCAACGAGGAGCTGCTGATCCAGGCGAACGTGACCAGCGTCGACGGCAACCTCGTCACGCTGATCCGCGGCATCGAGAGCGGCTACGAGATCTCCGACAGCGGGCAATACGCGCTGCTCCGGGCGCAGTTCAACGGCACCGAGGATGTCGTGCTGCTGCTGGACTTCGGCGGCGGCGACGGTTGTGCGCCGTGCGCGGCGGACTTCGACCAGTCCGGCGGCGTCGACGGCGACGACATCACCGCGTTCTTCAACGACTGGCAGGCCGGCGCTCCCTGCGGCGATGTTGATGGCTCGGGCGGCGTCGACGGCGACGACATCCCGTTCTTCTTCGAGCGTTGGCAGGCCGGCGGCTGCAACTGACCGCCCCAGCTCGCGACCGATCCTTGAAGCACGCGGCCCCGACCGGGCCGCGTGCTTCTTTTTACAGCGATCACCGGACGAAGATGCGGCCGAGCACCCACGCCCACACCAGGCCGAAGAAAACGACCAGCATCCAGAACGAGGGCTTCTTGTTCTTGTGGCGCAGCAGGGCGATGGCGAGCACCGCGCCCGGCCAGCCGCCCGCCGCGCTCATCAGGTGGAGCGTGCGCTCGCGGATCCGGCGGCGCTGCCCGCGGGCCCGGGCCTTGTCGATGGCGAACGCGGCGAAAGTGATGACGCTCGCCGCGGCGAGCCAGTAGAAGACCGGGTGCATGGTGGCGGCATTCTCGGCGACCAGTCCCGCCCGGACAAATCGCGCCGACCCCCTTGAACGTGGTTGCCCGCGCTGTTACACCCGGGTGTGAGTGAGTCGGGCACGCGGCCGCGATGTTCCATCGCCGCCGCGGAGTTGTCTCTCGCACTGGCACGCACACAAGGAGAACATCATGGCTACCGCAGGCATGTGCCACCGAGCACGCATGGCCGCGTGTTGTCTCGTTGCCGCGGGCGCGGCCGCGCTTGCCGGACCGCCCGGCGACTACGGCGATGCGCCGGTCGACAACATCGGCGCCGGCGTCGATGCGTACCCCGGCGTGGTCGCGCGCTGGGTCAGCTGGTTCATGCACAAGAACACGGTCTTTGCGCCGCAACACCCGCACGGCTCGTGGCTCAACACCGGCGCGACGTTCCGCCTGGGCACCGTCGGCCCGACGACCACGCTGGACACCACGCAGACGCCTGGGGCCCCGGACAACGACTGCGCGCCGCTCTTCCTGGTGCACGCGATCGGGCCCAATCCCCTGTGCGATGTCGACATCGTCATCACGACCGACGCCGCTCACAATCCGAACCGTCCGATCTACGTGAACCTCTTCGTGGATCAGAACCGCGATGGGCAGTGGAAGGATGGTTTCCTGCTCGCGACGCCGCTGGCCGCGTGGAACCTCGAGCACTGCATCCAGGATGCGCCGCTCCGCCTGGCCGCGGGGATGACGCACACGATCAACTTCCAGTCGATCCGGCTGGAGAACCCGACCGCGACGGTGTGGGTGCGCATCATGCTGAGCGATCAGCCGATCGGCGCGGCGTTCGGCCCGCCCGCCGGGGCGGGGTTCTGGGATGCGACCATGACCGCCGCGCACGCGTTCCGCGGCGAGATCGAGGACTTCCGGCTGGACTACATGCCGGTCCCGCCCGGGCCGGTGCGCACGCCCGGCATCTGGTACCGCTGGATCTACAACAACTGGCCGCCGCCCCCGCCCCCGCCGCCTCCCAAGCCCGCGTGTGATGTCGCGTACCGCGGCCCGTGGCTGGTCGCGACCCCGTTCTGTCCCGCCGGCAACGTGCTCGTCCCGCTCCGGTACCGCAGCACCAGCCGTGCGAACGGCTGCACGATCAACCCCTTCGCGATGTTCGGCTACTACGGGCACGAGCACCTGGCGGGCGTGATGGTGCCGCCGGTCGTGACGCTGAACAACCCGATCGTCTTCGGCGGCGGGCTTGGTGCGCCCAACCTCACCTGCGCCGACGGCACTGTGATCACGGTTCCGGCGACGAGCGGCGGTTGCCCCGGCGGCTGCCCGCAGATCTTCAGCGGGCGTCTCCCGGTGGTGAACCTCACCGGGCCCCCGGGCATCATTCTCAGCGCCTGCTACCCGGCGCCGCGACGGTTCCGTGTGTACCGAGGCTTCCTCGAGACCGCGACCTGCGGGAGCCCGCACACGACTGCAACCGTGCGGCCGAGTCCCAAGAGCGTCGTGTCGAGCCCGGCGACGGTCCGCGATGTCGGCCGCCGCATCGATCACATCGACTGGTGGGCCGGCGGGTTGCTCGAGAGCTTCATCGATCTCGAGTTCGACCGGCCCTGGCCGGATCCGGATCTGCCGGGCATCATCGATCCGCTCACGCCCTCGGGCGGCGGCGGGCTGGTCGACGACGTCTTCATCTCGCCTCCCGCTGCGCTCGGCCTCCGCGAAGCGGTCTACCGGATGCGCGTGCACCTGCCCGACGGCTTCGAGGCCGAAATCGTCGAGATGCAGCTGCAGGGCCTGCACCGGCGCGTGCAGCTCGTCAGTGCCGATGGTGAAACGGTGGAGGCCGATGTCCCGCCCTCCTCCGACTGGCAGGCCTTCGCCATGCCGATCCCGAGCGGCTTTGCGTTGCAGGAAGTGCTGATCGAGACCGGTCAGGGCGCGATCGACGACGTCTTCGTCGGGCTGCGTGAGATCCCACTTCCCCCAGATTGCCCAGAATGCCCGGCGGATTTCGATGAGTCGGGCGGCGTCGACGGGGACGACATCGGGTCCTTCTTTGATGCGTGGCAGCGGGGCGGCCGCTGCGCGGATGTCGACGGCTCGGGCGGCGTCGATGGCGACGATATCGGCTACTTCTTTCGCTTCTGGCAGCGGGGAGGCTGTGAGGGATAACCCGAACGGACCTTCGACAGAGGCTGTACTTTGATTTCATACACGCGAACCCGACGGGAACGGCGGGTTCGCGCTTGACTTCGGGCGGCGTTTCACGACACTCGGAGGCAGTCAGAACAACACCCCAGAGGGAGATCCCATGAAGACGATCGCTATCGCCGCCGCTTTTCTCGTCGCCGCGTCCGGGGCTGCCGCCCAGCCGATGATCGGCGTCATCGACTCGACGGCCGACCGCATCATGTTGTACAACGCGACCGACGGGTCGCTCGTGAACGCCGACTGGTTCTACCTGCTCGTCGAACCGCAGACGCCTAAGGCCATCGTTGATGTTGGCGATGAGATCTGGGTCAACGACCAGCTCCGCGACAAGATCAGCCGCATCTCCAAGGACCTGACCAATCCGCAGCTCCTGGGCGAGATCGTCGGCGGGCTCGACAACATGCGCGGTATGGCGAAGGTCGGAAACAAGGTCTACGTCGCCAATGCGGGCTCCAACAATGGCGCGCCGGGTGAGTCGGTGATCATCATCGACATCGCCACTGCGACGATCGAGTCGAGCTTCCCCGTCACCGACCCCTTCGACGTCGTGGCGCTGCCCTCGGGCAACATCCTTGTGAACGACATCGATAACGACGCGGTCCACGAGTACACCGCCGCGGGCGTGTTCGTCGGCACCGTCATCGATTCCGACGGCATCAACAGCTTCGACTTCCCGCAGCAGATGGCGCTGCGGGCCAACGGCGACCTGCTGATCAACGGCTTTACGAGCCCGACGGGCATCTTCAACTACAGCGAGGGCCTGCTGACCAACTCCTGGCTCTCGACTGATGCCGGCCGCGGCGTGATCGAGCTGGGCAACGGCAACATCCTCTTCACCGGCGGCTCCAACGGCGGCGTCTTCGTCCTCGATCCCAACACGGGCTCGATGACCCCGGTCGGCCCGGCCTCGACGGGCGTGAGCGGCCAGTACGCCGGCCTGATCGACTTCGGTGGTGGCGGCGGCTGCCCGGTGTGCGCTGCGGACTACGACCAGTCCGGCGGTGTCGACGGCGACGACATCACCGCGTTCTTCAACGACTGGCAGGCCGGCGCCCCCTGCGGCGATGTTGATGGCTCGGGCGGCGTCGACGGCGACGACATCCCGTTCTTCTTCGAGCGCTGGCAGGCCGGCGGCTGCAACTAAGCCAGCCCGCTTGATCGATCCCGACCCCGATCCCGCGGCGACCGCTCCGGCGTGACGTCGCGGGCAACTCCGGGGAGAGAGGGAAGACCGCCGCCTCGTTGCCAAGTCCCCTCCCCGGGCCGGCGACAAGGCGGCGGTCGCCTTTTTGGGGCCGGGGCTCTTTGGGGTGGCCCTTCTTTGGGGTGGCCTCCGTTGGGCGGAAAGGGCCCGATCGCCCGCGGCCTCGGGCGGTCGGGCGCGAAGCGGGGTTCAGGGAGGGGGGTCGGCTTGAGGTTTCGGCGTCTTTCGGATAGCGTGCGCAACCCCGATCGCCAAGGGTGGCGGCGACGGTCCGGCGGCATGGGCCGCAACCGGCCGCGTGCCGCGGCGTACCGGGGTGAAACGATCCTGCTGGGAGCCTGATGATGGCGAAGATGTTCTATTCCCTGGAAGAGGCCGCCGAGCGGCTCGACAAGAGCCCCGATGAGGTCCGCGATATGGCCTCCAAGGGCCAGCTCCAGGAGTTCCGTGACCGCGACAAGCTGATGTTCAAGCGCGAGCAGGTCGACCTGCTCGCCGGCGGCGAGGAGGGCGGCGACGTCATCCCGCTGGCCGAGAGCGGCGAGCTCGAGCCCCTCAGCCTGGCCTCCAGCGGCACGGGCATGAGCCTCGATGCCCCCAAGGAGTCGACCGGCATCGACATCTTCGAGACCGACGACACCGATGACTCCGACCCCTCCGCGGTGACCCGCATCACCACCGCCCCCGGCTCGCTGGTCGACCCGGGCGACAAGAGCGCTTCGGGCTCGGGCGGCCTGCTCGACCTCACCAAGGAGGCCGACGACACCTCGCTGGGCGCCAACCTGCTCGACGATGTCTACGGCGGCGACACGGTGTCGCAGGCGACCACGGCCTCGGACACCGGCTTCGGCGGCGACGCCGGCGGCCTGTTCGAGTCTCCCGGCGGCACCACCGAAACCGCCCCGGGTGTGACGAT
The DNA here is from genome assembly GCA_040255445.1 of Planctomycetaceae bacterium. Taxonomy (GTDB): domain Bacteria; phylum Planctomycetota; class Phycisphaerae; order Phycisphaerales; family UBA1924; genus JBDZUZ01. Next base: position 4,599 of record JBDZUZ010000107.1, on the reverse strand, counting down.
GGCGGGCGCGGGCGGCACGATGCTGGTCGCGGCCGAGCCGTTCGATGGCGCGGGCTCGGGCCTGGTCGGCGGGCTGGCCTTCGGCATGGTCATCGCGGCGCTGCTCGCGGCCTTCGCGATCATCATCAGCTTCACCTCGACCGCGGGCAGCTCGCTGGTCGAGATGCTCGGCAGCCAGTACATGATCCTGATCGGCGCGGTGGCGGGCCTCACGCTGATCGCCGGCATTCTGGGCCTGGTGATCGGCAAGAAGTCCTGACCGGACCGGATTGAAAACACAAAGGCCCGCCGCGAATCGCGGCGGGCCTTTTTCATTGGTCGTGTTGCCGGGCGGGGCCGATCAGCCCGGGCCGCGGAAGTGGCGGACCATGTCGCGCATCATGAGCTGACCGCGCATCCGCTGCTGGGGAGTCGCGTGCGAGCCGACGTTGTTGTTCATGAAGCTGAAGAAGCGGCCGAGCGCTTCGCCGCCGGGCTGGCGGTTGGGGTCGCTCATGACCTTCTTGTCGCGCTCGGCCTGGCGGCGGGCCTCTTCGACCCGCTTCTCATCGGGGACATCGCGGACCTGTCCGGCGACGCCCTCCATCATCTTGGTGAAGTCGACGAACGCATCCTCGAGATACTTCTCGCGCTCGCCCTCGGGAATCGAGCCGTAGTCCTTGGCGTACATGTCCCAGGTGTCGATCGCCAGCCGCGAGATGTTTTCCTCGATCTGCTCGCGGGCCTTGCCGGCGATGCCCGCGGCGAAGGCGCCCATCAGCAGCGAATCCTCGGCGGACATCCCCTTGAGCCGCTCGACGAGCTGGGAGATCAGCTTGAGCCGCTCTTCGACCGGGAGCTTGTTGAACTCATCGGTGAGCAGCGTGAAGTTGAAGACGGTGTCGAGCCGGGCCTTGAGGTAGTCGGGCTTGGGCGTGGGGCGGAAGACGAAGTAGCCGCCGACCGAGAGGCCGATGGCGAGCATGATCCCGCCGGCGATGCCGGCCTTCTTCGTCTGGGCCTTCTTCTTTGGGTCCGCCATGCGCGTGGCCCACGCGGTCTTGAGCCGGGCGATGGGCGACGGGCCGCGGGGCTTGCGGGCGGCGGCGTTTCCTTCCTCGGAAGGGGGCTGCAGATCATCGATCAGGCTGGGCATCGCGTTCATGGTTCGCTCGTAGGTGGGTTGCTCAGCCGCCGATCCCGCCGCCGAAGCGGACGATGTCGGCGAAGATCTTCTCGGCCCGCTGCGTGTCGGCGAAAGGCGCTTTGTCGGCCCGCCAGTCGCCGAAGAAGAGGCCGTTGCGGTCGTACTTGTTCTGGTCGGGCAGCGCGCTGAAGCCGCCGGATTCGTACCGCGGGTTGTGCCAGTCGTCGGCGTCGACGAGCACGAGCATGTCCTGGTTGTTCTCGTAGGCCTTGTGCACGCCGCGTTGCGGATCGCGCACGAAGAAGAGCTCGGCCGCGAGCATGAGCTGCCCGGCGACGTACTCGTAGCTCGTGCCGTTGCTCTGCCAGAGCGGGACGAAGTTGGTGGCTTCATCACGACCGCCGCGGTCCGAGGGGCAGAGCCACGGGTCGGCGACGACCCAGTCGTTCTCGCCGCGTTTGAAGGGCGTCGCGGAGTCGGTGTAGTCGCTGAGGATGTCGAGCAGCGATGGGTCGTTGGTGTTGCTGCCGTCGTTGAGGGGGCGCACCAGCGGCAGGATGCCCTTGCTGACATCCTGCATGTAGATCGAGACGCCGACGCCGATGCCCTTGAGGTTCGCCAGGCACTTCACCCGCCGCGAACTCTCGCGGGCCTTGCCCAGCGCGGGGATGAGGATGCCGATCAGGAGCGCGATGATCGAGATGACCACCAGGAGCTCGATGAGCGTGAAGCCGCGCGGCCGGCCCGGCCGCGGGTCCGATCTGTTCAGCATGCGGGCGATCCGCCGCGGCATGGCTCCTGTCTCCCTGTTTCGCGTGACTGTGTGCTGCGAGGCCGTGGCGCCTCGAACGAGGGGCCTGTCTGACACTATCGGTCCGAAGGGGGCCGGCCACCACCGTCCCGCCCTTTCGCCGGCAACGCCCGATCAAAGACCGGCCCGTCGCCCGCCCTGAGTACGACAGTGGCGACGGTTTCGTTTCAGGAGTCGGATCGCGACCGGCGTGCGGGTGAGCGATATCGGGGTTCACGGGGGCCTTCCGACCGGCCGGGACCGGCTCACACCGCCGCGAGCAGGGCCCGGCAGGCCTCGTGGGCCAGGGCGTGGCCCGATTTGGTCGCGACGACCTTCGCCGCGAGCGGCCGCCCGATGAGGGCCAGATCGCCGATCAGGTCGAGCACCTTGTGCATCGCGGGCTCGTCCGCCATCCGCCAGGCGTTCTCGATCGGGTCGCCGTCGTCACCGATTACGAGCAGGTCGCGGGGGGAGAAGTTCTTGAAGAGCCCCGCGGCCCGCGCCGCCTCGGCCTCGGCGCGGAGGGAGAAGGTGCGTGCTGGGGCGACGGAGCGTTGGTAGCTGTCGCCGCCGCGGCCGCCCCCCAACGCCCGCCAGCTCGCGGTGTGGGCCTTCAGCGGGGAATCGGGGCCGTAGTCGAGGCGGTACTCGTAGGTGGCGTGATCATCGCCCGCGGCGAGGGGCGAGATGTCGATGCGGCCGCCGCGGCTGTCCTCGACTGTGATCGGCTCGCGCGGCCGGAGCGGCTCGATGGTGGTGCTCAGTTGGCGCGTCCCCGCGCCGCCGATCAGCTCCGCGAACGCTTGCGCCGAGCCATCACCGATCGGGACCTCGGGGCCCTCGACCTCGATGGTGGCATCGGTGATGCCCATGCCGACGAGCGCGGAGAGGATGTGCTCGACGGTGAGGATGACCGCCGCGGCATCGGGCGAAGCGAGCACCGAGTTGCGCACGGGCATGCCGGCGGGGAAGCCGACCTTGGAGAGATCGCGGACGATGTGATCGATCGTCGCCGGGATCCAGCGCGTGCCCGGGCGGTCGGTACGCGTGAAGACGACCCCGCCCGATTCGGCAGGTGCGATGCGTACTGCGCCCGGAGCGCCGGTAAAGAGCCCGATGCCGCGGAGTTCGGCGGTGGGGGCGGCGAGTGTGGTGCGCGGGGGCATGGGGGAGGTTAGGAGCGATCGGGAAAGCGCAGACCGTGCGAGCCCGGTGCGTCCCGATCTGCTCAGATCGGCGCGATCGCCCACGCGGGCGCGGAACGCGGGTTCGGGTTCATAGCGCTCAGATCGCGCTGCCAGGCGATCGCTGTCGACCCTGCCGCGGCATCGATCGTTCGCATCTCGAGCGAGCCTGCATCGGTCGCGACAAGGAGGCGGCCATCGTCGGTCGGACGGGCCCAGCGCACGCCCTCGAGGTGGGTTTGCGGCATTGCATCATCGCCCCGGGCCAGATGGAACCGAATCTCGTGACCGAACACGCTGTACTGTGCGCCTCGGGTCGTCACCACCGCCAGTAGACTCAAGCTCGATCGCGGGATGGATGCGGTCGCCGCGATACGAAGCCGACGTCCGGCGCCGAAGTGCGCACGCAAGGCATCGAGGTTGGCAACCCTCTTCCAATCGGTCCCCAGCGGTGCTGGCCAGTCCTCATCGCGGATGTAGATCGGCCAAGGGTCAAAGAGTCGCCAGAGTCGCTCCTGCTGGTCCTTTTCAAGCGCATCACGTGTCGGACCGCCGCCCGCGGGCAAGTGGTTCTCTGCATCCGTGAGCGCGGTCAGCCACGGCAGGCGCGATATCGTCGCCGCGCCGCCGGACCTGGGGCTGAACGGACCGAGCGAGCCACCCTTCGCGTAGTACAGGAAGTACTCGCCATCGCGCGACAGAGCGCACCGATGCCCGAGCACATCGAGCCGCGTCCACGATCCCTCATCGACCGTGCCGGTCTTCCAGTTCCAACGCAGGATGCAGGTCCACCGCGGCTTGCCGCCAAAGCGCGCGATTACCGCGACGATCGGCGCTTCCGCCGCGGCGGTGCACCAGATCCGTGGCGGGCCGGGATTGGCCGCATCGCCGCTCACTCCCCGCGCATCTCCTCGCCCACACCATCAACAAAGAACTCCACCGACCCACACCGCGGGCAGGCATAAACGTCGAAAGTCTCCTTGTTCACAAAGAGCTCGCCGATCTCGCCGAGGAAGCCGTACCGGCGGCCTTCGTGGAACTTCTTCGTGCCCAGGTACTGCTTGGTGATGTTGCAACGCGGGCAGCGGACGGTGTCGAGGTTGGTGCGCTGTGCCATGAGCGCAGTGTACCGGATGTTGGGCCTTGTCAATCGTCGTGTTGCGGCGCGGGCGGCGTCGTCGTCGTAGTGCTCCAGAGACGTAGCACGAAGAGGAGCCGATTGCGCGAGCAATCGGTGTGTCTTTGGGCGCACGCGAGCGCGATGCACGGTCGGCGGAACACGACGTTGGAGACAGAGACGTAGCACGAAGAGGAGCCGATCGCGCGAGCAATCGGTGTGTCTTTGGGCGCACGCGAGCGTGATGCACGGTCGGCGGAACACGACGCTGGAGACAGAGACGTAGCACGAAGAGGAGCCGATTGCGCGAGCGATCGGTGTGTCTTTGGTGTGCCGAGCATGTTCGATCACCCGGAGGTGGAAGTCCTCTGGCCAACCT
>JBDZUZ010000271.1:0-2575 GCA_040255445.1 Planctomycetaceae bacterium | reverse complement strand
CATCTTCCCGTTCTTCCAGGCGCCATGATCCTCCGGTCGCGGATCGCATCGAAGCGGTCGTACTGCGAGCGGGGTTGATCCTCGGCGAAGAGGGCCTTCTGGCAACCGACCGCCGGCAGGAACGCCGCGGCGGCGATCAGAATCAGCGTGATGCGGGTTGCGGAACGGGCGGGGCGTGCGGTGTGCATAGGTGAAGGCCACAGACCACAGCGCAGAACATGCGCGGGGGGATCGGTCGCGAACAGCCAGGTCCAAAAATCAGTGTACCGCCCCAATAGTCGAGGCGGTACACCGGAGGAGAGAGAGAGCCTTGTCTTGTTGACGGGACTCGGCTGGGGGCGGGCTCGTTTCACGGCCAGGGCCGCCGCCGACTTGTGTTCCGTCACTATCTGTACGTCCGCTCTGTTATCGGTGTTCAACTGATTTGTTGACAAGAACTTCGCGAGAAATGCGGCCCGCCGGATCGAGCCCGATTTCACCCCTTTGTAGGGCTTGGCGGACGCCCTCGTAGACCACCGCACAAACAGCGGTCGCCACGTTCAGAGACCGCTCTCCGGAGGCCATGGGAAGGGTCAGGAGCCGGTCCTTGTGTCGGGTCAGGATGTGTTCGGGCAGGCCGCGGGTTTCGGAGCCGAAGACGAGGCTATCCCCGGATCGGAGGTCGGCGTCGAAAAGGGTGCGGCTGGTCTTCGTGGTGAACAGCCAGATCCGGGCGTTTGCGGCAGAGGCCAGGTAGTCGTCCCACGAGTCGTGTTCGCGGACGCCGAGCCGGGGCCAGTAGTCGAGGCCGGCGCGGCGGCAGGCTTTCTCGGAGGTGTCGAACCCGAGCGGCTTGATGAGGTGGAGCGAGCAGCCGGTGGCGACGCAGGTGCGGCCGATGTTGCCGGTGTTGTTGGGGATCTCGGGCTGGTGGAGGACGACATGAAAGAGCGGCGTCGGCCGAGGGGCCGACGCCGCGGGTGTGGCGTGCGTGTTGTCGTGGTCGGTCACGCGCGGGTCACTTGTTGCGGTTACGGATGTACTCCTGCTCCGCAGCGCGGCGGGCCTTGATGCCCGGGTCGATATCGAGGATGTCGCGGAGCGCGCGGGCCGGGGAGATGGAGTCACCCGCGGGCCACCAGCGGAGGGTCATGTCCGAGCTCGCGAGCGCGAGGAACGGGATGATGATCTCGCCGCGGGACTCGGAGGTAGACAGCGCGGCATCGAGAAGCGCGCCGCTGCCGTCCAGGTAGAGGACGTGGTCGAGATTGCGCGGCCGCGCGAACTCTTCCATCTTGGTCTTCAGCTTCTCGGGGTCTTTCTGTTCCTCGGTCAGTTCGAGGTTGTTGACCTGGTCGAAGGGCGTCAGCACGCCGACGACGACGATGTCGCGACCGTACTGACGCTGCAGCACATCGGCGGCCGGCATGATCTCGAAGAAGGTGTTGCGGATCACGGGGTGCCAGAAGTACATCAGGATCAGCTTGCCCTCGAGGTTGGGCTTCGCGGGGTACCAGCCGTCCTCGCCGAAGGAGATCGTGGGAGGGACGATCTCTTCCACCACGCCGTAGGTGTTCTGGTTCTCGCTGCGGGGGAGTGGCGGCCACTTGACGGCCTCGTACTCCTCCTTGGTGGGCTTCTCGAAGGGGATGTCGGGGAGGTTGGTGAGGTCGACCTGGCCGCGGAGCGCTTCGGAGCGGCGGGCCTCGGCGTCACGCCGCGCCTTCTCGGCGGCGAGGCGGTCGGTCAGGCCGGCGGCGGTGTCGGCCTTCTCTGCGAGCAGCTGCGTCACAGCGCTCTCGATGCTCTCGGTGGTGACATCCGCGAAGCGGAGCTGGCCGGCGCGGTCGATCAGATAGAAGTCGGGGTCCTGATCGACCATGAGCTGCGAACGGAACGCGTTGCTGGCGTCATGGGCGAGGAGGAACTTCGCATCCTTGCCGGCCTCGGGCCTGGGCGCGCCGTCCCAGCCCTCGGCGTGGTGCGCTGCGACGACGATCAGGCCCTTGCCCGCGTGCTGCTCGCTGAGCTTCTTCGCGAGGCTGAAGGCGCGCTTGGCCTGCGGGTACCAGTCGGCGTAGGTCAGGATCAGCACGACGTTGCCGTCGATGTCGCCCTTGGAGAGCTCGCGGCCGTTCTTCCAGTCGGAGAGCTTGCTGAAAGCGTCGACCGGGAAGGGCTTGAGCTCCATCTTGTCGAGCTGGGTGCGGCGGTCGCCGGTGCCCTCGCGGACGACGGAGTTCTGAGCCAGCGCGTGGCCGGCGACGGCGAGGATGGAGGCGGCTGCGAGAACGCGGGTGAGCTGAGGCATGACGGGCCCTCGGTGTCGTGCGGGATCGATCGGAGATTCGGGTCTGGCGTGCAGAGCGGCACAAGATAGCAGGAGGCCAAATGGCAGGACGCCGGCGGCCCCGAGCGGGGCCGATGCGGCCGGCCCCGGAGAGTCAGACGCACGAGCCCGCCGGTGGTTCGCGCTTCGTCCGATCGCCGTTTCAGGGCTCCGGCGGCCTGGCGAGGCGGTGGAGGGCGATCGCCGCGGCGGTGTTCACATTGAGCGAGTCCGCGGCGGGGTCGATCGGGATCCGGACCCGCAGGG
>JBDZUZ010000106.1:0-13130 GCA_040255445.1 Planctomycetaceae bacterium | reverse complement strand
CTTGTGCGTGTCGGGGGGGTCATGATCTGCTTTCGGGGGTCGATTTGCGGGACGGCTGCGGGGCGTGCTGATTTCGGGCGTGTTGCTGTCGGGCGTCTTGCCTGGGCGACAGGGTCACCCGCGGTGGTCTCGTGTGGTTCACGGATCGAGGCCGGCGATGCCGGGTGTCGCGGTATGGTCAGGCTTTGACGCGAGGGAGAGCGCAGCGCGGAGGGGGATCTGCGCCCACGTGGGCCGGCTGTTGAACTCGTAGAGGATCTCGTAGCAGGTTTTCTCGAGGAGCCAGGCGCGGAGGAGGAGGTTCTGCGACGTGGTGTCGCTGCCGAGGAGCTCGGGCTTGAGCTCCCGGAGACGGTTGAAGTAGTTGGTGGTGAAGGCTTCGGAGGTGTTGCGGCTCCACGCCGCGGCGGCTTCGTGCAGTGATTCGAGCGAGCCCTCGCGGTCGCCGATGAGCTGGCGGACGCGGTCGACGGCGGCCCAGGCGGCGTAGTCGAGCGAGCGCATCATGCCGGCGACATCGCGGAGGGGGGAGCGCTTGATGCGGCGTTCGCCGATCGAGCGCAGGGGTTCACCCTCGAAGTCGATGATGATGAAGTCCTTGCCGGTGTGGAGGACCTGGCCGAGGTGGTAATCGCCGTGCGTGCGGATGCGGGCGCCCGAGAGCGTGCGGTCCTTGAGCGGGGCGAGGATGTGGAGGAGGTCTGGCTCGGAGCGTGCGAAAGCTTCTGCGAGGGGGCGGGCGGTGTCGGAGAGGGTGTTGCCGCCGCGGTTGGCCGCGGCGATGGCGGTCCGCAGCATGTTGCGGACGGACTGGAGCATCGAGCGCTGATAGATGGGGGAGAAAGGCTCGGGGGTGAAGGCCGCATCGCCGGCGTCGGTGCCGAGCGCGGCGTGGAGTTCGGCGGTGCGGACACCCAGCAGGCGCGAGGCGTCGACCGCCTCGGTGTGGATGCTGGAGATCTCGTGCGCTGCATCGTCGCCGGTGGCGGCGACGATCGCATCGAGGCCGCGGGGGCGTTCATCATCGGGCGGGAGCGCGGCGATGCACTCGAGGACCTTGGTGGCGCGGTCGAGCATCCAGGTCCATGCGTCGCCTTGGGACGGCACGAACTCGAGAACGACCGCGGCGGTGCGGGGCTGGGCCGAGGGTGTCTGGATCTCGACCACGCCCGCGAGGGGCGCGGTGTGCGGGAAGTTGATGCGGGCCGTGAGGTGGCGACCGATCTCGGCTTCGGGGCTCTCGCCGTCGTCGAGGCGGCGGAAGAGCTTCAAGACATGTTCTTCGCCGAAGAAGACGGTCGTATTGCTCTGCTCGAGGCGGGGCATGCGGACGGGGATGTCGGCGAGGGCGGAGGCTTTGAGGGGTTTGCCGATGGGCTTGCCGACCAGACGCGTCATGCCGGTCTCGACCTCGCCGCCGGTGAGGGCGAGGCGGTGGAGTGCGCGGGCGACCTGCGGGTGTGTGAGCGCATCGACCAGGTCGCGCTTCTCGCCCTTGGGGCCGGTGAGGCGGGCGAGAGGGGTCTGCAGCGGGTTGGTCGGCTCATCGCTGTTCTCGCGGGGCTCGCGGAGCATGAGCGGGAGCGAGTAGGACTCGGGCTCCCCGGTGTTGAACTCGAAGCGGGCGATGTAGAGCGCTGCGCCGTGGGGCAGGCCGTCGATGGTGGGGAGGCGGAGGCGTTCGCGGAGGAAGGCGGAGCGGGGGCCGCGGGCTTTGGAGACGAACCAGCGGCGCGAGGGCGCGGTGGCGGGGAGCGTCTTCTCGAGGCCGCGGCGGAGGGATTCGGATTGCCAGATCTTGTCCCACGCGCAGTCGATGGTGATGTCGGGGATGGATGCGGCGGTGATCTCAGAGGCGGGCTCGGGCGAGGGCTTCTCGGTGTGGTGGGGCTTGCCGTTCTGGAGTGTGAACCAGTAGAAGGCGTGCGGCCCGAGGGAGAGGAAGTAGGGGGCCTTGCCGATCGGGGGAAAGCTGGTGTTGCCGAAGGCTTCGATCGGAGTGGCGCCTTCGAAGTCTTCGAGCGGGATCTCGACGGGCTGGACGAAGCGCGAGAGGTTGGCGACGACCAGAACGGTCTGATCCTCATCGCTGCGGGTAAAGACGAGAACGCGCGGGTTGGAGGCCTGGAAGAAGCGGATGTCGCCGGTGCCGAAGACGGGGTAGCGCTTGCGGAGCGCGATGAGGCGCTTCATCCACCAGAGGAGCGAGGAGGGGTTGGAGAGCTGCGATTCGACGTTGAGGGTTTCGTAGTGGTACTCGGGGTCGATGATCGCGGGGAGGAAGAGGCGCTGGGGGTTGGCGCGGCTGAAGCCGGCGTTGCGGTCGGCGGACCACTGCATCGGCGTGCGGACGCCGTTGCGGTCGCCCAGGTGGACGTTGTCGCCCATGCCGATCTCATCGCCGTAGTACATGATGGGCGTGCCGGGCATCGAGCAGAGGAGCGCGTTCATCAGCTCGATCTTGCGGCGGTTGTTGGAGAGGAGCGGGGCGAGGCGGCGGCGGATGCCCAGATTGATGCGGGCGCGCGGGTCGGCGGCGTAGGCGCGGTACATGTAGTCGCGTTCCTCGTCGGTCACCATCTCGAGCGTGAGCTCATCGTGGTTGCGGAGGAACATGGCCCACTGGCAGGACTGGGGGATCTGCGGCGTCTGGTCGAGGATGTCGACGATCGGGAAGCGTTCCTCCATACGGAGCGCCATGTAGAGGCGGGGCATGACGGGGAAGTGGAACGCCATGTGGCATTCATCGCCGTCGCCGAAGTAGGCGACCGCATCTTCGGGCCACTGGTTGGCCTCGGCGAGGAGCATGCGGCCGGGCCACTTCTTGTCAACGTGCGAACGGAGCTTGCGCAGGAACGCGTGCGTCTCGGGGAGGTTTTCGCAGCTGGTGCCCTCGCGCTCGTAGAGGTAGGGGATGGCGTCGAGGCGGACGCCGTCGACGCCCATCTTCATCCAGAAGTCGCAGACCTCGAAGACCTGCTGCTGGACGGCGGGGTTCTCGAAGTTGAGATCGGGCTGGTGGCTGTAGAAGCGGTGCCAGAAGTACTGCTCGGCGACCGGGTCGTAGGTCCAGTTGCTGCGCTCGAAGTCCTTGAAGATGATTCGGGCTTCTTTGTACTTCTCAGGGTTGTCGGTCCAGACGTAGAAGTCGCGTTCCCTGCTGCCCCTGGGGGCGTTGCGGGCGCGCTGGAACCAGGCGTGCTGGTCGGAGGTGTGGTTGATGACCAGTTCGGTGACGACGCGGAGGCCGCGCTGGTGGGCTTCATCGATGAAGCGGCGGAAGTCTTCGAGGCGGCCGTAGGCGGGGTTGATGTCGGTGTAGTCGGCGATGTCGTAGCCATCGTCGCGGCCGGGGGAGGGGTAGAAGGGCTGGAGCCAGAGGGCTGTGACGCCCAGGTCGGCGAGGTAGTCGAGCTTCGAGATCAGGCCGTTGAAATCGCCGACGCCATCGCCGGTGGAATCGCAGAAGGAGCGCACGTGGAGCTGGTAGATGAGCGCGCTCTTGAACCACAGCGGGTCGTCGGCGGTGTCGTGGCGCTTGCGGGCGCTGCGCGTTCGGGCGGGAGTTGCGGGGGCGACTGCAGCGCCCGCGGCGTGACCCGCGGCGGCGGAAGAGGCGGACCGGCGGATGGCTTTAGGCGTGGGGCTCAAACTCCTTCTCCGTTCGTTCGTGGCGCCGCACACCGAAGATGTGCACGGGGCAGGTTGAAGGGTCGAGGCCGACGACATTGTCGCGGCCGCGCCAGGTGTACCGCTGCTGCGTGAGCAGATCGCGGAGTTCGTAGGGGTGGTCGTCGCTGAGGCCGAGGGCTTCGAGATCGAGGCGGATGCGGCCCCACTGGGTGTTGTGCGGATCGACGTTGGCGGCGACGAGGATGATGTTGTCGCCGCTGGTCTTGGAGTAGCAGAGGATGTTGGGGTTGTCACACTCGTGGAAGCGGAGTGTGCGGTTCTGCTGGAGCGCGGGGTTCGTCTTGCGGGCGCGGTTGATCGCGGCGATGAGGGGGGCCAGCGAATCGGGGCGACCGGTGTCCCAGGAGCGGATCTGGTACTTCTCGGAGTCGAGGTACTCCTCGCTGCCGGGCTTGGCGGCGGTGTGCTCCATGAGCTCGTAGGTGGGGCCGTACATGCCCCAACTGGCGCAGAGCGTGCCGGCGAGGGCAGCGCGGACGATGAAGGTGCCGCGGCCGCCGTGCTGGAGTTGCTCGGTCAGGATGTCGGGCGTGTTGGGCCAGGCGTTGGGGCGGAAGTAGTCGACCGAGGGCGCGGTGGTGAGCTCGGTCAGGTATTGGCGGAGTTCCCACGCGGAGTTGCGCCACGCGAAGTAGGTGTACGACTGCGTGAAGCCGATCTTGGCGAGGCGGTGCATGACCTTCGGGCGCGTGAAGGCCTCGGCGAGGAAGAGCACGCCCGGGTCGTGCTGCTTGACCTGGCTGATGAGCCACTCCCAGAGCGCGAAGGGCTTGGTGTGCGGGTTATCGACGCGGAAGATGCGGACGCCGCGGTCGACCCAGAGCAGGACGACGCGGAGGACTTCTTCCCAGAGCGCTTTCCAGTTTTCGCACTCGAAGTCGAAGGGGTAGATGTCCTGGTACTTCTTGGGCGGGTTCTCGGCGTACTGGATGGTGCCATCGGGGCGGTGCTTGAACCACTCGGGGTGCTCTTTGACGTACGGATGGTCGGGCGAGCACTGCAGCGCGAGGTCGAGGGCGATCTCGATGCCGCGGCTGTTGGCCGAGCGGACAAGGGCTTTGAAGTCATCGACGCCGCCGAGCTGCGGGTGGATACTGTCGTGGCCACCCTCGGGGCCGCCGATCGCCCACGGGCTGCCGACATCGTCGTTTGTCGGTGTGAGTGTGTTGTTCTTGCCCTTGCGGAAGGTGCGGCCGATCGGGTGGATCGGCGGGAGGTAGAGGACATCGAAGCCCATCGCGGCGATGTCGTCGAGGCGGTTGATGACATCACGGAAGGTGCCGTGGCGCTGGCCATCAGAGCCGGCGGAGCGCGGGAAGAGTTCGTACCACGAGCTGAAGCGGGCGCGGATGCGGTCGGCCCAGATGCGGGTCGGGCGCGAGCTCGCGGCGTATCGGCGTGGGTCGACCTCGAGCATCAGCCGGGTGAGACGATCGTCGAGCGCGGCGTCGATGCGGTCGGGGTCGCCGGCGCGGCGGAGGCGGGTGAGGAAGTCTTCGAGCTCGGGCGGCGGCGAGTCGCACTCGGCGAGCGCCGCTTCGATGAGCTGTGCACCGATGAGGTACTCAGGTTCGAGGTTCTGGTTCGCCTCGGCGCGGCGGCGGAGGTCGCGCTGCCAGGTCTTGAAGTGATCGACCCACGCCTCGACGACGAACTCGTGCTCGCCTTCGGTGTGCACCGGGAAATCGGCGTGCCAGCGGTCGTTGACCAGCGGGGTCATGATCACTTCGGACCACTCGTTTGTCTTCGCGCCCGGCAGGGTGTCGGTGCGGCGGTGGCGGAGGACGGCCGAGATCATGTCGTGGCCGTCGGTGAAGATGTCGGCCTCGGCGCGGACCACCTCACCAACAGCACGCTTGACGTGGTAGTCGCCGCCGGGGACGGTCGGCGTGACGGCTTCGATCGCGACGCGCGCGCGGCCGTCGGTGCCGTGCATGGGCGGGTAGGCCGCGGGGCGGGCCGCATCGTCCGTTGCGCCGGCCGCGCGCGACTTGTTCGCCGCCTTCGCGGCGGTGTCGGCGGATCCGCCGGTCGTGTTGCTGCGGGCGGGTGACTTACGCACGCCCGACTTGGTGCGGGCTGCGGCTGCGTTGGACCTCGCTGGTGGCATCAATCGACCATACCGCCTTCGACGCCGCGGGCCAACGCCTGACACCGTGTGAACATCGAGATTTGGGATGCTTCATCTGGTGTGTTGTGATTGATCGCGTGCTGACAGCGATGACAGCGCGCATCCTGCGCGCAGAAGAAAAGCCGCCGGCCCGAGGGCCGGCGGCTTTGCGATGAGCCTGTCAGGTAACGTCGTCTCCCATGCCGCGGATCAGCGGCGGCGGCGGCGGAGCATCGCCAGCGAAGCGACGCCCAGGAGCGTCGCCGCGCCCGGCGCGGGGACGATGGTGTACACCGTCGTCGTACCGCTGACCTCGTTGCCGACAATCAGCAGCGGCATGCCCGTCGGGCTGTCCGCGGCGGAGACGAACACGAGCCCCTCGGGCCCGAGGTCCCCGACCTGGCCGAGCGTGGTGTCGGAGGGCTCGACGCTGAAGTCACGCATGTTGATGTAGTCGAGGAAGACAGGGGCGTTGGGATCGGAGACGTCGTACATCATGATGCCGCCGATGCGCTCGAGGCCGATGAAGGCGAGAGTCATGCCGTAGGCCTCGCCGATCACGACGCCCTCGGGCTCGGGGCCCTTGTTGTCGGAGCGGTTGTCGAGCGCGTTGCCGTCGTTGCTGGCGTTGAAGTTGTTGGGGTGGGCCGCGGCGGTGATCTGCTCGAACTGGTCGCCCGAGTCAAAGACCTGCGTGCCGTCGGGCGTCCAGATGGAGAAGGACCGCGAGCCGAAGACATGGATCTGATCGAAGTCACCGTCGCCGTCGAGGTCGCCGGACTGGTTGGTGACGGTGAGGCGGCCGAGGTTGGCGTTCTGCTTGAGCGTCGCCGCATCGGGGAAGAGCGTGGGGTCGAGGACGTACGACGAGGAACCGACACGGACCTCCTCGGCGAACCCTTCGTAGTCGCGGGCGTCGCCCTCGTTGGCGGTGATCAGGTAGGTCTGGCCGTTGATGGTGTAGGACGCGATCGCATCGGGCATGTACATGCCCATGACGGGGACGTTGCGGATATTGATCGAGGGACCATCGCGGTCGGAGGGATCGATGCCGTTGCCCGCGAGGCTGTGGTCCTTGACACCGAAGGGCGTGATGGACTCGATCACGCCGGTGGCGATGTCGACCGTCGCCATAGCGTTGTTCTCCTGCAGCGTGACGTAGGCCTTGGTCGAGTCCGCGCTGACGGCGATGTACTCGGGTTCGATGTCCTGGGCGACGGTGGCGCCGGGCCCGAAGAGACGGACGCCCGCAGCGCGGAGGGCCGCGGCCTGGCCGTTGAAAGCGCCGAAGCCCGCCGTCGTGGTCGAGCCCACCGTGACGTTGCCCGTGCCGCCGAAGTTCAGGTTGATGATGCTGATCGAGCCCTCGGGGTCGACCGAATCGGGCTGGCCGTAGGAGCTGGGCTCGGCCTCGTTGGCGACGAGCAGACGCGTGCCATCGGGCGTGAAGGTGATCATGTCTGGCAGTGCGCCGACGGCCGCGGAGCCGAGCAGGGCGTTGCTGCCGGTATTGAAGAAGAAGACCGAGCCGTTGTTCTGGTTCGAGGCGTTGTCGTTCGCGGCGACAGCGAGGACGCCGTTGCGCACCGCGACCGAGTTGACCTTGCCCGCGCCGCTCACGCCGGGCACGGGGATCGAACCCAGCGGCGCGAGCTGGCCGAGGTTGTTCATCTGGAAGACATCAACGGCGCCGACCGCGCCGTTGACGACGAAGACGCGGTTGGTGACGGGGTCGAACGCGGGGATCTCGGCCGCGCTCGCGCCGAAGACGCCGGATGAGGCCCGGCTGGTGAACTGGAGGCTCACGGGGCCGGCGTGGGCGAGGCCCGCCGCGGCGGCAATAGACAACGCACCGATCGCGAACTTGTTCATGTCTCGTCTCCTCTGTCTCTCGGGAAGGAAGCGGGGGGAGCGGAAGTCCCCCGCGTGAGGCGGCGATGCTACCGGTTCGGTGCGGTGTCACGCGGCCGCAAGGGCGGAGCGGCGAGCGACTTTGCGCATTCTTCACCGATGATGAGCGCAGCCTGAGCGTGGGCGCGCGGGTTGAAGCGCGCGCGCTGGCCGCGGCGGCGGGCAAGCCGCCTCGGCGGCGCTTCAGTCCGGGTCGGAAGCTCGGTGTCGGTCGTTAGATCAGCGCTGCATCGGTCATCACCTCGACCGTCGCGGGGCCATTGTGCGCGAGCGCCTGGTTCAGTGCGGGTTCGAGCTGATCGCGGCTGTCGACGCGGATGCCGCGGCCGCCGCAGCTCGTGACGTACGCCGCGATATCGGGATTGGTCAGGCGCGTCTGCCAGACCTCCCAGTGCCCGGCCTGCTGCTCCTTGGAGATCTTGCCCAGTTGATTGTTGTTGAGCAGGATGTGCGTGATGCGCATGCGGTGGAGCACGGCGGTGTTGACTTCCCATGCGTACTGGCCGAAGCCGCCGTCGCCGGTCACGCAGACAACCGGCCGGTCCTTGAAACGCTGCCAGTGGGGGTCTTTGGAAAGGCGGTGGGCGTGGGTCGCGGCCCAGGCGCCCATCGCCGCGGGGTAGCCGAAGCCGATCGAGCCCAGGTAACCGGACATGAGCACCGCCTGGCGGCCCGAGGCCTCGAAGTAGCGGCCGAAGCTGTAAGTGTTGTTGCCGACATCGACGGCGATGATCGCATCCTCGGGGATCAGGCGGTTCATCGCATCGAAGACGGCGATGGAGCTGACGCCGCGGGACTCATCGTCCTTGAGGCGTGAGGCCTTTTCGCGGCGCCAGATGCTCCAGCGGTGCGCGATCTCGGGCGCGTGATCGATGCTCGCGCTTGTGCCGCGGAGCTCATCGGCGAGAATCCGCGCCGTGACGCCGAGCTCGCCCCACACCGGCACCTGCACCGCGTGGAACTTGCCCAGGTGCATGCGGTCGTAGTCGACCTGGATGATCGGCTTCTTGGGCGTGATGCCGGTGTGGTTGCTGAAGGAAGCGCCGAAGACCAGCAGCACATCGGCCTCGTTCATGAACCAGCTTGCGATCGGTGTGCCCGAGCGGCCGAGCACGCCGCAGCCGAGCGCGTGCCCGCCGCGGTGCGCGCCACAGTCGCCGATCAGGCCCTTGCCCTTGAAGGTGGTCAGCACGGGGCAGCGGAGCTCTTCGGCGAGCGCGATGATGGCGTCCATCTCGAAGCGGGCGCCGTGCCCGACGATGATGACGGGGCGCTTCGCCGGGCGGAGGAGCGCGAGGGCTTCATCGATCGACTCGCGGGCGGGCGTGATGGTGGTGGGGGCGAGGCGTCCTGCGGGCGAGCCCGGGGTCTTCCCTTCACGGGCGGGAATCGTCTGCACATCATCGGGGAAGATGAGGTGCGCCACTTCGGAACGCACCACCGCGTTCTTGATCGCCAGCGACATCAGCTCCGCGTGGTCGGATCCCGGGAGCACGGTGTGGCTGAACGCGGCGACGGAGCCGAAGGCCTCGGCGAGAGGCAACTCCTGGAACGCGCCGGGCCCGAAGACCTGCTGATTCACCTGGCCGGTGAGCGCGAGCATCGGCGCACGATCGACCTTGGCATCCCAGCAGCCGGTGAGCAGATTGGTCGCGCCCGGGCCCGCGATCGTGAGACACGCCGCCGGCCGGCCGGTGAGCTTGCCGAACGCGCTCGCGGCGAAGGCCGCAGCGCCCTCGTGGCGGATGCCGATGTACTCGAGTTCGCCCGCATCGCAGCGGCGGCGGATCGCATCGGCCAGGCCCAGGTTCGAGTGGCCGACCATGCCGAAGACGCTGGTGACACCCCACGCGGTCATCGTCTCGGCCATCAGGTCGGTGACGGTGCGCTCGTGCGGCGCGGCGGGCTCGAGGCCGACATACACACCATCGTCGCGCACTTCGACCGGATAGGTCTCGAGGCCGTCGTCGTAGCCGCCCGGCGGCTTGCCGCTGGTGGGGTGAAAGTCCCAGCCGTGCCAGGGGCAGCGGAGGTAGCAGTCTCCTTTGTCATCGCACTCGATCGAGCCTTCACCGAGCGGGCCGCCCTGGTGCGGGCACGCGTTCTGGAGCGCGGCGAAAGTTCCCTTGTGGTGCGTCAGGCAGACCTGCGTAACGCGGCCCTCGTGCGTGATGGCGACGGTCTTTACGCGGCCGTCGGCGAGTTCGCCGGGTGTAGCAGCGCGGTGCCAGGTGCGGGCTTGTGAGGCATCGGTCATCGCGTTCCCTCCGAGCGGTGACGGCCGCAGCGCGGCCGATGATCCCGCACTCGCGGGATCGGACCGCCGATGAGGCGGGACGAATCACCGGCGATCAAGATACAGGAATCTACGAAGTACGCGCGGATTGCGGTATGCTCGGACAATGCAATCCGAGACCACCGCCGAGCACGCTCACATCGACTTCGAGGGCGCTTCGGAGACGATCGGGCAGAGCTTGCGTCAGATCTGGCATGACTTCCTCGGGCATGTGGCGCTGATCGTCGCGGGCCTGATCGTGCTGGCGATCACAGCGCTGATCGCGATGGCGCTGCGGAAGGTCACGCACCGGGCGATGCGGCCCGTCAGAATCCGCCGCTCGCTCAAGGATCTGGCCGAGCGGTTCGTGGTGATCACGCTGTGGGTCGTGGGTCTGCTGCTGGCCGCGATGATCGTGCTGCCGGGGATCGAGCCGGGCGATGCGTTGGCGGCGCTGGGCATCGGCTCGGTCGCGGTCGGGCTGGCCTTCAAAGACATTTTCGAAAACTTCTTCGCGGGTGTGCTGATCCTCTGGCGGTTCCCGTTCGAGAACGGCGACTTCATCGAGTGCGATGGGCTGTCGGGGAAGGTTGTGGACGTCACGATCCGCAACACACTGCTCCGCACCGTCGAGGGTGATCTGGTCGTGATCCCCAACGCGACGATCTACAAGAACGCGGTCGACATCCTGACCTACGAAAAGAAGCGGAGGCAGACGGTGATCGCCGGGATCGCGTACGGCGAGAAAGTGGCGCCCGCGCGCGAGGTCATCCGCAAGGCCGTTGAATCCTGCCCCACCGTGGCCCGCGGCGACGGTACGCCGATCGAGATCTTCGCCCAGGAGTTCGCCAGCAGCAGCATCAACTTCGAGGTCACGTGGTGGACGGGCTCGACACCGCTCGAGCAGCGCCGCTCGCGGGATGAAGTTGTCGAGGCGGTCAAGACCGCGCTCGATGAGGCGGGCATCGAGATCCCCTTCCCGTACCGCACGCTCACTTTCAAGCAGCCGCTGCAACTCCTGCAGCAGCGCGGCGAGGACGGCGAGGACGGCGAGGATAGCGGGCACAGCGAACGCGGCGAAACGTGATCCGGGCGATTCAACTCGGGCTCACCCCGCCTGGTTCCGCCCTGCCATCACGCCGCCGTCGACATCCCACACCGCGCCGGTCACCCAGCCGGCCTCATCGGAGAGAAGGAACGTGATCGCCGCGGCGACGTCCCGCGGCGTACCGATGCGGCCGATCGGGTGGAAGGCGTTGAACCCCTGCAGCGCGGTGTGCACCTGGTCGGCGGGAATGAAGGCCTCGTAGACGGGCGTTTCGACCACGGCGGGCGAGACGGCGTTGACGCGGATGCGGTGCTGCGCGAGTTCCATCGCCGCGTGCTGGGTCAGGGCGTGGAGCCCGGCTTTCGCGATCGAGTACGCCGAAGAGGGTGTCGCCGCGATCGCCTGCTGCGCCCACATCGAGCCGATGTTGACGACCGCGCCGGGCCGCTCGCGCCCGATCAGCCGACGGGCGAAGGCCTGTGTTGCGAAGAACTGGGCGCGGGTGAAGGCCTGGTAGCGGTCGTACTCCGCGGCGGTGTGCTCAAGGAATGGGAGGGGCTTGAAGACGCCGGCGGCGTTCACGAGCAGGTCGAACGGTTCGCCGGCGATCAATGCATCCAATCGCTCGAGCCCGTCCGCCGCGGTCAGGTCGATCGCGGTGCCCCTGGCCGATGATCCAAGCGCAGCCGCGGCGGCGGCGGTTTTCTCAGCCCGCGAGCCGACGAGCGTCGCGGTACCTCCGGCTTCGACGATGCGGCGGGCCGTCTCGTGCCCGATGCCGCTGGTGCCGCCGATGACCAGGAGTGAACGGTCCTTGAAGTCGTGTGCCATGGTGTGCGTTCCTTGCGACGTGGTGGGGTCAGGAGTCGCGGCCGAAAGCGCCCGCCACGGCCGGTGGGCCGCGGCGGGCGCGAGTGGGGGAGGGAGAGGGGCAGAGGGAGGTCTCGGTCCGGATGATCAGCGCGCCGACGCCGACTCCGCCTCGACCAGCGGGAAGTCGATGTCGACATCGAAGGCCCGGTTGAAGTAGTTGGTGAAGACATTGAGCGCAACCGCGGCGACAACCTCGGCCAGTTCCGCATCGCTGAGCCCGCCGTTGCGGGCGGCTTCGATGTCGCCCTCGCCGACGCCGCCGCGGCTGTCGATGACGGCCTGGGCGAAGGTCAGTGCCGCGGCAGTCTTGGCATCGTTCGACCGGCCGTGCCGCGCTGCATCGAGTTGGTCCTTCTTGAGGCCGAGCATGCCGCCGATGGCGGTGTGTGCCGAGAGGCAGTAGTTGCAGGCGTTGCTCTCGGCGGTGAGCACGGCGATCTGCTCGCGGATCTGGCCGGAGAGCTTGCTGCCGCCCATCGCGCCATTGAACTGGGCGAAGGCCTGGAGCACAGCGGGCGAGTTGCCCATGACGCGGGTCATGTTGGGGACAACGCCCAGGGCCTTCTGCAGAGCTTCGAAGACCTGCTTGTTGCTGCCGGTGGCGCTGGCGGGGTCCTGGATCGGGAGGCGGGCCATAAGTCACATTCCTTTCAGCGTGAGCGATGTGTGGGCGGACTGGTGCCCCGGGCACGCGGAACGGCCGCGTGCTTCGTTGTGTCGCTCGGTGTTGTTCGTGCCCCTGGTGGGTGGGCACCGGTTGGAGTGGCGCTGGCCGCGGCGTGTGACGGGGTGAGAAAGAAAATCCGGAGGCGGCCACAAAGAAAACGACCGCCGTGCGGCGGTCGCGGGTGGGGGGCGTGGGTTGTGCGGGTCGTGGGGAGGGCGGCCCGCGTCTGCGGAGGCTCAGGAAGCGGCGGACGGCCCGCCGCGCACGATCACTTCTGGGCTTTCCTCGCCGCCAGGATCGCCTCGACCATCCCGACGGGCACCTGCGTGTTCACCGGCTCGGGCGCGGCGGCGCCCCGGGTGAGCGCTGCGGCCTTGCGGTAATTCTCGAGGAAGATCTCGCAGTTGCGGCAGAAGGACAGGTGCGATTCGAACTTGAAGGCCTGCTCGGGCGGCAGGCGGCCGTCGATGTAGTCCAGCAGAAAGTCCACGCACTCCTGGCACGATGTCGTCTTCGCGGCATCGGGGCACGGGTTGCGGCGGGGCCGCTGATT
>JBDZUZ010000105.1:0-13217 GCA_040255445.1 Planctomycetaceae bacterium | reverse complement strand
CGCGGGGGTGAGGTGGGTGTAGAGGGTGGTGGAGGGGAGTGCGGTGATGGCGATGGTGAGGAGGAGGGTGGGGGTGCGCAGGGGGTGGGGCTCCGATGATGCGGGGTGTGACTGGTGCGCGAAGCGGTGACGGCCCACGGGTGTGCGGGCCGGGTTGCATGGTACAGGCACGGCCGCGGTATGGGTATGCTGGTCTGCGACAGCGGCGTTCGCGGCTGTGATCGGGCTCTCGATGGGAGGTTCACTCATGTTGCATGGACGTGGTCTGGCGGCGGCGCTGCTGATGGGCGTTTCGGCGTGGCTCGGTGGTTGCGCGTGTTTATCGGGTGCGTGCGGGGACGGTGCGCGGGCCGGCGGGAGGAGCGAAGCGCGCGAAGTCTTCAAGCTGCGGCCCGCGGTCGAGGATCAGTACGGGTACACGCACGCTATCCGGATCGGGGATCGGTTGATGATCTCGGGGGCGGTGAGCATGGATGATCAGGGGCGGCCGACGGCCGAGGGTGATCTGGCGCAGCAGGTGCGGAACTGCTACGCGGACCTGCGGGCAATCCTTGAGCACTACGGCTGCACGTTTGCCGATGTGGTCGTTGAGAACATCTACACGACGGACATGGCGGGGATGCTGGAGCAGGGCGGGTATCGGGCGGAGGTGTACGACGGGCAGTACCCAACGGGGACGTGGGTGGAGGTGAAGGGGCTGGCGTTGCCGGAGTTCATGGTGGAGATTGAGCTGGAGGTGCATTGTCCGGGGCGGTGAGGGCCGCGATGGTCAATGGCCGCTTCAGTCACGCTCATGTAGACCGGGCATGGGGGTCGTTTGATGGAGAGACGACAATTCTGCACGCCGCATTTGCTCTCGAACGGCGAGACGACGATGCTGCATCGCCGCGCCTTCGATGAGAAGGGGTTCGACGAGGCTTGGTTTCAGCAGGTTCTGTTCGAGAATCCGTCCCTGCTGCCTGTCGACGAGATCGAGCCACTCTTCGGGCCGCTCACGCCGCTCGTTCGCGAACTCCCGACCACCGCTGGTCCGGTTGATGTGGTGTACATCAATGCCGAGGGGTACCTGACGCTGGTGGAAACGAAGTTGTGGCGGAATCCGGAGGCGAGGAGACAGGTTGTCGCGCAGATCATTGATTACGCGACGGCGATCTCGAAGTGGTCGTACCAGGATCTCTGTGCGGCGGTGCGCAGAGCAGGGCTTGGGGGCGAGGATCCGGTGGCCGCGGCGGTGGCCGAGGAAGCGGAGTTCGACCAGGCCAGGTTCATCGATACTGTCAGCCGCGGCCTGAAGCGGGGTCGATTCCTTCTTCTCATCGTCGGGGACGGGGTCCAGGAGGGCGTCGAGCATCTCGCGGCGACGCTGGCGCGGAGCCCGCACCTGGGGTTCTCGCTTGCGCTTGTGGAGTTGGCGATGTTCCGTGTGAGCAACGGGTCCGATCTGTTGATTCAGCCGCGGACACTCGCGCGGACGCGCGAGGTGGTGCGGGCGGTCGTCGAGCTCAAGGCGGGCGTGTCGCCCGATGATGTGGCCATTACGTTGCCTGCCGATGATGAAACCGGCGGAGGCGCGTCGCGGCGGAAGATCACGGAGGAGGTTCTCCTCGAGACGATCGCCCGGTCCGTGTCCCCGAGGGTCGCTGACCAGTTCCGGGACTTCCTGCGGGAGGCGGAGAAGATCGGGATCGAACCGAAGGGGCGCGACTCAAGTCTGTCGCTCTTCTGGAGTGAGCCGAACACCGGGCGGCGCTTCACGTTTGGGTCCGTCTACGCAGAGGATGCGTGTATCTCGACGAAGTTCGTCCGCATGAACTACCGCAAGATCGGGTTGGATCAGCGCATCGGACAGCGATACGTAGAGGGGGTCGCATCCCTCGTACCCGGTGCATCCGTGCGAGAGAACATCAAAGACGGCAAAGCATGGACGAAGGTGTGTGTTGGGGTACGCGAGATCACACTTGCGGATCTCCTTCCTCGCGCAGCTGAATGGCTGGCTTTGATTCAGAAGACGATCGAGGAAACGGAGGCAGCGGGCGCGGCGAAGGTGGCTGCGGATGGGTGAGCCGTTCGTGATGCTGAGGGCGGGGTTCGCGGTTGGGTGTGTACCGATCGGTCGCGCAGGAGGCGGAGGAGGGACGGCGGCCATCCATCGATGGCGCCGTCGGGGCTTGTAATGATCACCACTCGGTGTTGGGGTCAATCTCGAACAGCTCCCATGTGGCTCCGCGCTGGTTGAGCTTCTCCAGCACATCGCTCAGCACCGCATCGGTCTGGTCCCTAGAGAGGGTGCCTTCGATCGTGACGCGCACGGTTGTGTAGAGGACTTCGAAGGTGATGCGCACGCCCGAGACATCGAGGAGGAAGGTGTCGCAGCCGCGGTCCTCGGGCGGGAGCCAGGTGTGAGGGACCGATGCGGGCTTGAAGTCATCGGCCTCGGGTTCCTGGAAGTCGTGTCCGGTGCGAGCTTCGAATCTGAGCATCCGGAAGTCGTCGGTCGGTGACACCTGCTCCCAACGCCGATCACTCAGATAAAGTCGGTGCACAGCGCGGAAGGGACGGAACTCTACCTCGTCGGGGTGGACCGCCATTCCGCCGCGCACGGTGATCGCGTGCAACGCGGGGTCGAAGGATGCGTGATGCTTGTAGATCCAGCCGGGCGCATCGCCGCGGCAGGACAGCTCGGTGATCTGGTATGTAGCGGTGTTGAGCGCATAAACGGGTGTGTGCGCGATGCGGCGATGTTCGGGGTAGCCCAGGCGGCCGATGAGGATGATGCGGTCGTCGACGAGGGTGGCGGAGTGGAAGTCCGTAGGCGGGAAGACGCTGGCGGGGTAGCCGTAGATCTCGACTTCTCCGCTGTCGAGTGTGACCGACGGATTGCCGGGCTTAGGTGGGAGAACGATGACTTCGTTGTAGATGCAGAAATCGGGGTCGTAGGAGTCTTCGTGCTCGCCTCCGATACAGATCGTGCGACCATCGGGCATCGTTGTGCGCGACATACCGAAGCGGTGGAAGCACCAGTCGGGGTCCGGAGCGCTGCAGGAGCCGTCGTCGCTACAGCGGGGGAAGTTGGATTCGAGTCCGAGGTCTGCTCTGACGCCGTATGGGCCGCCGCCGTGGCGGACCATCCACTCCCAGTGCGCGAGGCGGATGCGTTCGGGATTGCGGCGGCCGAAGCGACGCTTGCATTGGGCCAGAAACAGCATGGGGTCTGTGGTCACCGGAGCATGGTATCTGAGCGGCACCGTTGGGACGGTCTGGTGATGTGGGTCATCAACTCGGTGTGCGTTGTGGTGCGAGGGCGAGGCGGATGATGGCGATGGAGCAGGCGAGGAGGGTGGCGGCGTAGATCGCGAACCAGATTGGTGAGGTTCCGGGTTCGCGGGAGGCGAGGAGGCCGAAGAGGGCGAAGGCGGCGACGCCGGCGACGGGGAGCGTGGGGGCGATGCGGGCGGCGGTGTTGAGGCGGGGGGCGAAGATGGTCGCCGCGGCGGCGGCGGTGAGGATCAGGATGGCGGCCGGGCTGGCGATGGGTTGCGCGACGGGCAGGGTGCGGGGCTCACGAGCGAGGGCTGCTTTCACTCAGTATTCTCGCGGCCGCTCGCGCATCTTCGTCGCCGAGCATCGGAGGCGGTATGGATTACTGGGATCGTATTGGCACGGCGTTTGACGAGGTCGACATCTATAACGGTGCGGATGCGTTCTTTGCCGGGTTTGCGCCGCTGTCCGCGCCGGTGCAGCATCTGCTCGCTGCGCACTGGTGCCAGTCCGAGGTGAACAACGGCGGGTTTGATCAGTTGTTCTGGAACTCGACAGGGGTTCTTGCACCGGAGGCGGAGGCCGGGTTTCGGGCGATGGGGCTGACGCGGGTTGCGGATGTTGTTCGGGAGGCCATGGCTCGGTTTGGCGCCGAGTATCCGCGGGAGCGGGAGGTTCGCGAAGCGGCGATGGAGGCGATCCCCGGCGATGGTGGCCGTGCGTTTGGTGGCAAGGGGCGGCGGTTTTCGGATCTGGATGATCGCTTCTATGAGGCGATGGCTGATCGGAAGTTCCAAGACGCCGCGGATGCGTACGCGGAGCGGCACTGCGCGGGGTGAGCCGCGGTGCTGCGGAGGAAAATCAGCTCGCAGTGAAGTGCGCGCGGGATAGGCCTATAGGTCCTATGGGTCCTATAGGACCTATGGGGAAAACTCGCTGCGCGGGGGTGGGGCGATCAGGTGCCTGCCGGGTCGCAGGCGCGGTAGGCGTTGATGAGGGCGCGTTCGCCTTCTTTGCCGCCTTTGGAGAGGCCGTGTTCCATGCCGAGGACGCCGGTGAAGCCGCGGTCTTTGATGCGGGTGAAGAGGTGGCGGTAGTTGATCTCGCCGGTGGTGGGTTCGCGGCGGCCGGGGTTGTCGCCGATCTGGAAGTAGGCGACCTCCGACCAGGAGCGCTCGAAGTTGTCGGCGAGGTTGCCCTCGGTGGCCTGCTGGTGGTAGAGGTCGCAGAGGATCTTGCAAGATGGGCTGTTGACCGCGCGGCAGATCTCGTAGGCGTGGCCCATCTCGGCCAGAAGCATGTTGGGGTGGTCGCGGGGGTTGAGGGGTTCGAGCACCATGACGAGGTTGTGGGGCTCGAGGATTTCGCAGGCGCGGCGGAGGGCATCGACGGCGTAGGCGGTCTGGTAGCTCAGCGGCAGGCGCGGTTCGCGGGTGCCGAGGACGACGGTCATCCACTTCGCGTTGACGCGCTTGGCGATGTCGACGGACTTGCGGGCCTCATCGAGGAACTTGTTGACATCGTCGGCGTTGTTGCGGGAGAAGGTGGGGGCCCAGGCGGTTGATGGGTTGAGGACGAACACGCCCATGAGCAGGTTGAGGCGCTGCATGGCGGCGGCGATGCGCTGCTGGTCCTCAACGGAGCGGCCGGACATGCCGTTGTCTTCCCAGGCGGAGAAGCCCTCGGCGGCGGCGAACTCAAGCTGGGCGATGGGGTCGTCGCCGGCGTGGTGCTTGAACATGCCGAAGTGGGGGGCGAAGTGCATGGAGAAGGAGTTCCGCTGCGCGGGTGATTGCGCGGCGGCGGGCTTTGCGGAGGCGTTGGCTTGCGCGGTCGCGAGTCCGGCGGCGCCGAGGCCGAGTGCGCCGGCGGTGAGCATGAAGTCTCTGCGGTCCATGGGTGGTCCTTTGTTGCTGTGTGTTGATGTTGAGCGTCAGCGCGATTCCGCGGCGATCAGATAAGCGGGGTCTTGCCGGGCGTGGGCACTTCGCGGATGGGGAGGTCGCCGAAGGCGTAGGCGGGGGGCGAGAGGTCGAGCGCAGAGTTCATCGCCTGGTCCCAGGTGACCGCCTTGCCGGTGTACGCGCTCATTCGGCCCATGATGGCTGTGAGTGTGGATTCGGCGATGCGGCGGGCTTCGTTGAGGTAGGGGCCCTCGCCGCGGACCGAGCGCAGCAGGTTCACGTGCTCATCGACGTAGGGGTTGCCGTTCTGGCCGGCGAAGCGCCATTGTTCACTGCTATCGATGACGGCGTAGCCGGGGCGGGTGGTGAGTGTGCCGCGGGTTCCAAAGATGGATTCCTCGACGCGGCCGTCCGCGCCGTCCTGCTGGCGGCAGAAGCTGAGGCAGCGGCGGCCGTCGGGGTATTCGTATTCGATGGCGAAGTGGTCGAAGATGTTGCCGTACTTGTCATCGGTGCGGACCTGGCGGCCGCCCATGCCGTAGGCGCGGGCGGGCGGGCCGCCCATCGCCCAGTTGATGACATCGAGGTTGTGGACATGCTGCTCGACGATGTGGTCGCCCGAGAGCCAGCAGAAGTAGAGCCAGTTGCGGCACTGCCACTCCATGTCGGTGTACTCGGGCTTGCGGTCGTGAACCCAGAGGCCGCCCTGGTTCCAGGCGCAGCGGGCGGAGTGGATGTCGCCGATGGCGCCGGAGTTGATGCGGTCGAGGGCTTCCAGGTAGCTCTTCTCGTGCCTTCGCTGGGTGCCGGCGACGACGGAGAGGTTCCTGGCTTTGGCTTGTTCCGCCGCGGCGATGACGGTGCGGACGCCGGCGGGGTCGACGGCGACGGGTTTCTCCATGAAGACATGCTTGCCGGCGTTGACGGCGGCGGCGAAGTGGATGGGGCGGAAGCCGGGGGGCGTGGCGAGGATGACGAGGTCGACTTCGTCGAGCGCGAGGAGCTGCTGGTAGCAGTCGAAGCCGGTGAAGGCGCGGTCGGCGATGTCGATGCGGCCGGCGAAGTCTTCCTGCTGCTCGAGGTGGCTGCGGGAGCCGTTGAGGCGATCGGCGAAGAGGTCGGCCATGGCGACGATCTTCGTGGATGTGTGGGCTTCGAGGGCGTTGACGGCGGCGCCGGTGCCGCGGCCGCCGCAGCCGATGACGCCGATGCGGACGACATCGGTGTTGCTGCGGTGCCAGCCGGCGGCGAAGGCGGGGAGGGTCGGCAGGGCGACAGCGCCGAGGCCGAGGCCGCCGGCAGCGCGAAGGATGTCTCTGCGGGTCCAATCGGCCATGGCGTGCTCCTTTACTGTGGATTGAGGACGCGGTGCATGCGGGTTGCGATGTCGGCGAGGCGCTCGGGGCCGCCGCCGGCGACCTCGGCGGTGGCCCAGCCGGTGTAGTTGATGCGGGCGAGCGCAGCGCGGACGCGGTCCCAGCCGACATCCCCCTCGCCGATCTCGACGCCGAAGCCTTTCCAGAGGCCTTCATCGTCGCGGCGTTTGCGGCTGAACTCTTTGACATCGAGCTTGAGGATGCGATCGCCGAGCGTGTCGATCCACTGCTCGGGCCAGCCGAAGTTGACGATGTTGCCGATGTCGAAGTACCAGCCGAAGGTGCGGCGATCGCGGTTGGCGTTGAGCTCGTCGACGTAGCGGGCGGCTTCGAGGGGGCTCAGGAGGAAGTTGTTCCAGACGTTCTCGAAGGCGATGGAGACGTTGTTCTTGTCGGCGAGGTCGGCGGCGCGGTGCATGGCGTCCTGCGAGCGGCTGTAGGCATCAGCGTAGGGCATCGTCTGGTTGACGACGGCGGGGACGACGAGGACGGTGCTGCCGCCGACGTCAGCACAGTCGCGGATGGCGGTTTCGAGGGCGTGCTGGGCTTTCTCGCGCACCGCGGCATCGGGGTGGTTGAAGGGTTGTTGCCAGTGCGTGGAGAGGACGACGCCGTGGATGTCGATGCCTGTGTTGCGCCCGGCGGCGTTGGCCGCGGCGGGGGCGTGGGGGCCGGGGCTGTCGAGCTCGACGCCCGCGAAGCCGGCGGCTTTGGCGGCGGCGAACTTTTCTTCGAGGGTGTCACCGGCGGCGATCATGCCGATCTTGACGGCGAGGTTGATGGTTGTTGCACCTGCGGTGGGCGCGGTGCGTGGGTGTGCGGCGGTTGCGGTGCCGGCGGTGGATGCGCGGACCTGTTGGGTGAGCGCAGCACCGGCTGCGCCGAGCGCGATGTGTGCGCCGGCGGCGCGGAGGAAGGCGCGGCGATCGAGGTGATTCACTGCATCACCGCCCTTCCGGGCATCGCGACAGTTGGGAGCTCGCGATCGCTGAAGGCCCAGGGTTGAGCGTGCAGGTCTTCGGTGTCGTTCAGGGCGTCTTCCCACGTGACGATGCGGCCGGTGTACGCGGCCATGCGGCCCATGATGCCAAGCAGGGTGGAGTGCGACATGAAGACGCCATCGTTGATGGGCGTGTTGTCGCGGATGGCCTTGAAGAGGACATCGTGCTCGCGCTGGTACATGTCGTTCGACTTGGCAACGCCGCGCCAGGGGGTCTTGCCCTCGATGGTGTGGTTCTGCTGCCAGGGCTGCATGGTGCAGACGCCGTCTGAGCCCATGAAGAGCGCGGAGTTGTCGGAGGGGGTGTTCTCCCAGTGGCGGCACATGTGGTAGGCGCGGACGCCATTCTCGTACTCGTAGGTGACGGAGAAGTGGTCGTAGACGTTGCCGGTCTCGGGGACATCGGGTCGGGTCTGGCGGCCGCCGACGGCCCAGCAGCGGAGCGGGGGCGTATCGCGCATCGCCCAGCCCTGCCAGTCGATCGCGTGCACGGCCTGCTCGACGATGTGGTCGCCCGAGAGCGGGTGGAAATAGTGCCAGTTGCGGGTCATGAACTCGGCATCGGACCAGTCGGGCTGGCGGGGCTTGGGCTGGATCCAGCCGGTGGTGTTGTACGTTGTCTGGATGGCGCGAATGTCGCCGATGCTGCCGTCGTGGAGCTTGGCGAACGTCTCTTTGACCTGGTCCTGATAGCGCCAGCAGAAGCCGGACATGAGCGAGAGTTTCTTCTCGGCGGCGATGCGTGCGGATTCCAAGACGGATCGGACGCCGGGGGCATCGACGGCGACGGGTTTCTCGCAGAAGACGTGCTTGTTGGCATCGATCGCAGAGCGGAGGTGCTGCGGGCGGAAGCCGGGGGGTGTTGTGAGGAGGACGACGTCGACGCCCGAGTCGATGACCTTCTGGTAGTTGTCGAAGCCGGAGAACATGCGGTCGGGCGTGATCTGGATCTGGTGGGCGACTGCCGCTTCAGGGTCGTCGGCGTATTCGCGGATGCTTGCGGCGGCGTGGTCGAGGCAGGGCTGGATGCGGGGGGCGTAGAGGTCGCCCATGGACCAGAGGACGGCGTTGGGGTCGGCGGCGAGGGCCTGGACGACGGCGCCGGTGCCGCGGCCGCCGCAGCCGATGACGCCGACCTTGAGGATGGCGTGGGGGTCGCGGCCGGCGCGCTGGTGACGTGCGGATGCGAGCGAGGTGGCGCCGAGGACGGTCGCGGCGCCCAGCTTCAGGCTCGTTGCGTTGAACTCTCGGCGTGTCATGGCCGGCTTATCGCTCATGAACCTGCTCCTTGTCGGGCTGGGCGGACTGGTTGGGCTCGGCGGGCTGAGAGGCCGCGGGGCTGACGAATCGGAAGCCGACCCAACTGCAGTCGGCGAGCCACCATTTGCTCTTTGGGATCTGCGGATCGCTGGCGTTCCAGACGCGCTCCTGCTGTTGTTTCGATGTGGGGGTGCAGGCTTCGGGCTGGTCGAGGTAGCTGCCGCCCATGGCGAGGGGTCGGCGGTCATCGCTCATGACCCATTCGGCGACGTTGCCGAGGGTGTCGTGCAGGCCGTGGTTGTTTGGGGCTTTCTTCGCGATGGGGTGCGTGGTGTGGTTCGCGTTGTTGGCGGTCCAGGCGTTGGCGGCATCCGCGGTGGCGCCGGGTGCGGCCATGTGCGTCCACTCCGCTTGCGTGGGGAGGCGGAATCGCTCACCGGTCGTGTCGCTGAGCCAGGTACAGAAGGCTTCCGCCGCGGCGCGGGTCATGCCCATCGCGGGGTAGCCGTCGTGTCCGAAGCCGCGGTCGGGGGGGACATAGGGCTTGCTGGGGCGGGCGATGCCGTCGGCATCGGTCTCGTCTTCCTTCTTGTCGAGGCGGTAGACGAAGATGTCGTAGAGCTCCCACGGGACTTCGGTCTTGAGGGCCCAGAGCGCGGGGATCGAGTCATCGGACGCTGCGGGGACTTTGACGAGATCGAAGGAGACGGTGGTGTTGGGGACGCGGACGGTGCGGGTTTCGTATGCTCGCGGCGTGTCGGCTGAGGCCGGTTGTTCGCGCTGCTGGGCGGCGGCGAGCGGTACGCAGGAGAGGAGGAGCGAGAGCGCGATGGCGAGCCGTGTCTTGATCACCCGGTCGTCCATCGGTCGGCTTCTCCTGGTTGGCCTGCTGGTGGGTCTGCTGGTCGGGGTCGTGATCGGAGGGCCCGCCGCGTGTACGGCGATCCCGCGCGGGGCGGCCGCGCATGCGGAGACTACCTTCTCGCGGCACAGTTACACAAGGATCGTGATGGGCACGGCGTGCCGGATCACGGTGTATGTAGATGGGCCGGATGGGGGATCGGGCGGGGCGACGGGGAGGGCGAGGGAGGAGCGGGCGGCGGCCGCGGCGGGGGCGGCGTTTGCGCGGATCGCGGAGCTCGAGGCGGTGTTGAGCGACTACCGGCCGGACTCGGAGGCGATGCGGGTATTCCGCGGCGAGCCGGGTGTGTGGCATGTTGTGTCGGCGGATCTGGCGGCGGTGCTGCGAGAATCTGGGCGGATTCACGCGGCGACGGATGGCGCTTTCGATCCGATGCTGGGGCCGTTGACGCAGTTGTGGCGGGAGGCGCGGAAGACGGGGCAACTGGCGGCGCCGGAGGTTCTTGAGGAGGCGATGGGGCGGTCGGGGATGCGGCTGGTGGAGGTGGATCCGGTGGCGGATCGGGTGCGGTTCGCGGTGGCGGGGATGCGGCCGGACTTTGGGGGGATTGGGAAGGGGTGGGGGGCGGATGAGGCTCTGGCGGTGTTGCGGAAGCGGGGGCTGCCGCGGGCGCTGGTTGATTTTGGAGGGGACCTGGTGGCGGGGGAGGCGCCGCCGGGTTCGGAGCGCGGGTGGCGGGTGGTCGTGCGCGATGGCGTTGGGGCGGAGCGGGAGGTGTGGTTGCGGGATGGCGCGGTGGCGACATCGGGGGATCTGGAGCAGTTAGTGGAGATCGGGGGTGTGCGGTATTCGCACATCATCGATCCGAGGACGGGGTTGGGGGTGACGGCGCGGCGGGCTGCGACAGTGGTCGTGACGCGCGGGGAAAGGCGGGGGGCGGTGGCGGATGCGGTGGCGAGTGCGGCGTGTGTGGTGGGGGGTGTGGGAACTGGCCGATTGGAAGAGGCGTTTGCGAGCGTGCGTGTTGAGGTGGTGGAGCGGCGGTGAGGGAGCGACGCTCCGCGGCGCTGCAATAGGTCCTCTGGGACCAATAGGGCCGATAGGACGGATAGGGGTTTGATGGTGGGGTTTGCGCGATGAGTGGTGATGACGGCAGAGCGAAGCGGCCGCTGCCGCTGCCGGCGCATTTCACGCTGGATGCGTTGACGCGGTATGTCTACCGGCACTTCCCTGAGCTGCTCACGGAGGAGGAGCTGGCCGCGGAGCGCGTGATGTGGATACGGGGGCAGCAGTTGTGCTCATCCATCCCTGATGGCACGCAGTACATCGGGCGGTTTGGCGTCCCCGAATTGGAGAAACGGTTTCCGGAGTTGATGCGGCGGATTGAGGCGGAGGGGTTTGCGGTGGTGATGCGTGCCGCGGCGGATCGGGTGTTGCGGGAGAACCCGGAGAAGAAGATTCTGCAGTTGTGTCCGCGGTGTGGCGGGCTGTGTTTGACGCCGCGGGCGAAGTGGTGCCCGGGGTGTGGGTATTGCTGGCGGGGAGAGGCGGAGTGATGGCGCAGCGCTGATCTCGTGTGCTGAGAAGCAATGGCGAGGTCAGCGCTGTCTCTCAATCCATGAACGTGTCGGGGCGTACGCGGAAGTGGGCGGCGAGGAGCTTGAGGTGGTCGACCGTGAGCGAGCGGTCGCCCTTGAGGATCTTCGAGCCCATGCTCGCGTGGACGCCGAGCAGGCGGGCGAGGTCGGAGGCGTTCATGCCGTGCTCTTCGAGGAGGTGCGCGAGCGTCGCGATGCCGCCGGGTCCTTCGATCGCGTGGTGGGCGGATTCGTACGCCTGGACGAGTTGGACCAGTGTTTCGAGGTAGAGCTCTTGGCCCTTGGAGAGCTTGCCGCTCGCCATGAGGCGGTCGATCATCTCGACGGTGTGTTCGTACTGCACATCGTCCATGATGGCCTGCGGGGGCATCAGGCGGACGAGGTCCTCGAACTTTGCGGGGAGGCGGGGCGCGCGGCTGGTCTTGATCGTGGGCATGGTTCTACTCCTTCCACTTGCCTTTGGTGTACGCGGCGTGTGTCAGGACAAAGCGGACATTGACGAGTCGGTAGTCGTACCGGATGCGGGCGATGAGGCGGTACTTGTTCCCCGCGACGTTGAAGACGGTCAGCGTCTCTCGTCTCCCGGTCTCAACACCGTCGGCGTGCGGGTAGGTGGCGCGGACATCCGCGATGCTGGACCATTCGGCCCCGGACACCGTCCGGTACCAGGCACGGTAGCGACCGGTCGGATAGGTCATATAGGTCCTATGGGTCCTATAGGACGGATAGGACAAGCGCGGGCGATGGCGGTGCGGCCGATCCGAGTAGCATGGTGTGCACCGGCTGGAAGAGAGCCAGGTTACAGAGACACCAATTGCGGAGGCGGCGGATGCCCACGACCACACCCGAGCACGATGAGCGGATCGCGGCGATGACGTTCTCTTCGGTCTATCCGCACTATGTCGCGAAGGTCGAGAGGAAGGGGCGGACGAGGGAGGAACTGCATCGGGTCATCGAGTGGCTCACGGGGTTCGATGAGCGGCAGATTCAGAAGCACATCGATGCGAAGAGCACTTTCAAGGA
The DNA here is from genome assembly GCA_040255445.1 of Planctomycetaceae bacterium. GTDB lineage: Bacteria > Planctomycetota > Phycisphaerae > Phycisphaerales > UBA1924 > JBDZUZ01. The sequence continues at coordinate 936 of JBDZUZ010000105.1, read as the reverse complement.
GTTCTTCGCCGCGGCGACGCTGAATCCGAACGCGGAGCTGATCACGGGGGTGATCTGCGGGTACCGGATCGAGGAGATCGAGACGCCGCTGACGCGGCAGACGCGCTATCTCGACAAGCTGGTCGATGAGCTGGCGAAGGGGAAGAAGATGGAGAAGGTGCTTCGGGGGGCGTGATCGGCGCGGTTGGTCCGGGTGGTCGGGTTGGCGGAACGGATTTCTCGGACGTTGCGGTCCTTGATCACGCTGAGGGAAGTGGGCGGCGGGTGGTCATGCCGACCGCGGCCGCGCTGCGGACTTTCTTCAACTTTGCCGGAAACGAGGGCTGTGCGCGCGACCTATTCGGGGTATTCTGGCCGCGGCCTGGCTTGTGCTGTCGGTGACTTCCACGCGGCGGCGACCACTATGGGCGTGGGAGTTCTCTATGCGGCGGTGTGTGTTGATCGCGATGGTGATGGTTCTGGCCGGGCTGATGCCGATGGCCGCGCGGGGGCAGACGCCGCTGGGCACATCGCTGACCTATCAGGGCGAGCTCACGAGCGGGGGGAGCCCGGCGAACGGTGCGTTTGACCTGCGGTTCAGCCTGTTTGATGCCGCGGCGGGGGGGAACCAGATTGGTGAGACGCTGTGCGCTGACGATCTGGCAGTAGCCGGTGGTCGGTTCACGGTGCTGCTGGACTTTGGGGCCGTGTTCAGCGGGGAGCGGCGGTATCTGGAGATCGAGGTCCGGCAGGATTCCGGGCTTGGGTGCTCGGATGCGGGCGGGTATTCGGTGCTGACGCCGCGGCAGGAGTTGACGTCGACGGCGAATGCCAATTTCGCCCTGAATGCGGCGACGGCGGACAGTGCGGTGACGGCGGGGGATGCGGCGACGCTCGGCGGGCGGTCGGCTTCGTTCTTCAGCAACGCGGCGAACCTGATGGGGACGGTGCCGGGGT
>JBDZUZ010000006.1:0-61457 GCA_040255445.1 Planctomycetaceae bacterium | reverse complement strand
CGGTCGAGCCCGCGGGATCGCCGGCGGCGATGCGCGTGAAGGAATCGGCGGGGCCCAGATCGGCGAGGCGGAGGCTCGCGGACGCACCCTCGACCGGACGCGGGTTGTCGCCGGTCGCCGGGATCCACAGCATCTGTAGCGATCCGGCCGCGGCGTCGATGCTGACCGCGTGGGGCCGGCCGGTCGCCATCGCCCGCGATCGCGCTTCGAGGAGGCGCTGCTGGATCGCGGTGACGACGCCGCCGGTGCGCATGTCACGGGCTGCGCCGATCGACGGGGCGGCTGCGATCGCCATGATGCCGATGACGAGCAACACCACCGCCACCTCGAGAAGGCTGAAGCCGCGTCGCGGGTTGGCGGGCAATCTGGTCATAGGTCGCAGGCGTTGCGCTTCGTGCCGCTGGCGGTGAGGCTGGTGGTCTCTGCGCGTGTGTTCGCGTAGAACACGGCCCGCGCGGGGATGCTCGAGTTGTCGACGAAGTAGTTCCACCCGAAGGCCTGCTCGTTGATCACGGCCCGCTGATCCGCCTGCGTTGCGGTGACAGCCTGCACACCCGACACGCCCGTGAACGGGTTGGCGGGGATCTCAGCCTTGAGGACGCGGCCGGGATCGTTGAGTTGCGCGAAGGTCGGGAAGACATCGCTCCCGGACAGGACGGTTTCAGCGCGGTACGCGGCGATCGAGGAGCGCACACCGGCGAGCGCGGCCTGCGTGGCCGCGGTGCGGGCATCAGCGCTGACGCCGCCGAACTGCGGCATGACCATCGCCGCGAGAATGCCCAGGATGATCACGACGACCATGACCTCGAGCATCGTGAAAGCACGCATCCTGAAGACTGAACGCATCAGACACCTCCGTCGCTCCGTCGCCCCCCACGCCCCCCACGCCTCCCACGCCCCCCACTCTCCGTCCGTCCGCCTCTTGGAGTACGCCTGTCCCGCTCGCGCCGGTCGTTTCCCGCCCGGGGGGCGGCCCGATCGTGCCGCGGGGGTCCGGTCTATTACGCCTTTACTGATTGATCCGCACCATCTGCCACATGGGCAGGAACACCGACAGCGCCACAACGAGCACGATGATCGCCATGCCCACGGTGAGCAGGGGCTCGATGACCGAGTTGATGTTCCGGGTCAGGTGCGTCGCTTCGCGGTCGAAGTGGCGTGCGACGATGTCGCAGGCCTTGGCGAGCTCCGCGGAGTCCTTGCCCGCGCCGATCATCCGGCGGGCGAAGCTGGGCATGTGCTCGCAGCCGCGGAGGACCTGCGCGAGTTCCTCGCCCGCCCGCAGCCGGTCGGCCATCTGGTCGCATTCGGTCGCGAAGGTGGCGCGGCCGGTGGCGCGGCCGCCGATGAGCAGCGAGTCGATGACGTCGAGGCCGGAGGAGAGGCCGATGCTCATGACCCGCGCGAAGCGCCCGGTCGAGTTGGCCGAGATGACCGAACGCACATACGGCATGCGCGTCAGCCAGCGTTCGATCTCGCGGCGGCCCGAGTGTGTCTGCCATGCCAGCAGCAGACCGACGACCAAGCCGCCGAGCCCCGATCCGTACGCCCACCACCAGGATCGCATCGACTCACCGACCGCTTTGAGCAGCTGCGTCAGGACGGGCATCTCGACGCCGTGGGCGTCGAAGGTGGCTCCGAAGCGCGGGATGACGAAGACGATGATCGTGACAAGAGCGACGACGACGACGCCGAGCACGATAAGCGGGTAGCTGAGCGCGCGGCGGAGTTGCTGCCGGGACTCGATCTGGCGATCGAGCATCTCGGCCAGGTGCGACATTACCGCGAGCAGGTTGCCCGAGCGTTCCGCGGCGCGGACGGTCTCGATATAGACCTCGCCGAAGACGGACTCGTGGCGCTCGAGCGCTTCGGTCATCGGTGAGCCGGCCTCGATGGTCGCGGCCATATCGCGGACGAGCGTCCGGACGCTCTCCTTGTCGGCGTGTTCGGCGATGGTGGCCAGGCCGCGGTCCAGCGGGATGCGGGCCTCGACGAGAACGGCCAGTTCGCGGGTGAGCCCTGCGACATCCGACGCGTTGACGCGTTGACGGGAGAGCAGCGGACGCGGCTCGCGGACCGGCTCGAGCTCGATAGGCGTCAGGCCGGCAGCGCGGACGCGGCGGAACGCATCGGAAGCGTCCTGTCCGCGTATCTGGCCGCGCCGGATCTCGCCGGTTGCTTCCGCGGCGACATACTCGAAGCTGCGCAGGCTCATGCCGCGAGCCTCCGGACATCGTCGCTCTCGATCACGCCGCGCAGACGCGCGATCTCGCCGAGGCTGGTGATGCCGCGGGCGGCCTTGTCGAGGCCGTCCTCCCATATCAGCCGCATGCCATCGAGCGCGGCGGCTCTCTCGAGCTCGCCGCGGACGGCGTTCGCCTCGATCAGGGCCTGGGTCCGCGCGGTCACGCGGAACATCTCGTAGACGCCCAACCGACCCTTGAAACCGGTCCGCAGGCAGCGAGCGCAGCCCGCGCCACGGATGAACGATGCTCCGGGCCGCATGGGCTGCCAGCGGGCGACGAGGTCATGATCCGTCTCGGGGCCGCGACAGTCGGTGCAGACCTTGCGCACCAGCCGCTGCGCGATCGCTGCGAGCAGCGCGTTGTTGATGGCGAAGGCGGGCAGTTCGAGATCGCGGAGGCGTGCCACAGCGCCAACCGAGTCGTTGGTGTGAAGCGTTGAAAAGACCATGTGGCCGGTGAGCGCGGATTGCACGGCGATCCTGGCGGTCTCCTGGTCGCGGATCTCGCCGACGAGGATGACATCGGGATCCTGACGCAGCACCGACCGCAGCGCCGAGGCGAACGTGAGCCCGATCTCGGTGTTGACCTGGATCTGCCGCACCAGCGGGAGCCGGATCTCCACCGGGTCCTCGATCGTCATGATGTTGCGGTCGGGGGAGTTGATCGCGTTGAGAGCGGTGTACAGCGTCGTGGTCTTGCCCGAACCGGTCGGGCCGGTGACCAGCATCAGCCCGTGCGGGCGGCGGATCAGTTCGTCGTACCAGCCGGCGATGTCTGTGGGCATCCCGAGGGACGCGACATCGCCGATCCGTGATGCGGAGCTGAGCAGACGCATCACGACGTTCTCGCCGTGCACCGTCGGCATGAGGCTGAGCCGGATGTCGACCGACTGCGCCCCTCGCTGGAAGCGGAACTTGCCGTCCTGCGGCCGGCGGGTCTGCGTCAGGTCGAGGCGGGCGAGGACCTTGAGACGCTGCACCAGCCCGGCGTGGACGCTCCGCGGCGGGCCCTGCTGCGGCGCGAGCTGTCCGTCGATGCGGTACCGAAGGTGCAGGTCGTGCTCGTCGGGGTTGATGTGGATGTCGCTCGCCCCGGCATCGACAGCCCCGGCGATCACCTGATTCACGGCCGCGACGATCGGTTCATCGCCTGTAGTCAGCGAGGCGGTTGCCTCCGGCTGCGTGTCGGTGTCCTCGGTCTCGGAGTGCTGGGCGAGGCTGTACGCCCGGGAGATGAGGGCGCGGAGGTGGTCCGCATCCGCCAGCACGGGGTCGACATCCATCTTGAGCTGCTGGCGGACCTGGTCGATCGCGTGCAGGTTGAGCGGGTCGAGCATCGCGACCGTCGCCACACCGCCGACAACGAAGAGCGGGAACGCGGTGAAGCGCTCGGCGAGGGGACGCGGGAGCAGACGCGCGTTCTGGATATCGATGTCGTAGTGGGTCAGGTCGACGAACGGGTATTCGCAGATCTTGGCCCGGGCGATGGCGAGCTTGCGCGAGGTGACGACGCCGAGCCCGACCATGGCATCAAGAAGGTCGATGCCCGAAGCGACCGCGTGCTCCTGGGCGCGGCGGACATCCTGCTCGCGGACCTGGCCCTCGGCGAGCAGTGTTCGCACGACGAAATGGCGTGTGTCAAGCATCCGGGCCGCTCTCTTGGATGGTGGTTGGTATCACGCCGCGTCGATCCTGAACCGCTCGAGGAGGTCACGGACCGCGTGCAGCGATTCATTCGAGTTGTTCTCGAACGTGCAGCCCGCGAGGTAGGCCGGGCGGCGATCGGTCATGATCGCCCGCTGGACCTTGATCACGAGGTGTGCGATGACCGCCGGCGCCTCGCCGTGGTCGAGCACGCGGATCTCGAGCACGGTGCGACGCGGGAAGAAGACCGGCGAGATGAGCCCGAGCCCGTTCTCGCTCAGGTCGACGATGTCGACATCGATCCACCCGTTCTGGGCACCACTGGCCGGCCCCACCCGGACCGCCGCGATATCGCAGGGAGCGATCCGGACAGAGCCGCGGATGACCACATCATGCCGGACGGCATTACGGACGATCACCGGCGGTGCTTCGGACATACGGGGAACCCCTAGACACGGTCTGATCTCGGTTACAGAGTTCTGTACCTCGGACCTGTCGACGCTTTCATCCGACCGGTTGAGACGCCGGGGCGTGGGAGGTTTAGAATCGGGGAAGGTCCCGGCAGACGCCGTGGCCGCCGCGGCGTCTACATCACGCCTTAACAGGGGATGGGGTCCGCGCGGGTGGGGGCGGGTCTGGCGGCGGATGGCCCGACCGTCGGCCGGGAGGTTGCGGGCCCGCGAGGTTTGCGACCGGCGGGGAGTCTTCGCTGTTGCCCGCGGCCCGGGCGTTTCTATACTTCGCGGTCCGGGGTGGACTGGACCCGGTCAGGGATTGCCGTGGTTGGCGGCGGTCCTTTCGTGTTTCCAATCACAGGGCGGCGTCTCATGGGGACGACCGCTACGAAAAGCGCCCTTTGGCGGGCGTCGTGGTGAGTCCTCCGCAAGGTCGGATTCATCCCCAGTCCATCTCCCGCCGGTGTCGCTGCAGTTTGAATCGAGCCACAGTCATGGCGAACACACTGGTTCAGGATCTGATCGAGTCGGGCATCCACTTCGGCCAGCGCGCGAGCGGCTGGAACCCCAAGATGGGCCCGTACATCTACGGCAAGCGCAACGGCATCCACATCATCGACATCAAGGAGACCGTCAAGGGCCTCCTGCTGGCGAAGAAGTACATCGCCAAGACCGTCGCTGAGGGCAAGGACGTGTGCTTCGTCGGCACCAAGCGTCAGTCCAAGAGCGTGCTCGAGGAGCGCGTGAGCGACGTCAAGATGCACTACGTCACCGAGCGCTGGCTCGGCGGCACGCTCACGAACTTCCGCACGATCCGTCAGCGGCTGAAGCGCCTCGAGGAGCTCGAGGCGATCGAGAACCAGGACAACTTCGCGAGCTACTCCAAGAAGATGGAGAGCCAGCTCCGCCGCGAGAAGAAGAAGATCGCCCGCAACCTCGAGGGCATCCGCCACATGGAGAAGCTCCCGGGCGCGATGGTCGTCATCGATGTCCGCCGCGAGCTGACCGCGCTCAAGGAAGCCCGCAAGCTGGGCATCCCGACGATTTGCCTCATCGACACCGACGGTGATCCGGAGCTGGCGGATATCGCCATCCCGGGCAACGACGACTCGATGCGGTCGATCGACGTGGTCATCCGCGAGCTGTGCCTGGCCTGCTCCGAGGGCCGTCAAAACCGCCAGATGGCGAACCCGGACCGCAGCGGCGGCGACGCCGGCGGCTCCGAGGGCGGCGCCCGCCGCAGCCGTCGGGCTCAGTACCGCTCCGAGGACGCCGAGTCCGCCCCCGAGCGTGATGCGGCCCCCGTCCCCACTCAGGCCCAGGCCTGATCTTCCATCCCGGCCCGCAGCCGCGGCGCCGGGATGAAGACCGCAACCTGATCTACGCCGCGCCGCCGGCCCTTCCCGGCGGCGTGTTTATCGACCCCCAGATGGGTGCAGACCCGAATCAAGCCGCCCCCGCCGATCGACGCCGGGGGCGCGGAGAGACAAGCAATGCCCGAATTCAGCGCGAAGGATGTCATGAGCCTGCGGAACAAGACCGGGCTCTCCATGATGGCCTGCAAAGCGGCTCTCACCGAGGCCGACGGCGATCCGGAGAAGGCCGAGGAGCTCCTCCGCAAGCAGCTCAAGGGCAAGATGGACACCCGCACGGATCGCGCCGCCGGCGAAGGCCGCGTGGCGGTTCTGCTCAACGGCGACCGCTCCGCGGCGGCCGTGGTTGAGTTCCGCGCCGAGACCGACTTCACCGCCAAGAGCGACAAGTTCGCCGAGATGGTGCAGAAGGCTCTCAAGGAAGTGATGGCGGCCAAGGCGGGCACGGTCGCTGCGACGCCGGCGATCACCGCCGCGGTCGATGATGTCCGCATCACCACCGGCGAGAACTGCTCGTTCGCCCGCGCCGAGAAGCTCGAAGGCAAGGCCGGCGCGTTCGCCAGCTATGTCCACCACGACGGCAAGACCTGCTCGGTGGTCCAGAGCGATGGCTCGGTGAGCGAGGAGACGCTCAAGGACGTCTGCATGCATGTGGTCGCGGCGGTGCCGCGTCCGCAGGGCCTGTCGGCCTCCGAGGTGCCCGAGGCGATCGTCGAGAAGGAGCGCAAGTTCCGCATCGAGCAGGCGATGGAGTCGGGCAAGCCCAAGGAGATCGCCGAGAAGATGGTCGAGGGCGGTATGCGGAAGTTCTTCGAGGAGATCGCGCTGCTCGAGCAGCCGTTCGTGAAGGACCCCGCCAAGAAGATCCGCGAGATCGTCGGCGGCAACGAGAAGCTCGTCGCCTTCCGCCGCTGGCAGGTCGGCGAGCAGGCCTGAGTCTGCCGATCTTGAATCTGGTTCATTTCGAGGCCCCGCGGCGACCCCGCGGGGCCTTCTTCGTTCAATAGATCGGGCGTTCCGAGGCTCTGAGCCGCGGGGTGCCGGATTCCCCGCCGCGGCGAATCTGGTTCAATAGACGCATTGAACGCTCTGGTACGCGCGGGCGTCGCCCGCTCTGACTCTGCTCCGAGGAGACCATCATCATGAACGACCACGGAATCGACCGCCGCGCTGCACTGACCGCCATGGGCGCCGCCGGGCTGGGCACGCTCGGCCTGGCCTCCGCACAGCCCAACGAACTGCTGCGGCCGCGTCGCCGCGACACCGCCACGGTCCCCACGCTGACCCCCGAGATGCTCGGATTCGATCCCAAGTCCGGCCGGTACGCCCTGCCGCCGCTGCCCTACGCCAAGGATGCGCTCGAGCCGCACATCGACGCCAAGACGATGGAGATCCATCACGAGCGGCACCACCAGGGGTATGTCAACGGGCTGAACAAAGCACTGGACGAGCTCCAGAAGATCCGCGAGGGTTCGGGCGATGCGGGGCTGATGAAGCACTGGTCGCGTGAGCTCTCGTTCAATGGCGGCGGCCATCTCAACCACACGCTGTTCTGGCTCAACATGGCGCCGGCGGGCAAGGGCGGCGGGGGCATGCCGCAAGGGAAGCTCGCCGAACAGATGGGCAAGGACTTCGGTTCCTTCGATCAGTTCACAGCGCACTTCAAGGCCGCGGCCGGCTCAGTCGAGGCCAGCGGCTGGGCGTGGCTCGTCTACGAGCCCTTCGCGCAGAGGCTCATGGTCGTCCAGATGGAGAAGCAGCAGGACATGCTGGTCAACAACGCCCAGCCGCTGCTGGGGATCGATGTCTGGGAGCACGCCTACTACCTGAAGTACCAGAACCGCCGGGCGGACTACGTCTCGGCGTTCATGAACATCATCAACTGGTCGTTCGTGCAGCGGCGGTTCGAGGAGATGGCCGGCTGACCGGACGAGTGGTGCAAATCCCCTGCGGGGCGGCCGATCGGCCGCCCCGCCGTCGTTTCCGGGGCGGCCCGGGGGGCCAGGGCCCGGAGAACCCCCACAGCCGGGATGTGCGGAAAAGGTCGAAAAATCCTCCCAGACGGTTTGCACGGCTCAGAACGCGTGGCATGTTGAGAGTGTCTTGTCTCTCTCTCCTCCTATGACTCGGTTGCGGGCGGAAACAACGCAGCCGGGTATCAGGGGGGCCTGAAGAGCCGCGGGAACGCGGCGAGCCGGCTCCCGACAGTGTCTTGTCTCTCTCTCCTATGCCTCGGCTGCGGGCGGAAACACGCAGTCGGGCTTCAAGGGTCGGTCGGGCGTGCGGCCCGGCCTTCCCGACAGTGTCTTGTCTCTCTCTCCTATGACTCGGTTGCGGGCGGAAACACGCAGCCGGGTTTCATGGGGCGGCCGGGCGAAGAGCCGGGCGGCCCCGACAGCGTCTTGTCTCTCTCTCCTATGACTCGGTCGCGGGCGGAAACACGCGATCGGGTTTGAACGAGCCCCGCTTCTGGCGGGGCTTGTTCGTTTTGCCCGCTTCGCTCTTCGCTCCGAAGAAGGCCGATGCATCGCCTGCACGCGGCCGCGGACCGCGTTATCGTGCGGACCGCGGATGCCCCTCCTCCTTGCTCAATTCGGCGGCCTCGACTGGGCCGTGCTGCTCGCGTACCTCGGGCTGCTGATCGGCACTGGGATCTGGTTCTCGCGCCGCAAGCAAACCAGCGCGGGCGACTACTTCCTCGCGGGCCGGTCGATGCCCGCATGGGCGGTGGCGATCTCGATCCTGGCGACTACGCAGTCGGCGGCAACGTTCATCGGCGCTCCCGACCAGGCGTACGCGGGTGATCTGCGGTATCTCACCAGCAGCCTCGGCGGCGTCCTGGCGGCGGTGCTGCTGGCGACGGTCTTCTTGCCGGCGTTCTACCGGCTGAACGTGTGGACGCCGTACCAGTTGCTCGAGACGCGGTTTGGGCCCGGGGCGCGGCTGGCGGCGAGCTGGGCGTACCTGGTCGGGCGGGTCTTCGCGAGCGGATCGCGGATCTTCATCGGTTCGCTGCCCGCGGCGGTGATCCTCTTTGGTTTCCAGGCCACGGCCGATGGCGAAGAGAAGATCGGCACACTTGAGATCCAGCTCGCAGTGGGCGCGATGACCGTGATCGGCGTGGTGTACACCCTCGCGGGCGGCATCCGCAGCGTGATCTGGGCGGATGTCGTGCAGGCGTTCGTGTACCTGGCCACGGCGGTCGGGGCGATCGTGTTTCTGTTGTGGCTGATCCCGGCGGACCTGTCGCAGATCATCGCAGCGCTGGGCGAGCCCGCGCCGAATGCGCCCTCCAAGCTCAACCTGATCGACATCGGCATCAATCTGCCCTCCAGCGGGAAGCCGTTCATCGATCTGTCCGACGGCTACACGCTGGTCACCGCCTTCACCGGGTTTGCGCTGCTCACGCTGGCATCGCACGGCACTGACCAGGATCTGGTGCAGCGCATGCTCACGTGCCGCGATGCGAAGCAGTCGGCCAAGTCGCTGATCTCGGGGATCCTGATCGGGATCCCGGCGGTCGCGGTGTTCCTGGTGATCGGTCTCCTGCTGTGGGTCTACTACAACCGCCCGGACCTGGTCAACGAGGTGCATCTCGCGCCGAAGGACAAGACGTTCCTGCGCTTCATCGTGAGCGAGATACCGCCGGGCCTGGCGGGTCTCATGATGGCGGGGCTCTTCGCGGCCGGGCTCTCGAGCGTGAACTCGACGCTCAACGCGATGTCGTCCACCTTTCTCAGCGACATCTACCGGCACATGTTCCCGCAGCGCGCCGGCGATGAGAAGCACGAGTTGTGGATCGGGCGCATCGGCGTCGTGGTCGCGGGCATCGCGGTGGGCGGCTTCGCGGCATTCTGCGCCGTGTGGTACGACCCCAAGAGCATGACGCTGATTGATTTCGCGCTCATGGTGATGAACTTCGCCTACGCGGGGCTGCTCGCGGTGTTCCTCGTGGCGCTCTTTACGCGGCGGGGGAACACCGCCTCGGCCATCACAGCGCTGATCGTCGGATTCCTCGCGGTGCTGGTGCAGCAGGGGTTCGTGCGGCAGTGGATCGCGCCGCTGCTTCCCGATGTCGTCGGCAAGTGGGTGCGGGACCTCAACATCGCCTTCCCCTGGCAGCTGGTCTTTGCGACCACGCTGGCGACGGTTGTCTGTCTGATCGGGCGGCCGCGGCGGGCTACGGTTGATGCCGCGCCGAAGGCAGCGCCCAATCCGCCCGCACCCGCCGGGAATCCCTCATGACCGACGATCCGCTCCTGTTGTTGCCCTACCCCCGATCGCTGGATCGCCGCGATGGCGTCTGGTCCGGCGCGCCGGGGTTGCGGGCCCAGGACATCGACCTCGCCCGACCGACCGAACCCGCAGCGCACGGACCGCTGGCCCCGAGACTCGCGATCGAAGTGACCCACGGCGCCTGCGGCACGCGGCCGGCGGATGCCCACCGCTACACGCTCGATATCCCCGCCGAGAGCGCAGAGCCCATCCGGATCACAGCATCCTCCGCCGCGGGCGCGCGGCACGCGCTCGCGACGCTCCGGCAGCTCATCGTCCAGTTCGGCAGCACGCTTCCCGCGCTGCACATCGAGGACCACCCAGCCTTCATAACGCGCGGGTTCATGCTCGATGTCTCCCGCGACCGCGTTCCCACCATGCGCTCGCTCTTCGAGCTCGTCGACACGCTCGCGCAGCTCAAGTTCAATCATCTGCAGCTCTACACCGAGCACACCTTCGCATACGACGATCACGAGACCGTGTGGCGCGGCTGGTCGCCGCTGACGGGCGATGAGATCCGCCGGCTCGATGCTTACGCCCGCGAACGTGGCATCGAACTCGCCGCGAATCAGAACTGCTTCGGTCACCTGGCCAGCTGGCTGCGGCACCCGGAGTACGCGCATCTGGCCGAGACGCATGGCGACTGGGTCTTTGATGTCTGGCCGCGGTCTGGGCCTTTCAGTCTGTGCCCGACCGATCCCGCGAGCGAGCGGTTCATGCGGGGCCTGCTGCGTGAATTGCTCCCCCACTTCTCATCGAACCTGGTCAACATCGGCTGTGATGAGACCTACGACATCGCGTACGGGCGCTCGAAGGAGGAGGTCGAGCGACGCGGCCGCGCTGCGGTCTACCTCGAGTTCGTGCAGAAGATCTGCGCGATCACGCGCGAACTGGGCAAGCGGCCGATGTTCTGGGCCGACATCGCGCTCTCTCACCCCGAGGCGATCGCCGACATCCCGCAGGACCTGATCGCGCTCGCGTGGGGATACGAGCACGATTCGCCCTTCGACCGCTGGTGCCGCTCGCTGACGGCCGCGGGCCGGGAGGTATGGGTCTGCCCGGGCACGAGTTCGTGGCGGAGCATCACCGGCCGCACCAGCGAGCGGGCTGCCAACATCACCAACGCGGCCGCGCACGGCGCCGCGGCGGGCGCTGCCGGGTTCCTCCTGTGCGACTGGGGCGACACCGGCCATCACCAGGTCTGGCCCATTACGCTCATCGCACTGGGCCAGGCCGCGGAAGCCGCGTGGCTCGCCAGCCCCACGCCTCAGCCCACCGCCGCGCGCTCGTCGATGCACCTGCTCGCCGATCCGACGCTCCGAGTCGGGCCATGGCTCGAGACCGTCGGCGATACCGGCCTGCGGCTCCGCGCCACCTGCGGCGAGCTCGCGCGGCCGGGCGTCCCATCGCGCCTTCGCAACCAGTCCGCGCTCTTCATCGACCTCTTCAAGCCCGATGATCAGGGGGCGGATGTCGGCCGGCTCGAGGACTGGGAGCAGGCGCGGATGTCGGTCGAGAACTCGCTGCACTCGCGGCCGCTCACGCAGAGCCAGTTGATCAATGACGAGCTCGAGCACATGCTCCGCTACGCGACGATGGCAGCGCAGCGGGCCTCGGCCCGCCGCCGCCCCGGCGGTATGACCGCCGCGGACCGTGACCGGCTGCTCGCGCAGCTTCCCGCTCTCATCGAGGACCACCGTCGCCTCTGGCTCGCTCGCTCCCGCTGGGGCGGGCTCGACCACAGCGTGACCTTCTTCGATCAGATCGCCGCGAACATCCGCGGCGCGGGGGTGACCAGCGCGTGAGCCCGGACCGCGGCCATCGCGAGGGCGAGATCCGCTACGCGGTCGGCGCGATGACCGGCACAAGTCTCGATGCGATCGATGCATCGCTCATCCGCGCGACCGGCCGCGGCATTGCGATGCGTATCGAGCACCTGTCGACCCTCTCACACTCGCTGGGCGAGGTCGGCGCTTCGCTCCGGCGCATCGCAGATCAGCACGCAACAACCGCCCGCGAGATCGCGGCGGCCAACGATGGTCTCTCGCGGCTGTACGCCGCGGCGATCCGCGAGGCCGCGGCAAACTCCCCGCAGCCTCCGTCGCTCGCGTGCGTGCACGGGCAAACGGTCTACCACGCCCCGCCGCTCACTTGGCAGCTCATCAACGCGCCGCTGATCGCGAGCGAAACCCAACTGCCGATCGTCTTCGATCTGCGCCAGGCCGATGTCGCCCGCGGCGGAGAGGGCGCGCCGATCACGCCGATCGCCGACTGGATCATGTACCGCGATGAGTCGCCGCGTTCAATCATCAACCTCGGCGGTTTCTGCAACATCACCAACCTCCCTGGCTCCGCCGCGACTATCGATGCGATCACAGCGCAGGATGTCTGCGTCTGCAACCAGCTCCTCGACTGGATCGCCCGCCAATACCTCGCCGCTCCCTTCGACCGTGATGGCGCCGCCGCGGCAACCGGGACCAGCCACGCCGTTGCCGAGGACACGATCGCCCAACTCCTCGCCGCCCAGACCGCCGCACGTCGCTCGCTGGGCACCGGCGATGAACTCCGGGATCGCATCCGGGCGCTGGCGAACGAGCACCGACTCGTCGGCCCCGACCTCGCCGCGACCGCGTGCGTTGCCATCGGCCGCGTGATTGCAGGAACGATCCCCGCCGGCTCGGGCCTCGCCGTGCTCGCCGGCGGCGGTGTGCACAACGCGGCCCTGGTCGCCGCGATCCGCCGCGGCGTCCGCTGCCCGGTCGTCGACTCCGATGAAGTGGGGATCCCCGCGGCCGCCCGGGAGGCCGCGGCGTTCGCAGTGCTCGGCCTGCTATGTGCCGATCGGGTTCCAATAACCCTGCCGGCGGTGACCGGCGTGCCCGCCCCCGCCCCGGTCAGCGGTGCATGGGTGTACCCTTGAGGCCCTTCGCAGGCGGGCCCGCCGCCCGAAGCAACGCCGCCTGAGCCGCACCGCACGCATGACCCCCCCGCCCGCCAACCCCGCTCCCACACCGCCGCCTGACCGGTCGCATATCGCCACCGAGCAGCGCAACCCGCGGACGATGAACCTCCACGCGCTGACCGTGCACGAGTGCGTTGCGGCGATCCAGCAGGAGGACCGTGCGGTGATGGACGCGATGGCCAAGGCCGCGGAGGCCCTGAGCGGCTTCATCGCCGCGGCGGAGCCGGGCTTTCTGGGCGGCGGTCGGCTGATCTATCTGGGCGCGGGGACCTCCGGACGGCTCGGCGTGCTCGATGCCTCCGAAGCGCCGCCGACCTTTCAGGTCGAGCCCGACCGCATCATCGGCATCATCGCCGGCGGCGACAGTGCGCTCCGCAAATCCAGCGAGAGCAAGGAAGACGATCCCAACGGCGCTGTCGAGCAACTGACGGAGCTCGTGCTCAACGAGCGTGATGCCGTCATCGGTATCGCCGCGGGCGGCACCACGCCGTACGTGCTCGGCGCGCTCGCCTTCTGCAAGTCCCGCCCCTTCCCGCCGCTCACCGCGATGCTGTCGTGCTCGCCGATCGAGAAGCCCGCGGGCGCCGATCACCTGATCGTCCTGGACACCGGCCCGGAGGTGCTCACCGGCTCGACCCGTATGAAGGCCGGCACCGCGACCAAGCTCGCGCTGAACACAATTTCCACGACGCTGATGATCCGCTCCGGCCGCGTCTACCAGAACCTGATGGTGGACCTCCGCGCCACCAACGCCAAACTCCGCGACCGCGCTGCCCGCATCGTCTCGATCATCACCAAACTCCCCCGCCCCGATGCGTTCGACCTGCTCGACCGCGCCGGCGGGACCGTCAAGACCGCAGTCGTCATGCACGCCTTCAACGCCTCGCGCGAGGAGGCCGAATCACGCCTGGCCGCGCACCGCGGCCGACTCGATCTCGCACTCAACCCCTGACCAGAACCGCCTCAGCCCCCCGAGCACACACCTCAGAGCACATCATGAAGCGCATCCTCCATGTCGGCGTCGGCCCCCTCGGCCAGAACATCCTCAAGGACCTCTACAGCCGCGACATCGGCCACCTGATCGCCGCGGTCGATCCCGCGCCGCACCTGGCCGATCAGCCGCTCAGCGAGTTCGTGCCGGGGGCCGATGAGAAGATCCGCATCCTCCCCAGCCTTGACGCGTTCGATCAGTGGGACGACATCGATGCGGCGATCGTCGCGACTTCATCGGACCTGAGGCTCTGTCACGACACCTTCGTCACGCTGCTCGAGCACGGCAAGGCCGTCGTCAGCACTTGCGAAGAACTGCTCTACCCCTGGCTGCGGCATGTCGCTCTCGCCGATGAGCTCGACGAGATCGCCAAATCCAACGGTGGTCGCCTGCTGGGCACGGGCGTCAACCCCGGCTTCCTGATGGACACGCTCGCCGTCGCCGCGACCGCGGTCTGCCGCGATGTCACCGCCGTCGAGTGCCACCGCATCCAGGACGCCTCGACCCGGCGCGTGCCCTTCCAGAAGAAGATCGGCGCGGCCCAGAGCGAGGAGCAGTTCGCGGCCAACGTCAAGGCCGGCACGCTGCGGCATGTCGGCCTCGGCGAATCGCTCCACTTCATCGCCCACTACCTGGGCCTCGATATCACCCGCTGGGAAGAGGACATCAACCCGGTGCGGGCGGAGAAGGTGCTCAATTCCGCGATCGGCCCGATCCCGGCCGGCGGTATCTCCGGCGTCCGCCAGACCGCCCGCGGCTGGTGCGACGGCAAGGAGGTCGTCTCGATGGTCTTCCAGGCCGCGATCGGCCAGGCCAATCCCCACGACCGGGTCATCATCCACGGCGAGCCCCCGATCGACATGACGATCACCAACGGCGTCCACGGCGATGTGGCGACCTCGGCGATCGTCATCAACGCTGTGCCGCGGCTGCTGCGGGCCGAGCCGGGGCTGCACACGATGGCCTCGCTGCCCATGGTGCGGTTCATGCGGCCGGACCACGACCCGGTCTGAGCCGGGCGCGGGGCAGGAAGCCTCCCGCATATCCACCGCCGGATTCGCTCGCCGCGGCTGTGCCTCGGGCGGCTCAGCGCGCCGATAGTTCTGTGCGATGCCCCGCTACCCCATCACCGCCTCGACCGCCCGCACCGTCACCATCGATGAGCGCGAGATTCTCGCCTTCGGCGGGTGCAACTACCTGGGCCTGTCGTACCGGCCCGAGGTCCAGGCGGCGGTCGTTGATGCGGTGTCGCGGCACGGGCTGAGCACCACCGCCTCCCGCGAAACGACCGGCAACACCACGGTCCACGACCAGCTCGAGACCGAGCTCGCCCGCTTCCTGCAGCAGGAGGCGGGGATCCTCACCGCCGAGGGGTACACCGCCAACTTCGCCGCGGCCCAGGGCCTGAGCCCCGAGATCGGCATCGCGATCATCGACGCCCGCGCGCACAAGTCCATCCGCAACGCCGCGACGAGCGTGGGGATGCAGGTCTTCGAGTTCGAGCACCTCGATGCATCGTCGGCCGCGTGGCTGGCGGGCAAGTACGCCGATGCGGGTGTGGCGATCATGACCGACAGCGTCTTCGCGGCGGATGGCGCAATCGCGCCGCTGCGGGACCTGCTCAAGGCGCTGCCGGCGAACCTGCCGCCGGCGCGGGCCGCGCTCCTGGTCGATGACTGCCACGGCTTCTGTGTGCTCGGGTCGGGCGGCCGCGGCGGGGTGGCGCACGCATCGCTCGATGACCCTCGGGTGCTGATCACGACCACGCTCGCGAAGGGCTTGGGCTGCTACGGCGGTGTGGTCGCGGGGCGGACGCCCTTGATCCGCCGCATCCGCGAGACCGCGCCGGTGTATCGCAGCTCGACGCCGATCCCCCCGCCGCTCGCCGCGGCGGCGCGGGCCGCGCTCGCGATCGTCAGGAACGACCCCTCGCTCGTGGAGCGGCTGCGGCGCAACATCGCGGCGATGCGGGCGGTGCTGACGGCGAACGACATCGCCCTGCCCCCCGAGAACATCCCGATCTTCACCTTCACGCTCGAAGTCGAGCGGATGCAGAAGGTGCACGAGGGGCTGCTCAACGATGGCATCCTCGCGCCGCTGATCGAATACCCCGGCGGACCCAGCCCGCGGTACTTCCGCGTGGTGGTCAACGCCTCACACACGCTCGAGGACATCGAGCGGCTGGGGGCGACGCTCTCGAAGTGGCTCCAAGCGACCGCGGAGAACGGCGCGGCGGCCGAGTCGGGTACTCGTTAATCCACCCGCGGCCGGCGCTTCAGCAGCTTGCCGGCTTCATCGGTCACGTACTGCCAGCGGAAGGCGGGGCCGGGATCGATCTTGCCATCGGTCAGGTGGAAGTGGCCGATCAGGCCGCGAAATTCCTTCTGCTCCTCGGCGGACATCGCGCGGGTCAGCACCATGCCGTTCTCGTCCTTGGGGTAGGTGAGCTCCATGTTCGGGAGCGCCACCGCGAGCGCGGCGGTGAGCTTGATGAGCGAGTCGTACTGCTCGGGTGTGAGGTCGTACTGCATGAGCTGGCCGCCGTGCAGCACGCCCACCACCGGCTCGCCGCCGACCGGGCGGCCAATGAAGTCGGGCGTGCGCACGCCGCCGTCGCCCAGCCGCGCCGGCAGCGTGATGCGGGTGCCCTGCTCGTCTTTGCCGTACCACTCCTTGAGCGTGGGCGGGATCGCGCCGTCTTCGCCGGGCGGGTACGCGCCGATGTGGGCGATTTCGATACCCACCGAGCGGTCGTTGGCCGGGCCGGCGTGCCAGGCGCGTTCCTTGACATCGAGCGTCTGGTAGATCGTGCCGTCGATGTCGAGCATGAAATGGACCGAGAGGCCGCGTACATCGTGCAGCACGCGGAAGCAGGTGCGGCTGGTGCCGCAGACGTCGTAGTGGATGACGAACTGATCGACCTTGTCCTGGACCTCTTCGAGCGTCCAGCCCCCGCCGCGGACGCGTTCGAGCTGGGCATCATCGAGCCCGGCGCGGCGGAGCCCGAAGCGTTCGGGAGAGTTGATCGAGCCCGAAGACTTGGCGAATGAAGCCTGGTCCCACGGGGCGAAGCGCCGCTCGGTGCGGTAGGCGTCGTACCCGCCCGGATCGCTCCAGAGGACGACGGGCGCGCCGGTATGGAAGTACCGCCCGGCAACAACGATCTCATCGCCGCGGCGGGGGGACTCATCGCCGAGGCGCGGGCGGGAGGCGCAGGCGGGGAGGAGGGAGAGGAGGAGCAGGCTGACACAGGTTGAGAGCAGTCGATGCATAAGCAGAGGCTAGGGGGGCGTCCGACCTCACGAACGGCCCGGGCCCACGATCTATTTGGTCTCGGGCGGCCGCTGCGACCATGAGACCAATACCTGCGGCGTGCCGTTCGCGCGGTCGGGGGTGGTCATTTGCATCTGGACCGTCGCGTTTCTCGAGAGTTTCAGCCGCCGGCCGATGTCGTTCTCGAGCCGGGTGGTGCGCCAGCGGGGAACCCCTTCCCGGAATCTCATCAGCACCAGCGACCTGAATCGGCTTGAAGTGTCATCCAGCGGGAATACGCCGATCGCATCGTCGGCGCGGAACACAGTGGCGACATCGGTCGCTGCAATCTCCCGGGTGCGAATCTGCAAGGCCATCCGCACCGACTCGATCCGCACCCATGTGCCGGTTGCCTCGCGGGTGATCGACCATCGGAGCGGAGTTGTCTTGAGCGCGAAGCCAGCGCCGAGCAGCACCAAAGGAAAACCCATCAGCACAGCCTGAAGATCTGAGACTCGTGATGTCGGTTGAGAGACCGAGATCAGGAAGACAATAAAAACGACAGGGCTCGCAATTGCCAGCAATTTGGTGGCGACGACAGGCAGGTAGCCCAGCCCTCGCTCGACACGCAACAGATCCGCCTCCACCTCGGCGACACGATACTTTCCGAATCGCTCGCCGCGGGTCAACGGGAGCTGCAACAGGGGCGCGAGCTGATCCGTGTTGTCCGCGAGCCGCTTGATACCGCGGCGAGCGCTCGAAGCCATCGTCATCCCCACCGCAACAATGACGCTCGGTGCGGCAAGAGCCACGGCGAGCGCGATCAGGAGATCCAGGGAGGTCAGCAGCGTGACGAAGGTCAGCGACGCGATGGTGACGACCGTTGAGCCGCCGATGGCAACGACATAGCCCCAGAAGCGTCGCTTCTCTAACGCCAGCACGCGCCGGTGCAGGGCGGTCAGCTCGTCTCCGGTGATGGTCCGCGGCCGCGGACTGCCGGCCGCGGGCGGGGCCGCGGCGGGGCGCTCGGGGGCATTCATGGCGGGCAATCTAGCAAATCGCCGGGGCGGGCGGAGTTCACACCGAGCGGTCGATCACGCTCGGCCGAGTTGCTGGCGAATGGCGTACTCCAGGCGGTCAAGCTGCCACCTGGGGACGGGCTCGCGGATCCTCACCAGCTCGGTGCCCCGAAACTCCCCTACTTGCAGCAGAACGATCGCATCCCGCATCTGCGTGACGTCTGTGAGATCCCCGGCGTGAATCTCCCGGACTGACCGTGTACCAACCGGACCAACGGATTCGATACGGATCGTCGCGCGTCCCCTGGCTCTTTGAATTGAGAAACGAGCGGGTTGTTCGCCGCACATGTAGCGTGCCGCTATCTGAAGGCTGAGTATCGAGACGCCGAGTGCCAACCCCAAGACTCGCAAGGGCGCATCTCGGGCGATGTAGATGAGGCCTGCGATCAACAACACAACGGCAACTTGTACCGACAGCCGCGTTATCGAGAGAGCCCACAGCGGAAGCACGTGCTCTCCGGCGAGGCATTGGCCGCTGCACTCGACAATGCGGTAGCGACCGAATCGATCGAGGGGCTTCAGCGGCTCGCGTATCACTGCGTCCCGATTCTCGCTCGAACGGAGGAGACGCTGCCTCGCCACGTTCGCGAGACCAAGCCAAATCCGACCGGTCACATAGATCACAACCGCAACCGATAGGGCGATCCATCCCGCGACGTAGGCGTCGAGAATCATCACTTGAAGCAGGAGCACGAGCAGGAGCACGAGCAGGGTGGTCAGGCCTGCGAACGGTGCGACAAAGACGGCAATGAGACCGACCCGGCGGCGGTGCTCGATGGCGGTGGCCCGTCGGACCAGGGACGCACCGCTGCGCATTTCACTCCCACATGGCCGGTCCATCAGCGCCCACCCTTGCCGCGGCGAAGCACGCGCGCCCAGAAGCCGCCGCGCTCGGGGGCAGGGTTCAGCCGATACTCCGCCCAATCGCGCACAGCCCCGATCTCCTCGATCAGTTCGATGAGCGCATCCTCCAGCGACGGCCAGGTCCGGGTCCGCTCCCCGCCGTCCTCGCGCCACTCGCTTGTCATCTGGCCATCCCACGCGTGGACGATGAGCCTGCGATCATCGAGGTCGTTCATAGCAACAATCATGCCCCGCCCGAGAGCCCACGCATACTCGCTGTTAGTTTGGATCACATCCCAGGGATGTACGAAGTCTCCCGAGCGCTTGAGCAGCGCTGGCTGGATGCCGAATACGGCAAGCCGGGAGCAGAACATGTCGAGACCGTTGCCCCACCGGAGCAGCTCGATGTACGCGGGCGGGGTGGGGCGCGTCGAGGAGTCTTGGAGCTCTTCGAGACCCACATCGGAGATCGGCGGAAAGAGGTAATGCACGACCGCTTCCGGCGCCACGCCGGGCGCAGGGCAGATGCAGCGGACACCGTTGGCCGATAGCCGCTCGCCGCGAGCGGCGTACGGTGAGATAGCGCGGTCAACCGCGGCTTTGAATCGGACGAGCCCGGTCATCGCCACCCTCCGTCTCCGCCGCCTTGAATGTTCGAGGCCACCGAAGCCACATCGAGCCCGAGGACCTGGCGAACGAGGCCTGGTCCCACGGAGCGGAACGCCGATCGGTCCGGTACACGTCGCCCACGCAATCCGCGATTGGTCATTTGGGACGCGAGTTTGTCTGCCCCAATGCAGACTGAGCCTCTGCGAACGGCGAGGTCGGTTTCAGATGAGTTTGAACCGCAAATGCGAGCCGTCGAAGCCGCCAGGGGAGGAAATCCTTCTCGATCACCGCCAGGTACACCTCAACGCGGCCGACGCGGTTTGTGGCCTCATCGATCGTCTCGCACACAAGTCGCACGCAAGAAGGCTCCGAGTGGACGCGGACGGGGTCCGATGCCCCCAGTCGTACGGAATGTCGCAAGAGCCCCAATCGCAGCTCCTCGGCCAGAATCTCGATGGTGTTGCCCGTCCGGCGGATTGACCAGCACACCGGCCATGGTTGCCACATGTACCAGAAGGCAAAGACCGGCCAGATCCCGAGGAAGATCCACTGGTGCGTCTGGAGCGGCGGTTCTTCCGCGAGCAGCATCGCAACCAGCACCAGCGGCACCACGATGAGAGAGACCGTCTTCACGAACCGCATCAGATGCACATTTCTCTGGAGGCCCGTGCGTTCGAGCAACAGGCATTCCGGAGAGGCTTCGCTCACACGCAGGCCGCCAATCCGCTCTCCAACCTGCAGCGGAACCACATCGAGCGATGCGAATTTGTCGTGTTCTCGCCAGAGCCGCTCGAGGTGGTGATGATTGCGAGCCCACCAGATCGCGCCGACCGCCGCGAACGGCACGGATGCCGCGAAGAGCCAGCCCGCGGCGGTGTGCAGGAGGCTGCCCTCGGGCGCGTTGCCAGACTGAAGCAGGCCGGCTCCCAGAAACACCACGCCAGCGATACCGAGGAGCCACCGTACACGCCGTTGTGACTCCTCAAGACGCAGGACCCGACGGAAGAGCTGCATTGTCTCTGTGACGAACGGACGGGACTCACGGCGCCTCATGACGGCCCCCAGTTGCATCCGGACCCTTCTTCACCCACGTTACAAACGTCACCGCGCTTGCCGTCTCCCGGTCCGGCGCGATCGCCGATTTCTCGTACGAGAGGTTGCGCTCCAGACCGAGCCGGGTCCCGATCTCCTGTTCGATGCGGGCCGTCCGCGAGCGCGGGACCTCTTCCCAGATGCGAAGCAGCATCACGAAGCGGAACAGCACGCCCCCGCGGTCCAGCGGGAACACGCCGATCTTGCCTTCCCGCCGGAAAAGCGTGCCGACATCCGCGGTCGCGACCTCGCGGGTTCGGATCAGAAAACCAAGCCAGACAGAATCGACAAGCAGCCGCGTGCCGGTCTGGTCGCGGACAATCGACCACCGCAGCGGCGATGGCCGCACCGCGAAGAACAGACCCAGCAGCGCAAACGAGATGACACCGCCCACAACGCGGCCCGAGTCGGGCGGGAACGGGTACAGCCACACGAGTGTTGCCAGTGGGATCACGACCGCCAGCATCTTCATCGATGCGAGAGGGAGGTAGCCCAGCAACCGGGTCGCAGAGAATCGGTCACGCTCCGCTTCGGTGATCCGGTGCAACCCGAATCGTTCACCCACGCGCACCGGCAACCGCAGCAGCGGCTCAAACCGATCCGATGCCTCCGCGAGTCGCCGCCGCGCCCGACGGGCCGTCACCACGATCGTCTGGCCGACGACCATGAACACCGCCGCTGTGCCGAGCACAACGCTGACCGTCACCACAACGCTGGCTGACGACAACAGTACAAACGCCGCGATCGCGGCCACGACCACCGCAACGGGCGCGGCGATCACAATGAGGAAGCCCCAAAGCCGTCGCCGCTCCAGGATTCGCAACCGCTCATAGATCGCATCGAGCTCGGGGCCCGCCGCAACCATCGCCGGGTTGTCCACCGCTGTCTTCACGGCGAGCAATCTAGCAAACTACCTGGGTCGGCGATACAGCGCTTGCCGACATCCTTCCCAACCGGCCGCCGGCCGCGGAGCGTCGCCGGCGAGCCCACCCCTTACGCCCCGGTCGGTGCCGGGGCCGCGGCCGGCGCGGGTGAGCCCCCCGGCCGCGGTCCATTGAGCAGCCGTCCGATCCACGTCCGTCGCACAACCAACTGATAGCTCGCGATCAGGATCGCGATCACGCTGACCGTCAGCACCGGGAGCTTGACCGACACCGGCCACTCGAGATCGCGGAGGAGGTGCTGGCCGTAGACCACGAGCGGGAGGTGTACGAGGTAGAGCCAGTACGACGCATCCGAAAGGTACCGGACGCCCGGCCGGGCGCGGGCCAACACAGTCTCGAACAGCCCGATCAGGCCGAAGCACATCAGCCAGGCGAAAGTCGCCTGCGAGACGACCGCAACGGTCCGCCGCGTCGAGTCATCGGGGAAGAGTTCGAGGCCCCACGGTGTGCCCAGGGAGACGGCCAGCCCGATGGGCAGCACCGCCACCGCGGCGATGAGCTGCAGCCACCAGAGTTGGCCGAGCCGCGCGGCGGGCCCGATCCGCAGGTACAACATCGCGCCGAAGCCGAAGAAGACCGCGTAGTACCCGAGCACGTGCGGGATGGGCACGAGCCCGGCGGAGGTGTCGGGGCCGAAGCCGGGGAGCGTGCCGCCGGACTGCATCGCGAATTGTGTCGGGAGTGTCAGCGGGATCAGCCACAAGAAACACAGCGGCGAGGCGATCAGCACCGCCGGAACACGTGCGAGCGCTCCGCCGATCGGCTTGAGCACCGCCGCGACGATCGTGAAGCCGAGAATGAGCCAGCAGAGGAACCACAGGAACCAAAGGTGGTGGAAGAAGGGGAGCTCGGTGAGCGCCCGGAAGATGCCCTGAAGAACACTCGCGATCCAGTTGGTCGGCTCGGGCGCGGGCTTGCCATCGACGCCGCGGGCTTTGATCTCGGCCTCACGCTCGGCGATGAGCGGACGAAGAACCTCGCGGCCGGCCTCGACCTCCGCGAAATCGACCTTCATACGGAGCAGGCCGGCGATGAAGTCGACGGTGCCCTTGCCGTGGCGGAGCGAGTCCATCGGCGTCTCGCCCGCCTGGCTGCGCAGCGTGACATCAGCGCCCGCGGCGAGCAGGGCCTTGCCGGCCTCAGCGCGGCCGAGGAACGCCGCGGTGTGCATCGGCGTGTTCTGGTCGCGGTACCGACCGTTGGGGTCCGCGCCCGCCTCTGCGAGCAGCGTGATCGCCTCAGCACGGCCGCTGATGACGCCCCAGCCCAGCGGCGTGATGCCGAACTGTGGGTCCGGGGCGTCCAAATCCGCCCCGGCTTCGACATGGGTCCGAATCGCGGCGAGGTCGGCGTAGGCCGAGGCGGTCCAGATCTCCTTGCTGGTGTCGACACCCTCGGGGACGCCCGCCTCGAAGTCGGTGACGCCGGGCCGTGCTGCGCCCATGACGAACCACATCAGCGGGACGATCGTGACACAGCCCAGCGCGAGCGGCAGCCCGATGCGCTTGCCGCGGTGCTTCAGCAGGCCGATCGCGCCTCGCTTCCGCCAGAGCATGGCGACGAAGAAGCCGCTGAGCAGAAAGAAGAGCGGCATGCGGAAGCCGTGGATCGCCGAGACCGTGAGCCCGAGCAGAGGCGAACTCGCTCGATCCTGAACGATCCACGGCCCGCCGGTCATGCTGAGCGCGGCGTGCAGGATGATGCCCAGCAGCATGGCGAAGGCGCGGAGCGCATCCATGTCGTGCCGGCGCGGGTCTTTGAGCACCGGATCGTTGAGCAACGGGTCGGTCAGGTCCGGCTGCGGTTGTTCCAACGTGTTTCCCCCAAGAGCGAAATGGTGCGGCCGAGCAACTCGTGAAGCCCGCGGCGGCACGGTAGCAGATCGATGATGCGAACAGGCCCGGCCGCCCCCGCGTGCCCCGGCCCATGACAGCGCGACGCCACACCCGTGCAGCCCGCCGACGCGGCGAGTTATTGCTGTCGGAGGCCGCGGCGTTTCGTCCCCAGCCGCAATTTTCGGAATCGCTTGACACATACCCATATCGACATATATTCTCCCCCAGTGCCCCGCGCCCCCACCACCTCCGACCCCTTCAACGCCGTCGCCGAGCCGCGGCGGCGGGAGATCCTCGAACTGCTTGCCGCGGGCGAACGCGAGGTCGGGTCGCTGGTCGAGGCCACCGGACTGGCCCAGCCGCAGGTCTCCAAGCACCTGCGGGTACTCCGCGAGGTCGGCTTGGTCACCGCCCGGGCCGAAGGACAGAGGAGGGTGTACACCGTGAACGCCGATGGCCTCCGCGAGGTGCACGAGTGGGTCAGCCGCTTCGAGCGGCTGTGGGACCACAAGCTCGACCGCATCAAGCAGCGGGCGGAGCACGCCGCCCGCGCAGCGCGGGAGATCGCAAAGAACCAGTAGCGCATCAGGCCGCGTAGACCGCCGCGGCGGTCGCCAGCGCACCAACTTCGAGAACGCAGAGAGGAGAACTCATGCCCGCAGAACCCAGTCAGCCAGCATTGAGCAAGGCCGGACCATCATCGATCCCCACCCGCACACTCGAGATCACGCGCGACATCATCGTTGCCGCGCCGGTCGAGATCACCTTCCAGTCCGTGCTCGCCGAGCTCGGCCCCGAGGGTGAAATGCCCGATGGCAAGCCCTTCCCGATGGTGCTCGAGCCCTGGCCGGGTGGCCGCTGGTACCGCGATCTGTCGGCGACGGTGAGCAAGGGCGCGGGGCACCTGTGGGGGCACGTGCAGGTCATCAAGCCGCCGACGCTGCTTGAGATCTGCGGGCCCATCTTCATGTCGTACCCCGCGGTCTCGCATGTGCAGTACCGCCTCACCGCGCAGGAGGGCAAGACGCGGCTGCAGCTCACGCACCGGGCCTTCGGACTCATCCCCGATGACCACATGGAGGGCGTCGATCAGGGCTGGGATTACAACATCAAGCGGATCGGCGAGATCGCCGCCGCGCTCATCACCAAGGGAGAGAAGCGTTGAACGCCAAGTCAATCATCCGTGATTCACTCAACTTCGCCGACGGCGCCATGCTCCGCATCGTCGAGGACATGAAGCACCACGCGCTGCAGCAGCCGACCAGCCGCGGCGGCAACCACCCGCTCTGGGTCGTCGGTCACATCGCGTTCGTCGAGGGCGCGCTGTACCAGGTGATCACCGGCGAGGCCAATCCGCTGCAGGATTGGGAGTCCCGCTTCGGCCAGGGCTCGACGCCCTCGACCAACGCAGCGGACTACCCGTCTTTCGAGGATGTCCTCAAGGCCTACCGCGAGCACCGCACCCGCACGCTCGCGCTCCTGGAGTGGCAGGACGATGCGACGCTCGAGAAGCCGCCGGCGTTCATCCCGCCGGGGATGGAGGACATGCTCAAGACTGTGGCCGAGGCGTTCATGGTGCTGCCGCTGCACCAGATGTCGCACTACGGCCAGATCGCCGATGCGCGGCGTGCGGCGGGCAAGCCGCCGCTCTTCTGACTCGAATCACCTTGCACCGGCGGGGGCGGGCGTAGACAATACCCCTCGCGGCCCGACACGCACCGGGCCGAAGAATCGCTCCCGCGTAGCACGATGCGGGAGCATCCCCCACTCGAAAGGAGCACACGAATGTCCAAGTTCCGCACATGCGCCGCGATCCTCACCGCCTGCGGTCTGGCAACACTTGTCGCGTACGCCCAGCCCAAGGACGATGGCAAGAACAAAAACGCGCAGCCGCCCGAGATGCAGCTCCCGGCCGGCTGGACCGAGGCCGATATGCAGGCCTGCATCGAAGCGGGAACGCCCGGCGCGATGCACGAGAAAATGCTCGAGGGAGTCGGCACCTGGGAGGGCCAGTGCACCATGTGGATGGCGCCCGATGCGCCCCCGATGACCAGTTCGTGCACCGCCACCGTCACATCGATGATGGACGGCCGCTACATCAAGAACGAGATGAAGGGCGACATGCCAGGCATGGGGCCGTTCAACGGCTTTGGCATCGGCGGCTATGACAATGTCTCCAAGCAGTTCGTCTCGACCTGGGTCGACAACCACTCGACCGGCATCATGTACGGCACCGGCAAGCTCTCCGCGGACGGCAAGAAGCTGGAGTGGACCTTCAAGTACAACTGCCCGGTGACCAAGAAGCAGACCACGATGCGCGAGGTCGAGACCTTCACCAGCCCGACGACCAAGACCATGGAGATGTGGGGCACCGATCCCAAAACCGGCAAAGAGTTCAAGATGATGCGAATCGAGTTCACCAAGCAGGCCTGAGCCCGGTCGATCTCGTCTCTCTGCGTACCTCTACGCCCGCGGGCACATCGCCCGCGGGCGTTTTCTGATCTGCCCCTGACCCCTTCACCCATAGGCCGGAGTTCAACGCATGCCCCGTTATGTCGACGGTTTCGTTCTGCCCGTTCCTGCCAAGAATGTCGCCGCGTACCGCAAGATCGCCCGCCTGGCGTCCAAGGTCTGGCTGGAGCACGGCGCGCTCGAGTATGTCGAGTGCATGGCCGATGACCTGAACGTGCCCCCCGGCTTGCTCGCGTTTACCGACATGGTCAAGCCCAAGCGCGGCGAGACGATCATGTTCAGCTACATCGTCTACGCGTCGAAGGCCCAGCGCAACCGCATCAGCAAGAAAGTCATGGAGGACCCCCGCCTCGCGCACCTGATGAAGCCGGATGCGATGCCCTTCGACCTCTCCCGCATGGCGTGCGGCGGGTTCAAGATCCTGGTCTCCGCCGCGGCCAAGGACTGATACACGCGGCGGGAATGATCTCCCGGCGGTATGCTCCGCACGTCCGACCAGCGATGCACGCATCGCTGCAAGCGGGGGAGCAACCACCATGGCGGAAGCGCGGCAACGGATCATCATCGCGGGCGGAAGCGGGTTCCTCGGCATCTCCCTGGCGGCGCACCTGTGCGAGGCGGGCCGCGATGTGGTTATCCTCGCGCGCAGTTCGCCGCGGGTCTCCGGCCCCTGGCGACACGCGGCGTGGGACGGGCGGACGCTGGGCGACTGGAAGCGCGAGTTCGATGGCGCCGCGGGGATCGTCAACCTCGCCGGCCGCACGGTCGACTGCATCAAGACGCCGGACCACCGCGATGAGATCCTCCGCTCACGCGTCGAGTCGACGCGCGTGCTGGGCGAGGCGGTTCGCGCGATCGATTCGCCGCCGCCGGTTTGGGTGCAGATGAGCACCGCCCACATCTACGGCGACCCGCCGGTTGCCCGCTGCTCCGAATCATCCCCCACCGGCCTGGGCCTCGCGCCACTGGTCGGTCACGCGTGGGAGGAAGCCTTCGCCGCGGCGAAGCTCGGGTCACAACGCGGCGTGGTGCTCCGGACCGGGTTCGTCATAGGCCGTGACCGCGGGGCCGGCGGCGGCGCGATGTCGCGTCTGGGCTTCCTCGCACGGCTGGGCCTGGGCGGACGTGTCGGGTCGGGCACGCAGGGCATGAGCTGGATCCACGAACTCGACATGAATCGACTCTTCGAGCGCGCTATCGCCGATCCGACGATGCAGGGCATGTACATAGCCTCGGGCCCGAACCCGGTCTCGCAGGCCGAGTTCATGCGCACACTCCGCAAGGCGATCGGCATGCCTATCGGCCTGCCAGCGTTCGCGTGGATGGTCCGCATCGGCGCGCCGCTCGTGCTCAAGACCGACCCCGAGCTCGCGCTCTACGGCCGATATGTGGTCTCGGAGCAGCTCGCGGCCGAGGGGTTCGAGTTTCGGTTCCCCACGCTCGATGCGGCGCTCGCCGACCTCACGGCGGACCGACCCGCGGCATGAGGATCTTTGAACACCGCGCCCCGAGGCGGCCCGCCGCCTAGCGTGGGCTGTCGGCACGCGCTCGCCCAGAACCACCCTGCCTCGCAAGGAGGGACGCGATGGAGAGCTTCAAGGAACTGGTGCACATCGTCGGACTCACGATCGACGGGCTGGGTGTGCTGGTCATCGTCGTCGGGGTGTGCATCGCCGGGCTGCGCTTCGCCCGATCGCGGCCCCGGGGCGATGAGGCGGCCTACCGACGGCTGCGTCAAAATCTCGGCCGGGCGATCCTTCTTGGTCTCGAACTGCTCGTGGCCGGCGACATCATCAGAACCGTCGCGGTCGACCCCACGCTGCAGAACGTGAGCGTGCTCGGCTTGATCGTGCTGATCCGTACGTTTCTGAGCATGTCGATCCAGGTCGAGCTCGAGGGCCGCTGGCCGTGGTCGAAGCCGCGCCCGCCGGCGGAGGCGTGAAGCCGCGGTCTCAGGCCGAAGCCGGCTGCGTGAGCTGAAGCACTGTCCGCAGCAATTGCGACGGCTCGACCGGCTTGGTGATGTGCGCCTGGTACCCGGCGCGCAACGCCCGCGCACGATCTTCCGGGCGGGCAAATGCCGTTACCGCCGCGGCGGGCGTGCGGCAGCCGCTCCGGCGGGCCTCGGCGATCAGTTCGTATCCATCGCGCCGCGGCATCCCGATATCGCTGAGGATCGCATCGAACTCACCGGCCTCGAGGCACTGCAGCGCCTCATCGGCCGATCCGGCGGGGCTGACCTTGGCGCCATACTCCTCGAGCACACGCCGCATCATCTCCAGCGCATCGGGCTCATCGTCGACCACCAAGATGCGTACCCCCGCGAGCGCATCCTCATGGCCGGGCTCGGCCTCTGCACGCGCAGATTCGCTGTCGCGCGGGCCGGGAGTCGGCCGTCGCTGTGGCAGTTCGATTGTGAATGTCGATCCGCGGCCGATCCCCGGGCTCGAGGCACGGGCCCGCCCGCCGTGGAGCTCCACGATCTGCCGCACAAGGGCGAGGCCCAGGCCCAGGCCGCCGTGCTGGCGGGCAGAGCTGGCATCGGCCTGGCGGAATCGCTCGAAGAGATGCGGAAGAAACTCGGGATCGATCCCCTGCCCCGTGTCTTCGACACTCACTTCCCAGTGCGAATTCACCGCGGCGAGATGTACTTTGACACACCCATCGCGGTCGGTGAACTTCACCGCGTTTGACAGGAGATTCCATACGACCTGCTGCAGGCGGCCCGGATCGCCGCGGAGTTGAGCCTCGATGCCGTCGAGAGTGCAGCGGACGGAGATCCCCTTGGCCTCCGCCGCCGGCGCGATCGATTCGACCGCGCTGCGGATCACCGCGTCGAGCCGCACCGGCTCCATCTCGATGCGGAGCTTGCCGGAACTGATCCGGCTGATGTCGAGCAGATCGGAGATCAGCTGGTTCTGCGCGCGGGTGTTCCGCTCGATGACGTCGACCGCCCGCAGGGCTTTCTCCGGATCGCCGGACCATTTGCGGAGCAGGTGCGTCCAGCCCAGGATCGCGTTGAGCGGGGTGCGGAGTTCGTGCGAGAGCGTCGCCAGGAACTCGTCCTTGAGCCGGCCGGCACGCTCGGCCGACGCGCGAGCGGACCGCTCGCTCTCGAGCAGCTCCTGCCGCTCGCGCTCGGCGGCGCGACGCTCTGAGATGTCGAGCATGGCTCCGACCATGCGCAGCGGCTTGCCATCGGTGTCGCGCTGCACCGTGCCGCGGTCGAGCACATCGGCGTAGGTGCCGTCCGACCGCGCGAACCGGTACTCGGCGCTCCAGTGCGACTCCTCCGGATCGTCGATCACGCTGTGGATGTCGGCGTTGATCCGATCGCGGTCATCGGGGTGGATGTGATCGATCCACCACCGCGCCGTCGTGCCTTCGACGGCCGTGGCGTGCCCGAATCGCTCGGCAACCGCGTTGTTCCAGTCGACGGCGCCGGTGCGGAGGTCCCAGTCCCAGATGGCGTCGTTCGTCGCCGCGGCGGCGAGTTTGTAACGCTGCTCGCTGCGGTGGAGATCTGTGTAGAGCCGGGCGTTGTCCAATGTCGTGGCGGCCTGGGCGGCGATGCCCAACGCGTATCGCTCGGCCTCATCGGAGAAGACCGCGGGTTCAGGATGGCCGAAGAACATCCCTCCGATCACATGACCCTCTCGCGAGAGCACCGGCACCGCGAGGTAGCTACGGACCGGCAGGTGCCCCTCTGGCATGCCGCGGTGCGGGGCGTTGCGTCCGTACCGCTCGTCTTTGGTGATATCGTCGCTGCGCACCGGCCCGACGCCGTCGAAAGTCGGGCCGAAGATCGCCGTCTTCCGCGGCATCGGGAACTTCTCGAATGCCTCCCGGGGCACACCGGACAGGGTGTACAGGGTGTACGACTCGCCCCGCTCATTGACGGTGTTGTAGAAGAACGCGCCGAAGGAGGCGCCGGTGAGCTGGACACCTGCATCTACCGCCGTTTGCACGATCCGCTCGGTGTCCGTCGGTGATGCCAGAGCGAGGTTGATCGAATTGAGCGTCGCCAGCATGTCGATATGGCGGCGGAGTTTCTCCTGCGTGTCACGCTGCTCGGTGATGTCCGTGTTCGTGCCGAACCAGCGGAGGATGCGACCCGACTCGTCGCGGATCGGATACGCGCGTGAGAGAAACCATCTGTACTCACCGTCGCGTGATCGGAGCGGGAAGATGTCCTCCCACGGCGTGCCAGCGCGGATGGACCGCGCATAGTTATCGACCACGCGTTCGACATGATCCGGGTGGTGCACTTTCATCCACCCCCAGCCCTGCATCTCCTCGAGCGTGGTGCCGGTGTACTCGAACCACCGCTTGTTGTACCAGTGGATCCAGCCGGTCTCATCGGTCATCCACGCGAACTGCGCGATGCTGTCCGCGAGCGTTCGGAATGTCGCCTCGCTCTCGCGGAGGGACTGCTCCATCTCTTTGCGGCGTGTAATGTTGATCGTCACGCCGTCGAAGCTCACCGGCTTGCCCTCGGCGCTGTAGTAGCACCGCCCAACCGCACGGATCCAGTTGGTCTTCGATCCGTCGGGCGAGACCGTGCGGTAGTCGATGTCGTAGGTCGCGTGCCGCTCGATGCTCGCTTCGATCGCCTCCCGCGTGCGCTCGCGGTCCTCCGGGTGCAGCCGCTCGAAGAAGAGTTCGTAGGTGACCCGCGCATCCCGCGGCAGGTGGAAGTGCTCCTTGACCTTACCGTCCCACACGAGCTCACCGAAAGGGAGTTCGCAGAACCAGACGCCCACATCCGCGCTGCGCACGACCAGGTCCATCCGCGACCGCTCACGCGCCACGGCGTGGTCGATCGACAGCCGTTCGATGGCGATCGCCGCCGTTCGCGCTAATCGCTCGACGAGCATCCGTTCCTGTGTCGTCGGCTCCCGCTTCGTGCGGAAGTACGTGCCGATGCTGCCCAGAGCCCGCCCGTCGCGCGCGAGTATCGGTCGCGACCACGCCGCGACCAGCCCGAGACCAAGCGGCAGATGCGAGATCCCGGTCCACCCAGAGGCCGCGGCCAGATCCGTCGTCACGCGGACATCGCGATTGGCGACCGCATCGGCGCAGGTCCCAAGGCCCGACCGAGCGGTGATCCCGTTGATAGCGCGGCAGTAGTCCTCGGGCAGGCTGGGAGCCGCCGCGGTGTGCAGCGAGTTGTCGGCGGCGTCCAGAAGAAGGATCGCCGCGACCGAGTCACCAGCGCCGTGCCGCTCGATGATGCGGGCGATGTGCTCGAGCACCGTCGCCAGCGGCGCATCGGAGAGCACCATCTCGAGGATCTGGTTGTGGTCATCGAGCAGCGCATGCTCGCGGCTCTTCGCGGGATCCGGCGCGGGCTTGCACACCGGCAGGCCCGGGCCTGCCGCGGCCACTTGAACTTCCCGATCACCGGTCATGCGTATCCCCGCCGCGCCAACCTCCCCGAACGGCCTCCGGGCCGCTGAAACTGGGACGAGCGAGTCTAGAGCGGGCGGGCGGCGGGCCCGGGACCGACCTCGGGCATGAATCGTGCTTCATGCCGCCGCCGAGGTGGTCACGCCGGCTGCGGCACCGCGGCCGCACCCCCTGAGGCACGATCCAGCCCGCCGGAAGCGGCGTGGACATCGGCCGCCGGATCGG
Source organism: Planctomycetaceae bacterium (assembly GCA_040255445.1). GTDB lineage: Bacteria > Planctomycetota > Phycisphaerae > Phycisphaerales > UBA1924 > JBDZUZ01. The sequence continues at coordinate 29,752 of JBDZUZ010000006.1, read as the reverse complement.
GGTGCGCCGATCGCCGCCCCGCGAGCAGCACGTAGATCGACGGCACGAAGAACAGCGTGAAGAATGTGGCGATCACCATGCCGCTGACCAGAACGATGCCGATCGAGTTGCGTGCCAGGGCGCCCGCGCCCGACACCAGCACCAGCGGGAAGTGCCCCACCACCGTCGCCACGCTCGTCATGAGGATCGGGCGGAACCGCGTCACCGCGGCCTCGCGCGCTGCTTCGGCCTTGGTCATCCCCTGCTCCTGCAGGTGGTTCGCGAACTCCACGATCAGGATGCCGTTCTTGGCAACCAGGCCGACCAGGGTGATGAGCCCCACCTGCGAGTAGATGTTGATCGTGGTCCAACCGACGAAGGTGAAGATCAGCGAGCCGGCGATCGCCAGCGGCACCGACCCAAGGAGCACGATGAGTGGGTCGCGGAAGCTGCCGAACTGTGCGGCGAGCACGAGGTAGATGAGCCCCAGCGCGAAGCCGAGCGTCATCGCCAGCGAGGAGCCTTCCTTGCGGAGCTGGCGCGATTCGCCGGCGTAGTCGATCGAGTAGCCCGGCGGGAGCACCTCCCTGGCCACCTTCTCGATCGCGTCGAGCGCTTCGGCCTTGGTGACGCCAGGCGCTGCGCCGCCATTGATGCGGAAGGCGTTGCGCTGCTGGAAGCGGTTGAGCGAGCGCGGAGCCGCGATCGTCTCGAGCCGGACGAACGAGCTCACACTCACCAGCCCGCCGTCCTTGGCCCGCACTTTCATATCCAGGATCGACTCGGGCGTCGCCCGCGCAGCATCCGTCACCTGCGGAATCACCTTATAGCTGCGGCCGCCGTAGTTGAACCGGTTGACGTAACCGCCCGAGAGCATGACCGCCAGGTCGCGGCCGACCGTCGCGACATCAAGCCCCATGTCGGCAACACGCTCGCGGTCGATGATGATCCGCGTCTGGGGAAGATCGATCTTGAGGTCCGTATCGGCGAAGAGGAACTTGCCTGATCCGAACGCCGCGCCGACGAGTTGCCCCGCGTACTGCGCCATCCGCTCGGGCGGGTCGCTGCTGGTCACGATCATCTCGACGTCGTACTGGCCCGCGCCAGGGAGGGGGGGCGGGAGGATCGGGAACGCCGTGACACCGGCGACACCCGAGACAAGCTGGTACGCCTCGGGCAACATCTCGTGTGTCGTCCGGTCGCGGTCGCCCCAGTCGGTTGTCTGCATGCCGCCGAAGCCCATCGAGGGGCTCATCAGCAGCCGCCAGACGAAGTTGGATTCCGGGATGTTCTGGAGCGACTGGGCGACCTTGGTTGACGCATCGCGAGATGCATCGAGCGAAGCGTCGGGCGATGCCAGCAGCGCGAAGAAGATGCCGCCCTCATCCTCGGTCGGGGCCAGCTCCTTGTCGCTGAACATGTACAGCGGCACAGCGCACACGCCGATGAAGACCGCGGCCAGCGCGATGGTCCACCGCAGCGTGAGCGTCACGTCCAGCAGCCGCGCGTACACGTTCCGCACGCGGTCGAATATCCGGTTCACGAACCGCGCGAACCAGCCGGACTTGCCGTGCGGCCGGGCGAGCTTGGCGCTCATGATCGGGGAAAGCGTGATCGCGGTGATGCCCGACACGACTACGGCCGCGGCGAGCGTGAAGGCGAACTCGCGGAAGAGCACGCCCGTCAGCCCGCCCTGGAACCCGATGGGGGCGTACACCGCCGCCAGCGTGATCGTCATCGAGATCACCGGCGCGAAGAGTTCGCGGGCGCCGATCAACGCGGCCTCGATCTTGCCCTTCCCCTCGCGGATGTGCCGCTCGACGTTCTCGACCATGACGATCGCGTCATCGACAACCAGACCCACCGAGAGCACGATCGCAAGGATCGTCAGCAGGTTGAGCGAGAAGCCCATGATCGCCATGAAGATGCAGGCGCCCATCAGCGACACCGGCATCGCCACCAGCGGGACCAGCACGGTCCGGATCGAGCCCAGGAAGAGGAACACGACCAGCGCAACGATCAGCAGCGTCTCCGCCAGCGTCTTGCTGATCTCCTTGATCGCGTTGCGCATGTAGTACGTGCCGTCGTAGACGAGCTTCATCTCAACACCCGGCGGGAGCGTGGGCTCGACGAGCGCCATCTTCTCCTGCAGCAGGTTCGAGACATCGATCTCGTTGGCGCTGGGCAGCGGCCAGACCGAGAGATAGAGCGCGGGATCGAGGTTGTACCCTGCCTCGCCCAGCGGTTCCTCGCCGCCCAGCTCGACATCGGCCACATCGCGCAGGCGCACGATCGCGCCCTCGGTATCGCGCACGATCAGGTCACGGAACTCCTCCGCGGTCCGAAGGTCCGTATCCGTGAGCAGGTCGACCTGCACACTGCTGCCCTTGGTCCGCCCCACCGTCGCGAGGAAGTTGTTCCGCGCCAGCGCTTCGTAGACCTCGCTGGGCGTGACATCCAGCGCGGTCAACCGGTCCTGGTCGACCCAGATCCGCATCGCCAGGTTGCGCTGCCCCTCGACACCCACCCGCTGCACGCCGGGGATCGTCGAGAGTTCGGGTTGCACCTCGCGGATCAGGTAGTCGTTGAGCCGCGTCAGATCGAGCGTGCTGCTCGTGAAGCTGATGTAGAACGTCGCGTACGGACGGTCCGCACGCTGGATCTCGATCACAGGCGACTCGGCCTCCGCCGGCAGTTCGCTCCGCACCTGATTGAGCCGCGCGCTGATCTCCGCCAGCGCATCGTTGGCGTTGTGGTTCAGCCGCAGCCGCACCGTGATCGCCGAGATCCCCGCCGTCGATGCCGACTCGATGTAGTCGATGCCGTCGATCGCCGAGACCGCCCGCTCGATCGGGACGGTGATGAACCCCTTCACCGTCTCAGCGCTCGCCCCGATGTACGCGGTGTTGATCAGGATCGAGGTCGACTCGATCCGCGGATACTGCCGCACCGGCAGCCCGCTGATCGCCCGCCAGCCTACCGCCAGGATGATCAGGTTGACCACGACGGCCAGCACCGGCCGCTTGATGAAGATGTCGGTGAAGGACTTCATGCCCGCTCCGTTCGCCCCGCCGCGCGGGGACCCCGGGGCTCAGCACCCCGGTTCGCTGTCAATGAATTTTGTGTTGCGCAACCCGCGGTATCAGCGCCAACCGCACGCGGTTCACTCGCCGCCCGCGCCCTCGCCGGCGCTGTCACCAGCGCCGCCTCCCGCGGGCCCGCCCGCGGGCCCGCCGCCGGGCGCTGCCCCGGCCTGCATCACCATCACGCCGTCACGCAGCTTGAAGGAGCCGGTCGCCGCGATCCGCTCGCCCGGCTCGAGGCCCTCGAGCACGATCACATCGTCCCCGACCGATGGCCCGAGCTTGACGAACCGCTGCGCTGCACGCATCGCACCCTTCTCATCCGCGGCCACCACGAACACCGCATCCGCGTACGACGACCGCCGCACCGCCGTGCTCGGGATCATCGTGTACGGCCTGGAATCCTCGACCGGCACCCGGATCTGGATGAACATCCCCGGGACCAGCAGCCCCTTCGAGTTGTCGACGACCGCCCGCACCCGCAGGTTGCGCGTGTCGTTGTTCACCGTGGCATCGAGCGCGGCGACCTCGATCCGCACCGGATCGGGCCCGAGCAGTTCACCCGTCGCCATCACCGCGGTGCCGGGCGCCACCCGCGGCGCGTACTCCTGCGGGATCGCGAAATCGAGATAAATCCGATCGGTGATCTCCTGGAGCGACACGACCGCCGAGCCCTCCGCGAGGTACTGCCCCTCGTGCACGGTCCTCATGCCCGCACGCGCACGGAATGGTGCGCGGATCGTCAGCTTCGCGAGCGCGGCCTCGACCTGGGCCACCCGCGCCCTGGCCGAATCAACCTCCGCCAGCCACTTCTGCCGCTCTGCTTTGGCGATGTTCAGATCCGACTCGGCCCGGTCGCGCTCCGTCGCGGCGATCGCGTTCGCCGCGGTCGTGTTGAAGCGGGCCACGACGCGCTCCGCGATGTCGATCCGCGCTTCCGCTTCCGCAACGTTCGCCTCGGCGATGCGGATGCCCGCCTTCGCGGCTTCGAGATCCGCGCGATCGGTCGAGTCGTCCTGCTTGAGGATCACCTGCCCGGCCTCGACCACCGAGCCCGAATCGAAGTTGACCTCGGTGATCACCCCCGCCCGCTCGTTGCTGACGACCACCGAGCGGATGGCGAAGACCGTGCCCACCAGGCTCGATGTCGGCTGCCACGGCTTCTGCTCCACGGTGACGATGTCGACCGCTTCCATCGGCTCGTAGCCGCCGCCACCCGCCGCGGCCCCGGAGATCTCCTGCTGCTTGTAGAACGCCAGACCGCCCGCCGCGAGTATCAACCCGACGAACAGGACACCGGCCGCAATCGCCGAAGAACGCTTCATACCTGCTTCTCCACTCCTGGCCCACACCCCGCCGTCAACACGCGCATTCCATCACGCGTTCCGCGTGCCGTGCACCTTGGCGCAGCCCGCGGCGTCCATTGCTTGTACAGGCGCACCGTGCTGCTTCAGCAACTCGCTCAGCGCCCGCCGGACCCGCACCACCCGCGCCTGATCCAGCGGCACGAGCCCGAGCACCCAGTCCAGCCACAATCCGTCGATCGCCGTCACAACCGTCTCGCTCACGCCCTCGGGCAGACCATCCTGCGCGATGTACTCATGCAGCTTCGCGTAGGCCGCCCGCATCGGCTCGATCAGCGTGGGGTTCTGCGCCAGCGCTGCGAACACGGCCGACGAGCTCGAACGCAGCTCGTCGGTCCAGCACTCCGCATCCGAGAGGCAGTGCCCCAGGACCGCGCGGGCCATCCGCCCCGGCCCTTCCGGGGTCTGGGCGTACGCCGACTCGTAGCAGGTCACCCAGTTCGCCGCGGCACGCTCGACCATCGCCCGGATCAGAGCGTCCTTCGAAGGGAAGTGGTGCAGCAGCCCGCCCTTGCTCATACCCGCCTCCGCCGCGACGCTCTCGAGCGTCACATTCGAGATGCCCTGCCGCACGACGACCCGCTCGGCGGCCGAGATCAGGAGGTCGGCGGAGGACTGGGCGTTGGGCGTGGACTCGGGCATTGGGAACGGAACTGTACCGTCCGGCCGGTCGGTGTCAATCGGGCGATTCAAACGCTTGTTCAAATCCAAACAACGACATCACGATCTGGCTCGTCGGCACTGATTGGATGGCTCGGGGACCCGTTCAGGGGTGCCGCGGCGGGTCCCCGCCTCGGCGTTGGGATCCCGGGCGGTCGTCACGCATCATGGCGCCGACAACCACCGATCTCGCGAATGGGCGCGGAGGGATTCGAACCCCCGTAGGCGTAAGCCAGCGGATTTACAGTCCGCCCCGTTTGGCCACTCCGGCACGCGCCCGCATTGTCTATCCCCCGGCCGGTCGCACCGGTCCTTTGGGGACGGGGAATGTAGGACGGTCTTCACGCGTCGGCAACGCGCCGCGGTACCGTCCTGCACTTCTCCAAAGCCGCCTGAGGGACTTGAACCCACGACCCGCGCTTTACAAAAGCGCTGCTCTACCAACTGAGCTAAGGCGGCGACGCTGATCCTACGCCGGCACCGGGCGGCCTGAATTGGCCGCGAGTGTTTCAGGCCCGCCGCGGCGCCACCGGCCAGGCGCCGCTCAACCGCGAGATCGCGTGCCCGCGCGCCATCAGGATCCACCCGACAGACCGGCCGAGCTCTGCCGCGGCCTCGTGGATCTTGCGGCCCCGAAGGTCCACAGCCCGCACGACCGCGGCGTAGGGCTCGGGGAACTCTTCGATGTGCTCGGCGAGCGAGGCCTCGAGCTCGGCCTGATGCTTGCGCCAATCAACGGTGGGCGTCGGCTCAGCGCAGTCGCACCGCCCGGGCGGCGCGAGCATCTCGGCCAGGGCGACACAGGGGCTGGCGCCCTCGCGGTCGAAACGGCACCCTTCCTGGTGACGGGCTGCCGTTCCGCCGCGCTTGATCCGCGCCTGCGCCTTCGCGGCGATCATGAGGCTCTCGTCCGCGAGGATCGCGAGCCAGGCGAGGAACGAGCCGTCGTGCTGAGGTCGCCAGCTTTCGAGCCGGCCGTGAGCCTCGATCCGAACGATGTCCGCGACGTCCTTGGGGGTGATCAGCTCGGCCAGTTCCGAGGGGATCGCCGCGGCCGCCCGGACCAGGATCGCCGGCTCATTCCGATCGATCAGGGCATTAAGGGCCGGGTGGTCGCCGCCGGTGGCTCGGGTCAGCAGTTCACGGCTGGGGATCGATGCGGTCGTCACGGGACCTCCCTCCGGCCGGGCCGGGCACGGGATGGTTCGGATCGGAGCAGTTCGCTTCGGGGCAAAAACGCGAACGCGCCCGCCACAGCGACCGCGTCCGGGGATCCAAGTGGGCGATACTGGACTCGAACCAGTGACCTCATGCGTGTCATGCATGCGCGCTAGCCAGCTGCGCCAATCGCCCAAACCGGGGCCGCCATCGGCCCGCGAGGCCAGAGTATATCGGCTCCCTGCACCATGTCGACCAGCGGGATGTCGACCAAGGGGACCCGCGATCAGCCGCCCCGCCCGGTTCCCGTCGGACGCGTCAGGTCCTCGGCCCGGCGGCGGATCTCCTCGGCCTCCTCGGTCCGACCTGTCGCGTTGAGCAGATCGAAGAGCCGGGAGAGGTAGAGCAGGTTGCGGGGCTCGAGTTCGGAGGCCCGGCGCATGGCCTTGACCGCTCGCTCGGCGTCGTTGGAGAACACCGCCGCGACTGCCTCCGCGGCGTGCAACTGGGCCGAGTGGGTCCGGCGGTCCGCCGCCGCGCCGATGAGTTCGAGGGCTTCGCCGGGCTTGCCGAGCTGGACCATGAGTTCGGTCGCCGCGGCCATGGCTTCGGGGTCGGGGAAGCGTCGGCCGGGAGCGGTCCACTTCGGCCGGGTCTCGCGGGTCAGCACGGTGCGGACGGACTCCAGCGCGACATCGGTCTTGCCATCCTGCGCGGCGAAAGTTGCGACGACAACACGGACACCATCGAGGTCGGGGTGCTCGGCGAGCATCGACTCGTACATCGCGCGGATTTCGGTCTGCGGCTTGCCGCGGGCGGCCATGATGCGGGCCAGTTCGTTGACGCCCTGCGATGTGGGCTCGCCGCGCGTGAGCGCGCTGCGGAGCGAATCCTCGGCCGCGGCGAGATCGCCGGCGACCGCGTGCAGCCAGCCCTTGCGGATCATCGTGTCGGCGCGGAGCTTCCAGCCGAAACCGGCCTCGCTGCCTCGTTCGAGATGCGCGAGAGCCGCTTCCGCGATGTCCTTCTGGTCCGGCCGCGGGGTGTAGCCCGGGCTAAAGACTTCCTGCAGGCCGGCGTTCACACGCTGATCGAGCAAATCCGCCCGCCACAGGTTGTACCGAACCGCCGCGGACCAGCCGGCGACAATCACGCCGGCCACCGTGAGCACCGCGAAGACCCGGCCGGCCCTGGTCGTGCGCCCGCGATGCCGCAACTGCAGGCTCTGCAGCCGGACGTTGGGCGTGCGGACCATGCGTGAGAGCTTCCACACGCAGAAAGCGAGGATCGCCGCCATCGCGACGGCCATCAGCAGCGGCACCTGGTTGAGCATGCCGCGGAAGCCGATGAAGAATGCGAGCCCGAGCGCCAGCACCGCCGCTTCTTCCCACAGCGACAGATCGAAGTCGGGGCGGCGGACCTTGCCGGACCTCGCTTCCTCGGTGCGGGCCTTCTTGACAACCGCCGGACGCGCGAACTTGAAGCTGAGCGCATCGTTCGGGCAGACGCTCACGCAGTCCATGCACTTCATGCAGCCCGGATCGACGACCATGCCGTAATCGCGGACCTCCTGGTGCACGCGCACGTTCGAGGTGCACACCGCGGTGCAGTGGCCGCAGTGCTCGCAGTCGTCGTTCACAACGATGCGGCCGATCGAGACCTTGTCGACGGGCGCGAAGAAACCGCCGTACGGGCAGCCGTAGGTGCAGAACCCCTTCGAACCCAGGAAGTACACAATCGCGAAGCCGCAGACCCCGAGGAACGGGATCGCGACGTACCACGGCGGGAAGGTCGCCCAGAAGTCGGTCACGATGATGTCGTTGGAGAAGCCGGGGAACGCGGCGGACCGGCCGAGCCACAAAGGCATCGGTTTCTCGAGGGCCGCGTACATCGGCTGCAGCACGGTGCGCCGGAGCGTCGGCCACACGAACATGTAGAGCGCCACCAGCAGCGGCACGAGCACGAGCAGCCGCGTGCGGAACGGTTTGGGCCGCACGCCCATCTTGTTCATCCAGTGGCTGCAGAGGTCCTGCAGCGCCACGACATGGCACCCCCAGCCGCAGAAGTAGCGGCCGAAGATGAATGTCGACAGCAGCGCGAGCGCGAAGAAGATGAAGCCCGCGTTGAGCTGGCCGAGTTCGAGCGTGTACATCGACTCGGAGGGCTCGACCGGCGATACCGTCATGCCGCCGACCAGCCAGTAGATGAAGTGCGCCAGGAATACGACGTGCACGCCGATGAGCACGCCGGCCCGCCACTTACCCATGCGGGAGCGACGCAACCCGCTCTGCGCGGAGGATTGCTGCGGGCGCGAGCCCGATGACAACACGGTCAGAGGGACCGTGCGGCCTGAGGCTGAACCTTCGCCACAACTCTTGGAACGCTTCGTGCTGGACCGTGAACCCATCCGGTGAACCGTAGCCGATCCCGCGGCGTTTGGTTCGCGGCTGGAGGAGGGTCGGTGCATTCTGGGGCAAAGTCCCGGGTCGGGGGAGCCCGGCGAGACGATCCCATCAGCCCTTCGCGGCGATCACCACGCGGCGGTCCATGTCGGACACGGGCGTGCCGCCCGGCTCCTCGATGGTGACCGCGAAGGCCGCGGCGTCTTTGACCTGCACCCCCGGATCGATCGGGACGACGACCTCGCCCGACGTTGGGACATTGAAGACGCCGCCGCTGACACGCTTCTGCATGCCACGCTTGTCGATGATCCAGAGCTGGTACTGCTCACGCGCCGGGTCGTTGGGCTTGAGCCCGACGAAGCGCATGTAGCCTTCCTGCTGGGACTCGCACCACACGACCTCACCCTTCACACCCGGAATCTCCGGGTTGTCCCAGTCCTGCCACGCCAGTTCCAGACTGTCGGCGCGGGACTCGAGCGCGGCCATCCGCTGGGCCGGATCGATCGGCGCTGCAGCCTGCGGCCACCAGGCGATGACGGCGAGCGCGATTCCCGCCGCGGCGGCGAGCCATGGGACGACGCGGAAGCCCTGCGGACGCTGACCAAACTGCAGAGTCGGCTGCTGATCCGGCTGCTGCGCGGGGGTCGCGGCCTGGCGTTGCGGACGAGGCTGCGAAGACGGCGCGGTGGTGGCCTGAGCCGACGGCTGCCTCGCGGCCTGCTGAGCTGACTTGAGCAGCTTCGCACGCAGGTGTGCCGGCAGCTCTTCGGTCACCGGCTCGACAAACGCGAGCGCGGCGGCCGCCGCGGCGAGGTCGAGCGACAGGTCGTCGTCGACACCCGCATCGCTCAGGTGCGAATCCAGTTCGCGGGCCTCATCGCTGGAGAGCCCCTCGAGAGCGCGATCGGCGAGCAGTTCGAGCAGCCGCGGGTCGATCGGAGAAGGGGCGGTCATACGGCGCCCTCCTTCCGAGAATGCCGGCCCGCGCCGTTTGTGTCATCACTCCCCGCGGCAGACTCGTCTTCCTTGAGCAGTTCGCGGAGCTTTATCAGGCCACGGCGGGCGTGTGTCTTGACGGTGCCGAGCGGGAAGCCGGTGGCCCGGGAGATGAGTTCGTGGGAGAGGCCCTCGTAGACCGAGAGCCGGAGCACACGCTGCTGATCCGGGCTCAACCGGGTGAGGGCGGCGGCGGCGCGGGTGGCCTCCTCAGAAACCTCGGCCTGCGGAGCCCGAGCCGGCGGGGCCGCATCGAGCTCCTCTGAGATCTGCTGCTTCGCCGGCTGGCGACCGACCTTGCGGCGGCGGTCGATCAGGCGACGACGGGCGATCATCGCGACAAAGGCGGTCTCTGATGCGATCGAGGGGTCATACTTCGCGGCGTTGGCCCAGACGGCGGTGAAGACTTCCTGAACAGCGTCCTCAGCCTCGGCGTCGGGCAGACCGACACGACGGGCCAGCGACCACACCAGACCGCCGAAGCGGTCGATGCACTCGGAGACGGCCGATTCGTCGCCGTCGCCAACCCTGTGTAGAAGGTATTTGGTGTCTATGGCCGGACCTCTGCGAAGCGTCATCGATGCAGGCCCTTCGATGCGGCGCAGACCAGGTCCTGCCGCGCGGCCTGACCTCGCATGGTAGCCGGTGTTGTCGGCTTTAGAGGGGCAGGCGCGACCGGCGTTCAGGGCCGGCGCAAGGCTGGCCGAGGCACCGCGTTGAACTGTCTTCAGCGTCATGGCCGACACAGGCGTCTCTCGCTTGCTCCTTCTGCGCGACGCGGGTGAGACCAGAAGCCGCCGGGAGATCCTTCGACCTCCAGGCGGGCACGGATTCGGGTCGCTCAGGACCGGTCCTGCCGGCGGGCTTACTTGGCCGGCGCGAGGATCACGGTGTCGTTCACGTGGATCACGCCGTTGGTCGCGTCGATGTCCGCGGCGACGACCTTGGCGTTGTTCACCTTGACCGAGCCGTAATCGGACTTGGTCGTGACCTCGGCGCCGTTGAGCGTCTTAACGGTGGCGCCCTTGGCGGCGGCATCGGAGTAGACGCGGCCGGGGATCACGTGGTAGGTCAGGATCGCGGCGAGCTGGTCGCGGTTCTCGGGCTTGAGCAGCGAGGCGACGGTCTCCTGCGGAAGCTTGGCGAAGGCCTCATCGGTCGGGGCGAAGACCGTGAACGGGCCCTTGCCCTGGAGGGCGCCGACCAATTCGGCCTGCTCGAGGAGGCGGGCGAGGGTCGTGAAGTTCCCCGCGGCGACGGCGGTCCCGACGATGTCCTTGTCGTTGGGCAGGATCACGCTGTCGATCACGTGGATGACGCCGTTGGTCGCCATGACATCGGTCTTGACGACCTTCGCGTTGTCGACCATGACATTGCCGCCCGAGATCTTGATGTCGATGCGCTGATCAGAGAGCGTCGGGGCCGGGCCGGCCTTGACGTCCTTGGCGACGACCTGCGCGGGGACGACGTGGTACTTGAGGATCGTCTGCAGCGTGGTCTTGTTCTCAGGCTTCAGGAGGTTCTCGACGGTGCCCGGGGGCAGCTTGGCGAACGCCTCATCGGTCGGGGCGAAGACGGTGAAAGGGCCCTTGCCCTGCAGCGCCTCGACCAGGCCGGCGGCCTTGAGCGCGGCGGCGAGGGTCTTGAAGTTGCCGGCGCCCAGCGCGACCTCGACGATGTTGCCATCGGCGGTCTGGAGCGATGCGGCCTGAACGCTGGACTTCTCGGCGGCCTTCGCGACCGTGTTCTTATCGCCGTCGCAGGTGTACGAGCACTGGGCGGAAGCCGTGCCAGCGGCGAGTGTGAGCGCAGCGATACCACCGAACGCAAGAGCGAAGCGTTTCATACATGAACCTCCTGAATCGAGTCCCCGGAGGCAGCGCTCCGGGCCGTTTGTGTCCGGCGACCTTCGCCGGAATTGATGTCAGGGATGCGACGGTGCGGCACACATAGTCCGATCCGTGCCCTGTTGCGTGAAGGCTTCGGGTCTATCTCCGGCGCGGATTCAACCGATTCGCGGACCGTGCCCGGGCCGCAATGACAGCCCGCAAAAACAACGCCGGCCCCGCGAAACGGAGCCGGCGCCGCAGACTGCTGTTGCATGAACCGAGATCAGTTCTGCAGGATCACGATCTCGACGCGGCGGCTCGCGGCCTTGGTGCCCTTGGGCTGCGAGGAGCCGAAGCCGACCGCGGAGATCTGACGCGAGGCGATGCCCTTGTTCACGAGGTACGTGCGCACGGCCTCGGCGCGGGCCTGGCTGAGACGCTCGTTGGTGCCCCAGTTGCTCTTGCGGATCGGATCGGTGTCGGTGTGGCCTTCGACGCGGATACCGCGACGGCCGTACTTGCTCTTGATCTCCGCGGCGACCTTGTCGAGCGTCGAGCGAGCGCTGCTCTTGAGCGTCGCCGAGCCCGAATCAAAGAGCACGCTGCCGGCGATCTCGGCCACCATGGTGCCATCGGCGCCGGGGAAGAATGTGCCGTCCTGAGCGTTCGGATCGTTCCACGCCATGTCGTTGCCGGCGGGCTGCTGCTGGCCGCGGGCCTCGAGCTCGGCGATGCGGGCCGCCTGGTCGCGGTTCTGCTGGTCGAGCTGCGCGTTCCGCTCGCGGAGCTCGGCCGCCTCCTGCACCGCCAGGTCGTACTGCTTCTTGTTGACCTTGTTGCAGCCGCCCATCAGGCCGCTCACACCGAGCAGACCCACGAGCAGCAGCGTCCCCATCGTCCGACCGGCGCCAAGCAATCCCATCGTCGTCCCCTGTTCTTATTTCGTACGGGTAGCCCCGCCGGTACCGCCGGCGTGGGCCCGCATCTTATCGGCTGTCCGCCCTCGGAAAGGCCACCCCTCGCGGAACCGTCGGATTTCCGGCGTGAAACCCACCCCTGCTCGCCAACCCAGATCAGGGCAGATCCAGCGGGACCTCGAAACCCATGATCACGGTCAGGAACCGCTCGATCAGCGGCTTGGCGAAGAAGACCGCCATCGCCCCTGCCGCCAGCCACGGCCCGAAGGGCAACTGACGCTGCAGCTTGCCGCGGGTCACCAGCGAGACCAGCGGCCAGATCAGCCCTAGCAGTACCGCGGCGAAGAGCGTCAGCGTGGCGTCGACCCAGCCCAGGCAGGCCCCCACCGCCGCGAGCAGGTGGACATCGCCCAGGCCCATCGCTTCCTTGCCGAACGCCATCGACCCGAAGATCCGCACCGCCCAGACGATGCCGCCGCCGATCAGGTACCCCAGGATCACGCCGGCGAGCACGGTCAGCCAGAGCGGCGCCGCCTCGCTGGGGACATAAAGCCCGGTCCCGGGATCGAACGCCCACGGCCCGGCAAGCTTCCGCGCGACCCACCCGCCGCAGAGCGCCAGGCCGATGCACGGGCTCAGGAAGATCAACTCCCGCAGCATCTCCCGCCGCGCGTGCGGGTATTGGATCCACATCTCCGGCGGCGAAGTCTCGGGCGGATGGCCCAGGTGCTTCTCGTCCGTCCCCGCCTCGGCCGCGCGGTCGGCGAGCGCCTGCTTCTCCCACGCCTCGTAGTCGGCGAAGCTCCGCCCGATCACGCCGAAGCTCATCAGCACGTTCGCGAGGACGAGACCGACCGCGCCACCAAGAGCAGCCCCGATCCACCACCATCCGTGCACGCCGGGCGTCGCGATCGCCCAGACCTCACCCTTCGCGACCCAGCTCCAGCCTCCCTGCGTCTGCTGGATCCACATTGCCGCCGCGGGATGGGCGATCACCGCGACGATCGCCGGGAACCACGTCAAGACCAGCGGGATCGTGTACGACTTGAGGTCCGTCAGCGTCATCGCCACCAGCGACGAGAAGAGCATCAAGACCACGATGAAGACCGGCCAGGTCTCGGTGAAGCCGTTCCGCGCCCACTCGGGCCGGATCGCACCGAAGTTGATCCCCAGGAACATGCCGCGCTCGGCGTAAAGCACCAGGTAGGTGATCGCGAAGATGACGCCGACCAGAAGCTCGACCAGCGGGTACTCGGGCGAGATCTTCGACCGGCAGAATCGGCACCGGCCCTTCAGGAACAGCCACCCGAAGATCGGGATGTTCTCCCGCCAGGTCAGCCGCGTCTCGCACGAGGGGCACCGCGAAGGCGGCGTCACGACGCCCAGCCCCAGCGGCAGCCGGTAGACCAGCACATTGATCAGCGAGCCGACGCACGCGCCGAACGCGATCGCGAACAACACGCGCACAACCTGCGCCAGTGCTTCGAAGAGTTCATACTGCGATGCGGTCCAGCCCATCATGCCTCATCGGCCGCATCGGCGTTCCCGCGTCCCTGCTCAGCGCCCGCCTGGCGCTGCAGTTCTTCGACCCGCTGCTCGGCGGATTCGAGCACCTGCCGGCACCGCCGGATCAGGGCGACGCCGCGTTCGTACTCGGCGATCGACCGCTCCAGGCCGATCTCGCCGCTCTCGATGCGGTCGATGATCGCCTCGAGCTGCTCGATGGCCTGCTCGAAAGACGGCTGCTCGCCGGGGTCGTTCTTCATGCGGTCCTTGGGGTTCGCCACGGCTTGAAGTTATCCATCGGCCCGCGGGCCGTCCAACTCGAAGAGATTGGGCTGCTCCGCGGCTCGACCGCCGCGACGGCCGCCGGCCGGCCCTCTCGAAGCCGCGGCCGGCTTCGCGGCAGGCGGCGGGGGCTGCTGCTCTGTCGGGCGAGATCCGCCGGTGGCCACCGGCGATCCTTCCCCTACCACCGAGTGCACCGAGCCGTCGGCGGTGCGTGTCTCCAGCCGGTCGCCATCACGCACATCCGCGGGCGACCGCACCAGCCGCCCATCATCCCGGAGCGTCACGGTGTAACCGCGTTCGAGCACGCGGCGGGGCGACACCGCCTCGAGACGGCGGGCGGCGGACTGGACCCGCTCCCGAGACCTCCGCATCGACAGGGGCACCGCCCGCTGCAGCCGGCGCTGGGCGGCATCGATCGCGGCGCTGTCGAGCCGCGAGCCAACCGCCGCGTTCAGCCTCGCTTCCAGGACTGAAAGCGTCGAGAGCAGCCGTCCGTGCACCACACCGGGACGATGCGGCTCGAGCCGCACTGCGCATTCATCGACCTGGCGCCGGGACGCCAACAGCGCAGCGCGCATCTCCGAATTCATCCGCCGCGTGAGCTGCGACAGGCGGTCCTGCCACATGGCGATCGGGCCACGTGGGTCTGCGAAAAACGGGTATCGCGCCACCGCGACAACCCGCTGACGCTCCGCGCGCACCTGCCGAACCACCAGCCCGGCCAGCCGCCGGCCCATCGAATCGATCTGGCGCAGCAGCGCCTCGGTGTCGGGCGTGAGCCGCATCGCCGCCTGCGTCGGTGTGGCGCAGCGCTCATCGGCCACGAGTTCGGCGATTGTCGTGTCGGTCTCGTGGCCGATCGCGGCGACCACGGGCAGCTGCGATTCGAAGATCGCCTGCGACACGATCCGCTCGTTGAAGGCCCAGAGGTCTTCCATCGAGCCGCCGCCGCGGGTCACGATGATCGCATCGATCCCGCGTTCTTCCGCACGCGCGTTCACTTCACGGATCGCCGCGGCGACCTCGGGCGCTGCGGCCTTTCCCTGCATCCGCGCATCGACCAGCAACACCCCCACCGCGGGGCACCGCCGCCGCATCGTGTCGATCACGTCCTGCAACGCTGCGCCGGTCCGGCTGGTGATCACTGCGATGCGGCGCGGGAATGTCGGCAGCGGCCGCTTGCGCTCCACCGCGAACCAGCCCAGGCCGCGGAGTTCCTCGCAGAGCGCTCGGTAGGCCAGTTCGAGTGCGCCTTCGCCAACCGGCTCGAGCTTGTCGATGATAAACGAGACCTTGCCGCCCGGGGCGTAGAACTCGATCCGCCCGCGGGCCAGGACCTGCTGACCGTTCTGCGGAACGAACCCCGCCTTGGCCGCGGCGGAGCGGAACATCACGCCGTTGATCACGGCGTTCTCATCCTTCAGATCGAAGTACCAGTGGGTGCGGTCGCGGAAGCCGCTGACCTCGCCGGCGACACGAACCGAAGCCGGGAAGCCGCGCCGCAGCGCGCCATCGACCGCCGCGGCGAGCTGCGAGACCTTCAACGGACGATCGGGCGACGCCGCAACCTCCGCCGGCGCGGCGGCCTTCTCCTCGGCCCGCTTCGCCGCCATGCGCCCGGGATCAAAAGGAAGACGGCCCATCGACGCAGCATACGCCGTGGGCCGTCTTCAAAGTCTGCCGCCACGATCAAGGGGGCGGAGTTGGGGGCGGAACCGGTACTGACAGGGACGGATTACTGCGCTGAGGCGACCTTGGCCGCGCCACCATCACCCTCGGCCGCCTTGGCCGCCTGTTCCGCCGCGAGACGGGCTTCCACACCCGGATTACCCATCGGGACCACGCGCGTCACCGGCCGGGCCGCGGCAACCGCGGGACGGACGACGCGGACCTTGCCATCCTACCGCGATGCGGCGTCGACCTGCATGCGGCTCTTGAACCTGGGCACATCGGGCGCGAGTTCGATCACGCCGCGGGGCTCGATCTTGCCGCCATTGGGCTTGCCTTCGTTCGAGGCGTGATCGCGGCCGCCCTCGACGTGGTCGTCGTCGTGATCGTGCTCACCAACGACATAGGCATCGTTCACGAAGGTCCGAACGCCGCCGACATAGCCGCGCTCCTTGAGCCACTCCTGCCGCGCGTGCTCGAGCGGGATGTTGGCGCGGCCTTCGAGCTTCACCCACGGGCTGATGCTGATGACCTGGTGACCGACGACGACATAGACGCGCGCCTGCTCGTGGCCGATCGCGCCGTAGGCCTCGGGCCCCGGGTCGGGCCAGCCGACGGGGTAGCCGGTGTGCACACCGCCGATGATCGGGCGGCCCTGCCAGGCGCGCCCGTTGAACCCGGGCCGGCGGACATCGTCCGCGCGGTGCTGCGGGTACGGCCGCACCGTGGCGAGCGAACGCTCGCCGGAGAACGTGTTGGCCTTCTGCATCGGCCCGGCCGTGACGGCCGCGGCGATCGCAATCGCTTCGATCAGCATGTTGAATCCCTCTCTTTGAGATGTCGCGGGCTTGTGCCGCGGGGGACGCCGGCTCCCTCCGGGTTTGCCGGTCCGCCCATCTTCAAGGTGCCGCGCCCCTTGAGGGAATCAAGGAGAATCTACGTTCGGTCTGCACGGCCGCCGCTACAGACGGACCGGGGATGGCCCGGGCCTCGCGAATATCGGACGCGGGAAACGGCCCGCCGCCGCGGTTTCAGCCCCCTGAGGTGGGCGGCTCGAAGGGGATCGCGGCCTCGCGGGTCATCCACTCGTACGCGCTGAGTACGGAGCGGATGTGATCGGTGGCGCGGCGTTCCTGACGCACGAACTCGATCGCACGCGCGGCCAGATCGCGCGATGCATCGCGCTGCCCGATGACGGTGCGGAGCACGCTCGCCCACTCGCCGGTCTCTGGCTGACTCACGAGCCGCGCGGTCCGGCCGTCGATCAGCGCGCTGACCATCGGATCCGCCGCGGCGACGACGATCATGCCGTGGCCCATCGCATCGAGCGCGATGCTGCGCTGTTCGCCCAGCGCTTCGGGGAGCACGAGGATGTCGCCGTGGAGCAGCATGTCGCGGCGGCCCTCGAGCTCCTCGATGAGCGAAACGCGCTCGAGGATGCCCAGCCTCCGCGCGGTCGCCCAGACACCGCTGCGCCGCGCTGCGAGCGCATCGCAGAAGATGTGCAGGTCCGCATCTTCGCGGATCATCGCGGCGAGCCCTTCGATCGCGGAGACGAACGCGCGTGTGTTGCGGCCGGTGCCGACGATCATGACAGCGACAGCACGCCCGGGCTTGAGCACAGCGCGCTCGGTCGATGGGACATGCACACCCCACTTGCAGAGCCGCACGGAAGCGCCCGGCGATTCGGCGAGCAGCGCCTTCTCGATGGTCGGATCCGGTGCGAAGAGCACGGGCGGTATCTCCGCCTTGAGCCCGCGGGCGCGGGAGATCAGGCCCGAGCGCCAGATCTCGACCGCCAGCGCGGCCCCCAGATCCGAAGCCAACTCGGACGCCAGCGACCATGAAGCGCCGCCGAAGACATGCACCACATCCACCGGGGCGGGCTGCTCCGCGCGGTCGACTTTGGCGATCGCCTGCACCAGCCGTTTGGCCGGCAGGGACTTACTCATCATGAGCGTGCGGGTCGAGTAGCTGACGACCGTCGAAAAGACTTCGCCGGGCAGGTGAGAGGCGACGGTTTCCGGAACGGCGTGGATGACGCGGACGCCTTCATCGGCGAGCCCGACCTCGAGCCGGGACAGCAGCACGCGCTCGCGTGCTGCGAAGAACTCGTCGGCGAGGATCACGACCCGCATGCGGTGATGCTACCGCGCTCCGCGAGACGACGCCGATCGCGGCGTTCAGGTCGCCGCGGCGGCCTCGGGGCGGGGCTTGCGGTACTGCAAGTCCGGCGGGCGGGTCTTGTGCTCCACAACGGCCTTGGTCCGCCAGAGGCCGACCCAGTGCTCCGGCGAGACCTCATGAAGCATGTAGTCGCCGGCGGGCTCATCGAGCCGCTGCAGGTCCTTGGGCGGGTCCTGCCACGGCCACCAGGGACGCACGCCACTCTCCGCGCCGGGGAGCTTCTCGAACTCGGCCGGGTTCTCGACGATCTCCTTGATCGTGACGAGCCGGTCGCGGCGGGCGCCGAGCTTGGGGATTGAGTTGAGCAGGCCGCGGGTGTAGGGGTGCATCGGCCGCTCGAAGAGCTCGATGACGTTGGCGTACTCGACGACGCGCCCCGCGTACATCACGCAGACGACATCGGCGTTCTCGGCGACGACGCCCAGATCGTGCGTGATAAGGAGCACGCCCATGCCGCGCGTTTCCTTGAGCTCGCGGAGGAGTTCGAGGATCTGCGCCTGGATCGTGACGTCGAGCGCGGTAGTCGGCTCATCGGCGAGCAGCAGCTTGGGGCGGCAGGCCAGCGCCATCGCGATCATGACGCGCTGCCGCATACCGCCGGAGAACTGGTGCGGGTACTGCTTGATGCGCCGCTCGGACTCGGGGATGCCGACCGCCTTCATCGCCTCGAGCGCGATGTCGAAGGCCTTGCTGCCGTCGACATTCTGATGGAGGAGGATCGCCTCCATGATCTGGTCGCCGACGGTGTAGACCGGGTTGAGGCTGGTCATCGGCTCCTGGAAGATCATCGCGATCTCGTTGCCGCGGACCTGACGCATGTCGGCATCGCTGAGCTTGAGAAGATCGACGGTGCCGCCGGGAGTCTTCGCGAGCTTGGAGCGGAACTGGATGCTGCCGCGGTCGAAGCGGCCGGGCGGGCGGGGGATGAGCTGGAGCATGCTCATCGCGCTCACGCTCTTGCCGCAGCCGGATTCGCCGACGACCGCGACGGTCTGCCTGGGGTACAGCGTCAGGCTGTTGCCGTCCACGGCCTGGATGCGCGGGCCGCCGCGATTGTCGAACGAGACGGCCAGATCGCGGATGGTGACCAGCGGCTCATCGAGCTTGGGGCCGCTGGCGCCGGTCGCGGCGGCGGTCTTGGGAGTCGTCGACACGGCTTGGGTCATCACACACGCGCCTTCTTGAGCTTGGGATCGATGGCATCGCGCAGGCTCTCGCCCAGCAGGTTGTACGCGAGGGCGGTGAGGAAGATGGCCGCGCCGGGATAGGTCGCCAGCCACCACTTGAACTCACCGACTTCGTTGGTCGCGCTGGCGAGCAGGCGGCCCCAGCTGGCCTGCTCCGCCGGGCCGAGGCCCAGGTAGCTGAGCACGCTCTCGGCGAGGATCGCCGCGGCGATCGCGAAGGAGGAGTCAACCAGCACAGGGGTCACGCCGTTGGGCAGCATGTGCTTGAAGAGCACCGACCGCAGCGGCAGGCCCACACTCTTGGCCGCCTGCACAAAGTCCTGGTTCCGCAGCCGCATGAACTCGGCGCGGGTGAAGCGCGCTGCGCCCGTCCAGGCCACACACCCGATGATGATCATCAGGACATAGGTGTTCCGCGGCAGCACCGCCGCGGCGACGATGAGCAGGAACAGCACCGGGATCGCCATGAAGACCTCGACGACCCGGAAGAGCAGGAGGTCGACCCAGCCGCCGAAGTAGCCCATCAGCGCGCCGATCGTCACGCCGATCACGACCGCGATCCCCGTGCTCACCAGTCCGATCGAGATCGACAGGCGGCATGCGTGGATCATCTGGCTCATGACGTCCTGGCCGATCGCATCGGTGCCCAGGATGTACTCGGGGCTCTCTTCTGCCTTGGCGAGCAAGGCCGAGGTGTCCTGCCCCTGCGATTCGGCGTAGCGGATGTCGGGCGTGAGCCGCGTCTGCCCCGGCTCGAGCAGACGCAGATTGGTCGCCCGCTCGTTGGGCGAGAATGGGATCAGCGTGTACGTGTGCTCGGCAATCCCCTGCGCTTCCTGATCGCGGTACGGGAAGGTCTCGAGGACGGGCCGTCCCCAGGTGCCCCAGATCGTCGCGAAGCAGAGCGCGGCCACGATGCCGCCGAAGACCAGCCTGCCGCCCAGGCGGCGGAAGGTCGGGACGATCAGCAGGATCGCCATCGCGACCACCGCCGCGGCCGCGGCCATCGTCGGCCGGAACCACGGCTGCAGCGTGGCCTGGCGGATATCGGCGGGGATCTCACGCCGGCCGATGTACCACTGCACGATCGAGATGATGCCGATCGCGAACGCCGCCTGCGCCGACGCCGCGAGGATCAGGCCGAGGCGGTGGCCCCGCTTCATCTTCATCACGCTCCGCGGCACGAGCAGCAGCAGACCGCCGAGCAGCGCGATCACGACGATCATCGCATCACCGGCGGTGAGGTACCGGAGCAGCGGCGAGGCGACCCGGTTGGGCCCCTCTTCGTTCCACTTCGAGTAGATCGGGTGACCGCTCGCGATCAGGGGCGCGAACGCGGCGAGGAACCCCACCAGACCGATCCAGCAGAGGCTCGCGATCGCGCGGGGCTGGCGAACGACCTGGCTCCAGGCGTCCTCCCAGAAGCCCTTGGCGGGCTGCACGCCCAGCCCCTGCATGAGCTGCACACCCGTGACCGTCGTGGTCTCGGCGGGCTTGCTGCGTTGGGCGTCCAGCATCGTCATGGTCGTTCGCTTCGTCCTTGCTCGCCGGGCAAGCGCCCGGCGGTGTCGATCACTTGTACGAAATCCGCGGGTCGGCGATGGCGTAGAGGATGTCGGCCAGCAGCAGCGCGAAGAGGTTGACGGCCGCGATCATCAGCGCGTTGGCG
The DNA here is from genome assembly GCA_040255445.1 of Planctomycetaceae bacterium. GTDB lineage: Bacteria > Planctomycetota > Phycisphaerae > Phycisphaerales > UBA1924 > JBDZUZ01. The sequence goes on along the minus strand of JBDZUZ010000006.1, from coordinate 8,862 downwards.
AGCAGCAGCTCGCGGTCGCGCAGGTAGATCGCCTCGATCGCGAGGCTGCCCATCCCCGGGATGCTGAAGATCCGCTCGATGACCACCGAGCCCGAGAGCATCGCCGGGAACACCGTCGCGAACATCGTGATCAGCGGCAGAAGGCTGTTGCGGAAGACGTGGCGGAAGATGATGTGGTTGGAAGCGACGCCCTTGGCCTTGGCGGTGCGGACGTAGTCGGCGTTGAAGTTGTCGAGCATCGCCGCGCGGGTCTGCTTGCTGAGCACCGCGAACCCGCCGTACACCAGGCACGCGACCGGCAGCACGAGGTGCCAGAGCGTGTCGAGCACGAAGCCGGGCTTGAAGCCATCCGTGAAGCTGGGGAGGAACAGCATGCGGTCCGAGTCGTTGCTGTGCAGCCCCGCGACCGGGAACCAGCCCAGGTAGCGGTCGTTGGCGAGGTACCCCGCCGCGAGCACGCCGGCCCACACGATCGGCACCGACCAGAACGCGACGAACAGACCGCCCAGCAGCGTGTCCTGCCACTTGCCCTGCTTGACCGCGGCGAGCATGCCGCCGGGGATCGCGATCAGATAGATGATCGGGAAGGCGATGCAGTTGACCAGCAGCGTGACGGGGAGCCGGTTGCCGATGAGATCGAGCACCGGCTGCCCGCGTGTCATGGACACACCAAAGTCGGGCCAGTCGACGTAGAGCGCGCCGGGGATGATGGGCACGCCGGCCTCATCGAAGGGCTTCGCGGCGAAGACCGCCTGCAGCCGGCCGCGTGCGTCCTGGGCCCGCGTGTACGCCGCCATCATGCGCTGACCAAGCTCTTCAACCCGCGGCCAGAGTTCGTGCGTGCGGTCGGGCGTGACACGGTTGGCGGGGCCCTTCTCAATCCGATTGCGGAAGTCGACGATGTCCGCGTGCCCGGTGTCCTTGAGGAGCCGCGCGGCCTCCTGCTCGAAGACCGCGGCCGCGCCGACCGATGCCGCGCGGGCAGCGACATACTCCTCGAGCGCCTTCGCGTAGATCAGCCCCCGCTCTTCATCGCTGGCGCCCTGGGCCCACTCGTGACCAACTTCGGGGACACCGGGGAGCTCTTCGACGAACCACTTCCACGCGACCGGATCCTTGATGGGCTTGGGCGCCGAGACTCGCTCGCCGCGGAGCGAGACCTGGGCGCGATCGCCGAACTTGATCGGGCTGATGCGGCCTAGCCACCGGACATACTGCACGGGCACCGGGTCGCCCAGGCCGTAGCGGTCTTCGAGGTACGCCTCCATCATCTGCTTCTGGCCGGACTCGACCTGTCCGCCGCCAGAGACGCGGAGCGCAGCCCCGATGCCGCCGGGCGCGAGCGCGACCAGCATGAACAGCAGGAAGGTGATCCCGATCAGTGTCGGGATCATCAGAAGCAGTCTTCGGAGGATGTACGTGCCCATCGAGTGCTCGTGTCCCCGTGGGCGTCAGTTCGCCTGGGCCTTCTCGGACTTGATGAAGAACTCGGAGGGTTCGAGACCGGACTTGTAGGTCTGGACGTTGCCCACCCGCTTGTTCATGAGCCGCAGCCAGGGCAGCTCGAACATCGGCGTGTAGGGCTGCTCCTCGTGGATCACGCGGTGCAGCTGGTGCCAGACCTTCATCCGCGCATCTTCGTCGATCAGCGTCTCGCCCTGCTGGATGTAGCCGTCGGCCTCCTCGTTGCGCCATTGCACGAAGTTGTCGCCCGTGCCCTCGATCGACGAGATCGCCCAGAGCTGACGCGGGTTGCTCTCGGGGGAGCTGGCGGACCAGGCGAAGGTCGCGGCGTCGAAGTCGCGGCGGTCGAGGATCGACTGCAGGATCGACCAGTCGATCGGGTTGAGCTCGCAGACGATGCCGATCTTGGCGCACTGGTCCTTGATGTACGTCACCATCTGGAGCGTCGAATCGCTGCCGTTGCCGTAGGTGATCTGGAAGACGAAGCGGTCGCCCTTCTCGTTCTCGCGGACACCGTCGCCATCGCGATCGATCCAGCCGGCCTCGGCGAGCAGTTCCGCGGCCTTGCGCTCGTCGTAGGGCCAGGGCTCGATCTCGGGGTTCGCCTGCGGGGTCTCGCTGTTGAAGGGGCCGGTGCCGATGCGGGCGAGGCCCATGTAGATGTCGCGCTTGATTCTGTCGCGGTCGATCAGGTGCGTCATCGCCAGGCGGACCCGCTTGTCCGCGAACGGTGTGAGCTTCCCGCCGTTGCGCGGGCCGCACTGCCAGGCGATGAACGACCAGCCGCCCTGCATGTTGTACCAGTCCTTCGCCTCGGCCATCTGGTTGAAACGCTCGTCCTTGCGCTTCAGGTCGAACTGCTGGGGCGTCGGGCGGATCATGTCGCCCTGGCCGTTGTCAAAGGCGGTGAGCCGCGCGATGCTGTCCTGGATGATCTTGAAGCGGATGCGGTCGAGCGCGGGGCGCGGGCCCCAGTACCGCTCGTTGCGGACCAGGACGATGTCGTTGGGCGGCGTCCACTGGCTGTTGACGTCGAGCCGCTCGAGCCGGAAGGGGCCCGAGCCCATCATCAGGCCGGTGCTCTGGTTGATCTGCTGCGGCGTGAACCGCTCGTAGAAGTGCTTGGGCACGATCGGGTAGAGCATCGCCTGAGCGAAGTTGTCGTACTTGGGCTGCTTGAAGGTGAACTCGACGACCTTGTCGCTGACCACGGTGACGGTCTCGATCGCCTCGTACACCGACCGGAAGCGGTCGGCCTCGATCTGCATGTTCCAGATCAGGTCGTGGTAGGTGTACCGGGCATCCTCGGCGGTGACGGGCTCGCCGTCGCTGAAGCGGGCGTTGCCGCGGATCCGGCAGCGGAGCCACATGCCGTCGGGGTCCATCTGCCAGGCATCGGCGAGCACGCCCTCGATGCGGAGCGTCGCCGGGTTGTAGCGTCCGAGGCTCTCGGTGACCTCGTCGGTGATGTAGCGGCCGTAGACATCGGCGTAGCGGTAGGGCGTGATGATCGGGGGCTGGCCCTCGAGGATCGAGATGAACTCGCCGCCGTCCTGGTAACCGGGGAACGACCGCGGGCTGGTCTCGATCGGGCCCTCGGGCTTGCTCCAGGTCACCTTGACGCCCGGGCGGGCCCAGGATTCATCGCGGTCGACAGCGCTGCTGCCGCCGCCGGTGTTGCTTGATGCGGCGTTGCCGCCGCCCGGGTTGGCGAGCACCACACCGCTGGCCACCCGCTGCTCGAGCGTCGAGACCGTGTCACGCACCGCGGACAGCTCGGTGTCGATCGTCCGCTGGATGCGCGAGGTCGATCCCTCGATCGCCTCGACCTTCGCCTGCACCGCCTGGAGCCGCGCCGACTCCTTGTCGCGCTGCACCATCGACAGCCACACGCTGATCCCGATCAGGATCACAAGCGTGAAGAGCACGAGGTCCTTGAGGCCGAACTTGTTCTGCATGAAACCAGCCCTCCGGGCAACACACTGGGCCGGCCGGAATCGGCGGCACGACCCGCTGACAGACACTCGGACAACCCATCGACCGCCGAGACCCCCACCACTCCCCGACATCCTCCTCGGCGACCGCCGGGGAGGTTAGGCGCACACAAACGCAAGATTAACGCCGCGCCCGCCGCGGATCGAACGCCTCCCGCAGCCCCTCGCCCACGAAGTTCAGGGCCAGCAGCGTCGACCCCAGCAGCACACACGGGAACAGCAGCAACCACCAGTTCGATTCATACGGGTTGAGTTCGCTCAGCCCGTCCGCCGCCAGGTTCCCCCAGCTGGGCAAGGGCGGCTTCACGCCGATGCCCAGGAAGCTCAGGAACGACTCCTGCAGGATCGCCTGCGGCACGGTCAACGTCGCATACACGACGATCGGACCGATCAGGTTCGGCAGAAGGTGGCGGATGAAGATGCGTGGGGTCGAAAGACCCACCGACCGTGCGGCCTCGATGAATGGCTGGTTCTTGAGGCTCAGGACCTGGCCGCGGATGACGCGGGCCATGGTGAGCCAGCTCACCCCGCCGATCGCCACCAGCAGCGTCAGCACATCGAGTTGGGTCCGGCGGCTCTCGCTCATCTGCCGCGGCGGGAATTTCTCGATTGCCTCGGTATCAAGGCGGGTGCGGAGGGCATCGTTCTCGTCCAGTGCGCGGGTCACCGCGGCGGCATCGGCGGGCAGGCCCTCCGCCGCGAGCACCTGGGCCGCCTGGTCGCGGAGCCAGCCGGTCCGCTCCTTGTTGCGGGAGACGAACTCGTCGATCGCGGCATCGCTCGCCACCGCCAGCAGCACGACGAGCAGGATGTACGGCAGGCCGTACAGCACATCGACGATCCGCATCATGATCGCATCGGCCCGGCCCCCGGCGTACCCGGCGATGGCGCCGTAGGCGGTGCCGATGAAAACGGACAGCAAGGCAGCGGCGAGGCCGATCCCCAGAGAGATGCCACCGCCGGTCAGGACGCGAATCGCGAGGCTGCGGCCCAAGACATCCGTGCCGAGCCAGTAGCTGGGCCAGTGGTCGCGAAGGGTCGCCGCGGCGGGGGTGTCGACCTGGTCGACCAGTTCATCGGGGCGGATGTTGTGTTCCGCGGCGATCTCGAGCCGGACGGGCTCGGGGACGAGGCGGTTGAAGCGGCGGGCCTGCTCATCGCTGGGGTCCACCCAGAAGGGCGGGAGGCGGCCCGCGGCGGGGTCGCCGGCGTTGTAGCGGGGCGTGCCACGGGCGCCCTCGGCGGCGCCGGCCTCGGTCACCCGGGCCGTGGTCCACGGCAGCGTGGCCAGGCACAGGACGAGCATGAGGGCCAGGAAGGAGAGCCCGAGGATGCCCGCAACGCTCCGGGTCAGCGGGTTATCCCGCTTGACAGGCGGGGCCATGATCGCCGGAACGCTGGCCTCGTGCTGGGAGGGGGGAGGGGGCATCGGGGGCAGTGAAGATAGCAGAGGAGGGGGTGAGGGGGCGCGTGGCGGCGAAGGGCGGGGACCCGAACAGAGGCCTGTTCATGCAGAGCGAAGAGGCTGGTACGAGCCCATACGGCGTTACAGACGTGGTGTGCCTGTCGAACATCCGCGATGCGACTGCGCTGGTGCTTGATGGCGCGGCGGATCGGGCGTGGAGGGACATCGCCTCAAACACCGCGGCGGGCGGATCGGCGTGAACTCCATATCCTTGGAGCGTGATACCGCTCGTCCGGGACAATCTTGATCGGATCCGGGACCTGTGCCGCGAGCACCGCGTGCGGCGGCTCTTCCTGATCGGGTCGGCGACGTCGGCCGCGTTCGATGCCGCGCGGAGCGATGTGGACTTCCTTGTCGAGTTCGAGCCGCGGCCGCGGGGCGGGTTCGATGATGTGTTCTTCAAGCTTCAGGCGGGGCTGGAGGACCTGCTCGGTCGGCGTGTTGACCTGATCGAGGCGGAGACGGTTCGGAACCCGTACCTGCGGGCGTCGATTGAACGGACTAAGCAGCTTCTCCATGCAGCCTGACGACCGCGACCTCAAATACCTCTGGGACATGCTCGACGCCGCGACGCGGGCGTCGGAGTATGTCGCGGGCATGGACCAGCAGGCCTTCCAGCAGGATCGCAAGACCCGTGATGCCGTAGAGCGGACGGTTGAGATCGTCGGCGAAGCAGCGCGGAATGTGTCCGAGGACACTCGTGGTCGGCTGCCGTCAATCCAGTGGCGGGCCATCGTGGCGACGCGGCACATCCTCGCGCACGAGTACGGCGACATCCAATCCGAGATTATGTGGCGTATCGCGACCGTTCACTTGCCAGAGCTCATCGCGGTGCTTCAGCCCTTCCTTGACTCACGCTCACCGAGCGGCCCCGACGACCGGACGATTTCATGACCCAATCCCAGTACGACACGTACACCTCGCCCCTCGCCGCCCGCAACGCCAGCCCGGAGATGCTGCGGATCTGGTCGCCGCGGCACAAGTTCAACACGTGGCGGCGGATCTGGCTGGCGGTGGCGGAGGCGCAGCACGAGATGGGGCTGCCGGTCTCGAAGGAGCAGGTCGAGGAGCTGCGGGCGAATCTGGAGGTGACGGATGCGGACATGCAGGCCGCGGAGCGGCACGAGCGGGAACTGCGGCACGATGTGATGGCCCACGTGCACGCGTGGGGCGACCGGTGCCCGAAGGCGAAGGGGATCATCCATCTGGGGATGACGAGTCAGGATGTGGTGTGCAATGCGGATCTGGCGGTCATCGGCGAGGCAGCAAAGATCATCGCCCTCAAGATCGCACGGGTGATCCAGGGATTCGGCGATTTTGCGATGCGGTACCGGAGCGTGCCGACGCTCGGGTTCACACACTATCAGCCGGCACAACCCGTCACAGTGGGCCGCCGAGCTGCGGGCTGGGCGTTTGAGCTGAGCCAGTGTTATGGCGCGGTCTTCAACCACACGGCCGGCGGATATTGGCTCCGCGGCTTCAAGGGCGCCACCGGAACACAGGCGTCGTTTCTCGCGCTCTTTAACAACGACTCTGCTATGGTTGATGAATTCGAGGCTGCTGCAATCTATCGGGCGATACCGACACCGGAAGGCTCCGGCGCCTGCATCCTCGGCCTCTCCGGTCAGACGTATCCGCGTGTGCTCGATGCGTTCATGCTCGGCGACCTGGCTGCAACTGCGTCAGTCCTGCACAAAATCGCCACCGACATCCGCCTGCTCTCGAACCGCAAGGAGCTCGATGAGCCGTTCGAGAGCAAGCAGATCGGGTCATCGGCGATGCCGTACAAGCGGAACCCGATGCGGTGTGAGCGCATCTGCGGGCTGACGCGGTTTGTCATGAACCTCGTTGGCAACGCCTACGACACCGCGGCGACGCAGTGGCTGGAGCGGACGCTCGATGATTCCTCGAACCGGCGGCTCAGCCTGCCCGAGGCGTTTCTCGCGCTGGACGGCGCGCTCGATCTCATGCACAACGTCGCGAGCGGGCTGATCGTGCACGAGGCGATGGTGCGCAAGAACCTGATGGCCGAGCTGCCGTTCATGGCGACCGAGAACATCCTGATGGCGTGCGTCAAACTCGGCGGCGACCGTCAGGAGTACCACGAGCACATCCGGAAACACGCCCAGGCCGCGGGCCTGCACGTCAAGCAGGAAGGGCTCGACAACGACCTGCTCGAGCGGCTCAAGAACGACGACGCGTTCCACCCGCCCGCGCTCAAGGCAGAACTCGACTGGGAAGGGCTCATGGACCCGATGCGCTACATCGGGCGCAGTGTCGAGCAGACCGAACGGTTCCTCCGCGAAGTCATCGAGCCGATGCGCGAGCAGTACGGCGAGGAGCTCGCCAAGCTGGGCGAGAGCGGGCCGAGGGTGTGAATCACCGGCGTAGAAGCCGCTGCAGGAATGACTTTCGCCGAGAAAAGGCGAGTAGTGGCAACTCGCTCCAATCAAGAGGCGCCGAGCCGTCCCCTTCAAGTTGATACCCAAAGAGCGCGAGCAGCGCCGCTTCACCCAGGTCCAGCGGATGGAACGGGAGCATGTTCTCTCCATCGTCGTCCGGCCAGACCTCCATCGGATAGTCTCCCGCCCAGTAGGGAACCTCGAATGCGAAGGGCTTTCCGATGTTCTCGATCTCTCCGTGGTCGTTCGAGACGCTTAGCGATCGGGTCAGCACACCCTCTCGCCATTGAGCAAACGCGAACCAGTCAACCACGCTGTGCATGCAGTGCAGGGTCACGACCCGCGGTCCACGGTCGAGCCATCGCCCGGGCAACTGCGACGGATAATCGATAGCGATTTCCTCGCACGCGATCACCGCCACATCATCGAAGCAGCCGATGTGGATGTTGCCATCACGGGGCTGGGTGTCACCCAAGTCCACATCATTGAGCGATATCAGCCTTGACGGCCGAAAGAGGCTGCGGGCGAGCCGCGCTGATGCATCGCGATTGAGCGGCGGTCGACGCACCAGTGTGTCGCGGGGATCGCCGTCGGAGTACACGAGCATCCAAGTCTTCGCGCCCATCTACATCTCGCTCTACAAAGGAGAACGTCAGGGAGACCGGATCCGCACCGGAGCCTCCTGAACTCAAAGCGGGCGCTCTACCACCCCGGAGCAGCAAAGTTCCGGGCGCGCACGAAGTGCATGAGCGGGATGTCTTCGGGACGCTTCCCCATGACCTCTTGCGCCTCGAGTGAGTAACCCAGCAGCGACTCAAGGGCCGCCTCGGCGATGTCCATGGGGCAGAAAGGGATGGGATCGCTCGGGTCGTCCCATTCGCTGCCTCGCTCGCCGGACCAGAAGGGCCGCTCGAACTCGAACTGCTCGCCGATGTTCTCTGCGACTTCGCCCCGCTCGGACGACAGACTGACCGAGCGAACGATCTTGCCTCGGAACCAACGCGCATAGGCACACCACTCGGGAATGCTGTGCGTCCCGACGTAGGTCAGTGTGTCGAATTCGCTCGCGTTCAGGAGGTATGGCGCGATCTGTGACGGGCAATCCTCGGCGATCGCCGACGCCACCACGATCGCGAGTCGCCCGAACCAGCCGATATGGAAATCCGATGGGTCAGGGAATGGGTTGTCGAATGTGGTGTCGGCGGCCTGCTGTACAGGCGTTCCGGGAATCACCCGTTGCGCGAAGGCGATGGTCGCATCACGATCAAGCTGCAGCGGTTCGGCCAGGCGCTCGCGCGGGCAGCCATCCGAGTAGATCAAGATCGATGCCTTGATGCCCACGACAAACTCCGGTCATGAACTGAAGTCAGGGTGACAGGATTTGAACCTGCGGCCTCCTGGACCCAAACCAGGCGCTCTACCAAGCTGAGCTACACCCTGCTCGCGGCGGGACTGTAGGCGGGGGGCGGGCCGCGGAACCCAGATCGGGATAGGGGGGAGCCTTGCGGCTCCTCCCCTCCCACACCACCGTGCGTAC